>NZ_CP156079.1:2871525-3177531 GCF_040892545.1 Paracidovorax avenae
GGGCATGCGGCCGCTGGCGCTGCTGCCCGACAACATCACCACCGACCACCTGTCGCCATCGAATGCCATCCTGCCGGACAGCGCGGCGGGCGAATACCTGGCGAAGATGGGCCTGCCGGAAGAGGACTTCAACTCCTATGCCACGCACCGCGGCGACCACCTCACGGCCATGCGCGCGACCTTCGCCAACCCGCAGCTCGTCAACGAGATGGCCGTGGTGGACGGCGCGGTCCGCAGGGGGTCGCTGGCGCGCATCGAGCCCGAGGGCAGGGTGGTGCGCATGTGGGAGGCCATGGAGACCTACCTGGAACGCCGCCAGCCGCTGATCGTCATCGCCGGTGCGGACTACGGCCAGGGCTCCAGCCGCGACTGGGCGGCCAAGGGCGTGCGCCTGGCGGGCGTGGAGGCGGTGGTGGCGGAGGGCTTCGAGCGCATCCACCGCACCAACCTGATCGGCATGGGCGTGCTGCCGCTGGAATTCAAGCCGGGCGTGAACCGCCGCACGCTGGGCCTGGACGGCACCGAGACGTACGACGTGGCTGGCGAACGCACCCCGCGCGCCGACCTCGTGCTGGCCATCCACCGCAGGAACGGCGAAACGCTGCGGGTGCCGGTGACCTGCCGCCTGGACACGGCCGAGGAGGTTTCGGTCTATGAAGCGGGCGGGGTGCTGCAGCGCTTCGCCCAGGACTTTCTCGCCAGCCACGGCACAGGAGCGTGAATGACTTTCGCACCGCAGACCAGGATTGCGGCCACCTACATGCGCGGGGGCACCAGCAAGGGGGTGTTCTTCCGCCTGCAGGACCTGCCCGAATCCGCGCGGCAGCCCGGCGCCGCGCGCGACGCGCTGCTGCTGCGCGTGGCCGGCAGCCCGGACCCTTACGGCAAGCAGATCGACGGCATGGGCGGGGCCACCTCGTCCACGTCCAAGGTGGTGATCCTCTCACCCTCGGCCCGGCCCGGCCATGACGTGGACTACCTGTTCGGGCAGGTGGCCATCGACAGCGCCTTCGTGGACTGGAGCGGCAACTGCGGCAACCTGTCGGCTGCCGTCGGGCCCTTCGCCATCGCGGGCGGGCTGGTCGCCCCGGAGCGCATTCCGGCCAACGGGACCTGCACCGTGCGCATCTGGCAGGCCAACATCGGCAAGACCATCGTGGCGCACGTGCCCATCGCCGGCGGCCAGGTGCAGGAGACGGGCGGCTTCATGCTCGACGGCGTGGCCTTTCCGGCGGCGGAGGTGGCGCTCGAATTCCTGGACCCGGCGGAGGAGGGCGGGGAGGGCGGCGGGGCGATGTTCCCGACCGGCAACGTGGTGGACGTCCTGGAGGTGCCGGGTGTCGGCAGCTTCCGCGCCACGCTCATCAACGCCGGCATTCCCACGATCTTCCTGGACGCGCGCGACATCGGCTACACCGGCACCGAACTGCAGGGGGACATCAACGAGGACCCGGCCGCGCTGGCGCGCTTCGAGGCCATCCGGGCCTGGGGCGCCGTGAAGATGGGCCTCATCCGGGACGTGGCCGAGGCGGCCCGGCGCCAGCACACGCCCAAGATCGCCTTCGTCGCGCCGTCTGCGGGCTACGTGGCGTCCAGCGGCAAGGCCGTGGAGGCGGCGGACATCGATCTGCTGGCGCGCGCCCTCTCCATGGGCCGGCTGCACCACGCCATGATGGGCACCGCGGCCGTGGCCATTGGCGTAGCGGCGGCCGTGCCCGGCACGGTCGTCCACCGCGCCGCCGGTGGAGGCACGCGCGATGCGGTCCGCTTCGGCCATCCCTCGGGCGTGCTCCGCGTGGGCGCCGAGGCCCGGCAGGAGAACGGCCGGTGGACCGTGGCCAGGGCGCTCATGGGCCGCAGCGCCCGCGTACTCATGGAAGGCTGGGTCCGCGTGCCCGGCGACGCTTTTTGAATCACGGAGGCTACGGCGCATGTCCACTCGCAAACGACTCAAGCAACTCGCCGAGGCCCGCAGCGGCCTCATCGTGCCTGGCGCGTTCAACGCGCTGTCCGCCAGGGTGATCGCCGACCTGGGCTTCCAGGCGATCTACGTCACCGGCGCCGGCGTGACCAACATGTGGTTCGGCATGCCCGACCAGGGCTTCATGGGCCTGGCCGAGATCGCGGACCACACCGCCCGCATCCGCGACGCGGTGGACGTGCCGCTGCTCGTCGATGCGGACACGGGCTTCGGCAACGCGCTGAACGTGGTGCACACCGTGCGCACGCTGGAGCGCGCGGGCGCGGACTGCATCCAGCTCGAGGACCAGGTCGCGCCCAAGCGCTGCGGCCACTTCTCGGGCAAGGAAGTCATCGCGCTCGACGAGGCCGTCGGCAAGATCAAGGCCGCCGTCGATGCGCGCCGCGATCCCGACCTGCTCATCATGGCCCGCACCGACGCCGCCGCCACGCACGGCTTCGAGGCCGCCGTGGAGCGCGCGCAGCACTTCGCCGAGGCGGGCGCGGACATCCTGTTCGTCGAGGCCGTGACCCGGGCCGAGGAGGTGCGCGCGCTGCCGCAGCGCCTGGCCAGGCCGCAGCTGATGAACATGGTGATCGGCGGCAGGACGCCTATCTTCAACGCGGAGCAGCTGGGCACCATGGGCTTCGGCATCGTCCTGTACGCCAACGCGGCCCTGCAGGGCGCCGTGGCGGGCATGCAGAAGGCCCTGACGGTGCTGCGCGACGACAGGGAAGTGCAGGAGTCCAGTGGCCTGGTGACGCCCTTCGAGGAGCGCCAGCGCCTGGTCGGCAAGCCCGCATGGGACGCGCTGGAAAAGCGCTACACCTGAACGCCCCCCGCTTCAGCGGCCTCCCCGTGCCAGCTCGATGAAGGCCCGCACGTAGTCGATGGCGGTATCCGCCTCGCGTGCGCCCAGGAAGATCTGCTTGGCGATGCCGCGCGCGCCCAGCCGCACGGGCACGACATCCATCCGGGCCGCATATTCCTCCACCAGCCACCGCGGCAGGGCGGCCACGCCGCGGCCGCTGGCCACCATCTGCAACATGATGTCGGTGGTCTCGATGGCCTTGTGTCGCCGGGGCGTGACGCCGGCCGGCAGGAGGAACTGGTTGTAGATGTCCAGCCGCTCGATGTCCACGGGGTAGCTGATGAGCACCTCCCCGGTCAGCTGCTGCGGCTTCACGTAGGCCGCCGAAGCCAGGGCATGGTCCCTCGCGACGACGAGCACCTGCTCGTAGTCGAACACGGGCTCGAACTGCAGCCCGGGCTTGTACAGCGGGTCGGGCGTGACCAGCAGGTCGATCTCGTAGCCGAAAAGGGCGCCGATCCCGCCGAACTGGAACTTCTGCTTGACGTCCACATCGACGTCGGGCCACGCGGTCAGGTAGGGCGACACCACCTTGAGCAGCCATTGGTAGCACGGGTGGCATTCCATGCCGATCCGCAGCGCACCGCGCTCGCCCTGCGCGAACTGCCCCAGCCGCTCCTCGGCCAGTTCCAGTTGCGGCAGCACGCGGTTGGCCACGGCCAGCAGGTACTGGCCCGCTTGCGTCAGGCGCAGGCTGCGGCCTTCGCGCAGCCAGACATCGGTGCCCAGTTGCTGCTCGAGCTTCTTCATGCTGTGGCTCAGGGCCGACTGGGTGAGGTTCAGCACGCCCGCGGAGGCGGTCAGCGAACCTTGTTTCTCGACCTGCTGGACGATGCTGAGGTGGATGCGCTCCAGCATTTCAATGAACCCTGCTCATGAATTGTTGAAATAAAACCATTTTACTTCATTGATCCAGGCGCCTACCATCCGCCCGAACCAATGACAGGAAGGAAAGAAATGACACGCCCACTTCGTCTGGCCGCGGTCTCCGGCGGGCTGCAATCTCCCTCCAGGACCGCCACCCTGGCAGAGCATCTGATGGACCTGATCGCCCATGCGCTGCCGTGCGAACAGCGTCTGGTCGAACTGGGCCGGCTCGCGCCGCAGTTCGCGGGCGCAGTCCGCCGGTCCGAACTGCCCGATGCGGTGGAGCGGGAACTCGCGGCCGTGGAGCAGGCCGATGCCCTGGTGGTGGCGACACCGGTGTACCGCGGCGCCTACAGCGGGCTGTTCAAGCACTTCTTCGATTTCATCCACCAGGACGCCCTGATCGACAAGCCGGTCCTGCTGGCCGCCACCGGTGGCAGCGAACGCCATGCGCTGGTGATCGACCACCAGTTGCGGCCGTTGTTCAGCTTCTTCCAGGCGCGCACGTTGCCGCTCGGCGTCTATGCGACCGACAAGGATGTCGTGGACTACCGGCTTCGCGACGAAGCCCTGATCGCACGGGCCCGGCTGGCCGTCGAAAAGGCATTGCCGTTGCTGGAGCTGGCGTGCTTCGCCAGGCCGCGTCCAGCCGATGCACTGGCCGTGGCCTGAAGCACGGATCCCCCCTCAAGAACCCGGTTTACTGGAACTGCGATGCACCAAGAACTCCATTTCACGCTCAAGAGCATCTGCTTCGATGAGGACTACCAGCCATCGGACAGCACGCGCATCACCACCAACTTCGCCAACCTGGCCCGGGGAGCGAACCGGCGGCAGAACCTGCGCAACACGCTGCGGATGATCGACAACCGCTTCAATGACCTCGCGCATTGGGACAACCCGGCGGGCGATCGCTACGCCGTCGCTCTGGAGATCATCTCCGTCGAAATGGACATCAGTGCCACCGGCGGCACCGGCACATTCCCGTTGATCGAGATCCTGAAAACCAGCATGTTCGACAGGCAGGCGAACCGGCGCATCGACGGCATCGCGGGGAACAATTTTTCCTCGTACGTCCGCGACTACGACTTCAGCGTCCTGCTGCCGGATTACAACGCCGGTCGCGCGGAATTCGGCACTCCGGACGACTTCGGGGACCTGCACGGCAAGCTGTTCAAGCAGTTCACCCACTCGGATACCTACCGCGGGCACTTCACGAAGCCGCCCGTCATCTGCATCAGCGTATCGACCAGCAGAACCTACCGACAGACCGGCAACCGCCATCCCGTGCTGGGGGTGGAGTACCGGCAGGACGAGCTGTCCTCGACCGACCGGTACTTCGCCAAGATGGGGATGCAGGTCCGCTTCTTCATGCCGCCAGGCGGCGTGGCACCGCTGGCGTTCTACTTCCACGGAGACCTGCTGAACGACTACACCCCGCTGGAACTGATCGGCACCATCAGCACCATGGAGACCTTCCAGAAGATCTACCGCCCGGAGATCTACAACGCCAATTCGGCTGCCGGGGCGATCTACCGACCGAGCCTGAGTCACCAGGACTACTCGCTGACGCAGATCGTCTATGACCGGGTCGAACGCAGCCAGCTCGCGGTCCAGCAGGGAAAGTTCGCGGAGGAGCACTTCATCAAGCCCTACAGGAACGTGCTGGACCGGTGGGCGGCCGCCTGCCCGCTCTGAACGCAGCCCTGACCATTTCTCTTTACTTGAAAGGATTCCTTCCGATGTTCGAAACCTCCATCGCCGGTAGCCTGCCCAAGCCCGCCTGGCTGGCCGAAACCCACAAGCTCTGGCCCCAGTGGAGGGCCGAGGGCGAGGCGCTGCGCCAGGCCAAGGCCGATGCGACCCTGCTGTGGATCAAGGCCCAGGAAGACGCCGGCCTGGACATCGTGTGCGACGGCGAGCAGTCGCGCCAGCATTTCGTGCACGGCTTCCTCGAGCAGGTCGAGGGCATCGACTTCGAGCACAAGGTGAAGATGGGCATCCGCGACAACCGCTACGACGCGATGGTGCCGCAGGTCGTGTCTGCCCTGCGGCTGAAGGGCCGCGTGCATGCCTTCGAGGCGCAGCTGGCGCGCGCCCACACGAAGAAGAAGCTGAAATTCACCCTGCCGGGCCCGATGACTATCGTCGATACCGTGGCGGACCGCTTCTACGGCGACAAGGTGAAAATGGCTTTCGCGTTCGCGGAACTGCTCAACCAGGAAGCGCTCGCCCTGCAGGCCGATGGCGTGGACATCATCCAGTTCGACGAGCCCGCGTTCAACGTGTACATGAAGGATGCCGCCGACTGGGGCGTGCAGGCGCTCGAGCGCGCGGCGCAGGGCCTGACCTGCACGACGGCAGTGCACATCTGCTACGGCTACGGCATCCAGGCCAATACCGACTGGAAGAGCACCCTGGGCGACGAATGGCGCCAGTACGAAACGGTGTTTCCCGCGCTGGCCCGGAGCAGCATCGACCAGGTGAGCCTGGAATGCATCCACTCCCACGTGCCGCCGGACCTGATGCGGCTGCTGGCCGGCAAGGACGTGATGGTCGGCGTGATCGACGTGGCCACCGACGTGGTCGAGACGCCGGAGGAGGTGGCCGACACCATCGGCCGTGCCCTCGAATTCGTGCCGAAGGAGCGCCTGTTCCCCTGCACCAATTGCGGACTCGCCCCGATGGGGCGGGACGTGGCATGGCGCAAGCTGCAGGCGCTGGCGGAAGGCACGCGGCTGGCGAAGGAGCGGTTCGCTACGGCGTGAGCCCGTCGCGCCGGGCCAGCGCATCCTGCAGCGCGGCATGGAAGCGCCCGGCCGCCACGTCGAGCGGCCAGGGCTCCCAGGGGGTGTCGCCGTACCGGGCCGCCAGCGGGTCGATGCCCACCACGGGCGCATCGATGCGCAGGATGTCGCGCACCTCGTCGTGCGTCCAGCCCACGCAATGCATGGCCTCGCTGGCTGCGGCGGCCAGATCCGCCGCCTTGTGCAGCCGGTGGCCCTCCGGTGTCCAGTCCGGCAACCCGTAGCGCTGGGCGACCGCCTGCATGAGCCGGTCCGCCACGGCGCGGAAGGGTTCGCCCAGTACCGCCTTGAGCGGCGAGATGCAGTCGAAGCCCAGAAAACCTTCCTCCGCGTCGTGCAGGATTTCCTGCAGTTCTTCCCCGGCACTCAGCGGCCCCGGAGCGGCGGCCCGCCGGAGCTCCAGCACCAGCAGCGAGTGCTGCGCGACCGACAGCGGCAGCGGCCAGGCGGATTCGCCGCCCCAGCGGGCCGTGCGCGACAGGCGCACCGCCAGGTCCCTGTCGGTCCATGCGCCAGGGTCCGGATCGATCAGGTCGAGGTGCGCGCCGGAGGGAAGCCGCATCCAGGCGCGGGGAAGCAGGGGGTCGGAGTTCATGCGTGCATTGTGCGGGGCACTCAGGAACGGCCGGGCGGTGCCTTGGGGTCGAGCAGGTGCGCCGCCTGGCTCGAGCCGGTCGAACGGAAATACCCCATGACGGTCGCCACGCTGCGGTGCCCCGTCATGGCCATCGTGTCGGCCAGGGGAACGTTCTGGGACGCCGCCTCGGTGACGAACCCCGACCGCAGCGAATGCGCGGAGTAGTCGTCGGACAGCCCGGCGGCCCGGGCACGTTCCTTGACGATGTCGCGTACCGCGGCAGGGGACAGCGCACCGGCCGGCTTGCCGCCCTTCAACACCCGCCGGAACACCGGCCCCTCCGTGATGCGCGCGGCCTCCAGCCACGCCTGCAGGGCTTCTCCGGCCATGCCTTCGATGGGTTTGTAGTTTTCCGGCCGGTCCGCCGCGTGCTGGTTGGTCTTGGAGTGGGCCAGCACGAACGTGAACGACGACGCCCCATGGCGCCGCAGGTGCCTCATCTCGGCGCCGGCCACCTCCGAACGGCGCCGCCCACCGCTGGCGAACGCGAAAAGAAGCAGGGCGCGGTCCCGCAGGCCCTTGAGCGTTGACAGATCGCAGGTTTCCACCATGGCCATCAGCGGGTCCTTCGTCAGCGCGTCCTTCTTCCTGGGCAGGTCGCCGCGCTTGCCGTAGGCACGGCGTGTCTTGGCCAGCAGGTCGCGGACTTTCGCGTCCTGGCAGGGGTTCTCGACTTCCTTGAGCTGGTGGGTTTTCGAGAGCACCGCGATGCGGTGCACCAGCGTATTGAGGGCCATGGGGCCCGGCTTGCCCTTGAACCCGGCCTGCACCAGGACCGCATCGATCGCGGGCGGCAGTTCGTGCAGCAGCCCGTCACTGGAGCTGCGCTGGGCGTGGTCCACGATGAACTGCAGCACCACGGCCGAGGGCACGGGAAGCGCGATCGGCTGCCCGTAACGCAGGTTGAACCAGGCCGCCCAGTACCGCAGGGCAGAGCGGTAACTCGCCTGGGTGTTGGCCGATTCGCCTTCGCGCATCAGGTCCTCGACGGCCCGCGCCGTGGCATCGGAGAGCAATTCCGGCTGCAGCGCGGGCACGTTTCCCGGCGTCGGCAGGCGCATGGGCAGGCCAGAAGCGGGTGGTTTGGATTTTTTCATACATACAATGTATTGTTTTATATATTACATGTCACTTTATTCACGATAAGAACCTCTTATCGTGGGTAATTATTGAAAGGGGAGAGGGCGATGCCAGCCAAAATGCTCAGAGGGCCGCGGGGCGTGCAGATGGAAGAGGTCTGGGCCGCAGCCGATGCGGTGCTTGCCCTGGGTGAGCGCCCCACCGTCGAACGGGTGCGGCACCAATTGGGCAGGGGGTCGCCGAACACGGTGGGGCCCATGCTCGACGGCTGGTACGCGACGCTGGCCAGGCGGCTGCAGGCGCCGGCAGATCCGTCGGAGCCAGGGGAAGGCTCCGGGGAAGCCTTGCCCGCACCCGTTGCCAGGGCGGCGAAAGCACTGTGGGGCCGGGCCCTGCAGCAGGCGGACGAATCGGCGGCCGCCCGTCTCGCCCAATCCCGCGCCGAACTGGAGGCACAGGCCGAAGCCCTGCGCCTCGCCCAGGACGAACTGGCGCGGGAAAAGCAACGCCTGGACGACCGCGAAGAGGCCTACGCAGTCGCCCTGCAAGCCCGAGACGCCCAGATCGCCGAGGCGGCGCGGCAAGCCCGGGACCTGCAGCAGCAACTCCTGGCCTGCCAGCAGCAGCTGGACACGGCCCGCTCGGACAACACGCAACTGCGCAAGGCCGCGGATGCGGAACGGAAACGCCAGGAGGCCCGGGAAGCAGACCACTTGGCCGAACGTGCCCGCATCGAAGAACGGGCGCAGGCCCAGGAACGCCGGCTCCACGCCGAGGTGGACCGGGCCCGCCAGGAATCCCGGCGGCTGGCGCTCCAGCTGGAAAGCGAACAGAAGAAATCCGCCAAGGCGCTCTCCGATGCCCAGGACCGGGCGCGGGCACTCGAAACCCGGGTGGGGATGCTGCATGCCGACAATGCCAAGCTCGCGGAGGACCTGCAGGCGGTCCGGGATGAAGCCCGGCAACTGCAGCTCAAGCTCGACGACCGCAGCAGCGAGATGCTGGCCATGCTGAGTGAACTGAGGGACAGGCTGCCGGTCAGCGCCCCGAATAGGATGACTAAGGCGAGGGCCAGGAAGGCAAAAGAGTGAGGGCGGAAGGTGGCCTTGCGACACGATGGCCAATTGTTCGCATATGTTTATTTCGATCGCCGCCCACCAATATAGTAGAGTAGACAGGCCTATGACGAGGGAAACGAGCGGCATCGGATTTTCCGGGCCGGCGGGCTGAAAAATAAGGGAGGCGAGTCCGATGGACCGACACTTGATTGCTGAGGCGGCGAGAAACATGGCTGCGGCCAACCTGTTTAGCAAGATTTCCACAGAGGAGAAGGCTGCTAAGTTGGCTCGAGAGCTGCGGGAAATGCCTGACTCCACACTCCAGATGATGTCGAAGATGAGCGGTATTCCGCCGCATCAGACCCATCTGCACGTAGCCATGATGCGTGGTCAGGACAACGAATTCACTGACGGGCTCGACGCCCTCCGAGAGTGGTTTCAGCCGGGCGATCTCATCCTGATGACAGCGAATCAAGCCTTGGCAAAGTCACAGAAGGCTCTCTATAAAGACGCAAGGTCCAGCCACGTCGCGATCGTGCATGCCGACTTCATATGCATCGACGCAATTCCCAAGGTCGGTGCCTCGAACCGTGTCATCCCCGATGTCCTGGCAGATGTCGATCCTGAGTGGCGAGTGATCCGGCACAAAGCAGTCGGGCCTGACACTGTTGACAGCATCATGCGTGCGTGTGCCTTCTACTTGGCACAGCCGTACAAGATTCTCCCATCCAAGAAATCAGCCAAGAAGTTTGCCTACTGCTCAGAGTTGGCCCGCAAGATTTATCGAGACGTCGGCATAAAAGGCACTGGCATTCCCGATACCTCTATCATCGCGCCCGCTCACTTTGACCAGCTGGCAGATCACCATACAAATTGGGTCGATGTAACTGAGTCTTTGAGGCCTGCCGTCGAGTTCTGCAAGAAGTATCCGGAGATCCTGCGCTCGACTGCAAAGATATTCATAGATGGTCTGAAACTGAACCGCACGCGCTTCGAAGAGCGAACCGCACGACTGGCCAGCATTCAGGCCGCAGTAAAGGCCGGCAAAATGAGCAAAGAGGAAGCCCAAGCAGCCGTGGCGCATATCAGGAAGATAGAGCACAGCATGAACCATACTTTCTGGGACGTGCAGCGCACGACTGATGGTCCTAGGCGCGCTGCCGGCGATGAGGCGACGTAGCAGGCTATGGGCTCAGGCGGATTGCTGACAAACGGCTACCGTCAGACGCCGCCAATAGCCTAGCCAACGTGCACCCGTCAGCATAGAATTTGACATAATATACATCGTGTCTAGCAGCAGGAGTTTTGAAGAAGGCCGCTGCCGGCCCTCGAAACGTCTGCTTACACGGTGTGTGGTCGATCCCCAGAACTCCGTTGACGCACGCTGCGGACTCTAAGTACGTTTGCGTGGGGTGTCAACTCTAGGCCTTGTGGTGTCGAGCCGACGCAGGCCCAGCGCCGCGATCGCGCGCTACAAAACTGCAAGCAACATCCGCCGCGATCACTCGTGCTCCTCAACCGATCCGCAACCCAGCGGGCACGAATCGAACGGCAGGAAATGGGCGCACTGGCCAGGATGCGGTGCCTCCGCAGCGAGCACCTCGCGCGTTTCGTACCCGAAATCGCGGGCAATCTCGGCAGCTCGCTGGCGTGCTGCCGCAGGCACCGTCGGCATCACTTCATCGACGTCCGCGCTCAAATTGCGCACGTAGAGCTCCCAGACGGCTCCGCTGCGGCCGCGAGCGCGCGCAGCGAGCTCCGCGCACCGATGCGCCCACAACGTCTCATCGAATCCAGCCGGGCCATGGTCATCGGCAGCACTCATCGGGTGGCATCCTTTCGATCTCGCGTCTCCCAGCGCGACATTCCATTGCCGGCTGCTATAGCCAGCGAGTTCCTCACCTCGCGCGCCACCGGCGCCGCCGACAGCATCCAGACCTGGTCGAGAATGGCCGAAAGCTCGGGCGACGTTGACTCGACCTCGGCCTGCAGGGCAGCCTGGTCCATGGGCCCGACGTATAGCGTGATCACGCCGTGCAGGCGTAACCTCCGGATGCCGTCAGCGAGGTTCTTGGCATTGCGATCACCGGCCGCCGCGTTCGCGCAGCCCAACCGGCCTTCGAGGTCCTCGATCTGCGCCTGCAGGCTGTTAATTACGCCGATCGGGTTGTCGAGCGCTACCACTGCGTTTGCTTCTTTCATACGTCCGGTCAATGTCTTGTGCGCCACCTTCACTCGACGTCGCCGCAGCCGACCGGACACCACTTAGGCGGAATGCCGTGATGGCAATAGTCGTTGCCACCCACAGAATCCGTCGATGAGGCAGCGGCCTCTTCCGAGGTGATGTAGCCATAGGCACGGGCGAGCGTTACGGCCTCGTCTCGATCCGCTTGTGGTACAGCGCGCAATGCATGTTCGATCGACGCGCACAGCCGCTGCTCGAAAACCTCATAGACGAGTCCGCAGCCGACATTTGCCGACTCCGCCATGGCACGGCATTGCGCCCGCCACGCATCTCTATCGAATTGCTGCTGCATGTTCAAACCTTCCCCTGTGAAGACACCAATCCGGAACCTCCTTCGCCGTGGCGGCTGAAGCCGCGGAACTCGCTCCAGCTGAGGGGCGTACCGCAGCCACCTGACACTCGCGCTGACGACGCTCCTCGCGGATGGAGCGCTTCTCCTGCTGCCACAGGTAGGCGAACATCTGGACGGTGCATGCGATGACCAGGAAAAACAACACTATTCGAATAGCAAATCTTCGGCGAGGCGGAAGCGCGCGATCGCCTACACGTTGCTGATGACGCATCCGTGCTGCGGCGTTGGCAGGCTGAACAACTGGTGCCGACCTGTTTGATTTCTGGTCCATATTCGATCTCCTCCTCGACTAAACGACCTTGAGAACGGGGTTGCTCGGCGGCACCGGCTGCACCCAGCGGGAGGGATCGACCAAGACGACACAAGACAGGTGCCCGGCCACGCCGCCGCGGCTGTGGATCGCGAAGCGGACGATGTTCGTGCGGTTGGGCCCAGGCATGTGCCAGCCGCACTTGATGACCTCCCGCTGCACGCGCGCGCCGAGCTCCTGGGCTTGGTCCTCGCCCACCGTCTCGCGTGCATACATCCTGAAGATCAGCGGAGACACCAGTGCCATGCCTTGCTCCACGAAATGCACCGCCGCGCCTGGCTCGTTGTATTTCAGCTCGCGTGACACCAAGCTCTGCTGGATCCACCGCAGAAAGGACACTGCGAGTTCGCTGGGCTCGGCCACGGGCTTGTCGCTCTCCCGCGCAAGGCTCGGGAGCTTCTGCGCCAACAGCACTGGCTCTGGTGCCGCAGGCGAGGTCGATGAAGTGGATGGCGCGCTGCGGGGCATGATCTCCGGCAGATCCTCCAGTTCATCGGCCATGCGACGAAACTCGGCGCTCACGCTCTCGCGCCTTGGCAGCGAAGCGTTTTTGGAGCTCGCGGCGTCCGGGACGGACGCCTTTGTCGCCGGCGCCGCCGGCCGCCCCTTTGGCTCCGGCGCGGGCATGCCTGCGCCATCCTCGCGAGGTAGGCTTGGCGTCGTGCCCACTATTGGAGAAGGCGGTGACAACGCAGGTCGTGCGCCTTTCTGACGCTTCAGCGCTGCCGCAGATTCCATCGGGTCGAGAAAATCCGAGGCGTCGACCAGGTATGCCGCCTCGTCGGGCTCAATGGCCGCGGGCCTTGCTTGCCTGAGAACTGGCGCATCCTCGGGTGCGCGCACAGTTGCTGCAGGCTCTGCAGGTGCTGGCGCCCTCCCTCCCCTCGGTTTGGCCTCGTTCGCCGATTGCGTTGTTCCAGGCGTCGGAGCAGCTGGCCGCGACACATGGGGTGGATCAGCTTCACCAGGCCGACTTGCATTTGCGGCAGGCTTGGCTGGCTTGGGCTTGTTGAAGGCAGGCTCGCGCATCGCTGCGGCAAGCTTCGCGGACCTCCCATCAGTCTTCGGCGCTGCAGCAGCTGGAGGCTGCTGCAGGGGCGCGTTCGCCGGATCTGCGGCAGCTTCGGATGGGCCTTGCGATGGCGCAGTCGGCGCGCCTTTGGGTTCAGATGCAGCAGGCTTGCCTGGTGGGTCCCCATCCGATGCTTCAGCCTTGCGCTTCTCGCGCAACTGCAGATGTCCGCGCATTGGTGCAGGGTACTTGCCTGCATCGGGGAAAAGCTTGGCCAGCGGGAACCGCAGCATCGCGAGCTCGTGCACGTAGCCGCCCTGCTCCGAGGCCTCGCTGCCCTCCTCCGCGTTGCCATGCACGGTCACATACCAGATCGCCTGTCCCGTCGCCGGGTTGAGCTCGATGGCGCCGTACTCCTGCCAGGTGTCGAAGAGCCGGTCGTTCTTGGTCTCTCCGGGCACGGCCTCGTCCGGTTCGTGCGTCTTGATCCACTCGCGCACCGCGTCGGCCAGTCGCTTGGCCACGAACCAGATGGCGCCGTCGTAGACCCAGCCCGCCGCGCCGCTGCGATTGAGCGGGAGCGTGGATCCAGAACGCAGCATCGACGCCATGGCCTGCATCAGCAGATCGATCAAAGGAACGGCCTTCGCCGTTGAGAACCGCGCCTTGTGGCCGCTCAGCAGAGCCCGTTGCGTGGAGAGCTTGTCGGCCCGCTTGACGATCTGTGCGACGAGGCTGTCCTTGTCCTGGCCGCTCAGGTACTTCTCCAAAGCGTCCAGCGCCGCCGGCGTGTAGGCGAGAAATTGCAGGGCGGATTCAGGTGCGATGCGTGGGAGCAGCAGCTGCGCCAGGCGACCGTGCGCGCTGTAGTCGCGCTGGCTTTTGGGAGCGAAATCCACCAGGTACTCGGCGGCCGGGCGCCGTCCGGCGATCTGGACCAGGCTACCGCCCGTTGCAGCCCAGCGGATCGAGTCCGCCATGCCATCGCACCGCCATTGGATGCGCAGGTCCGTCATGGGCTTCGCGATGTCGTGGAGCAGCGCGGCGAAGAAAACGACGTAGGTCCACTGGTCGCGCTGTGCGTCCACCTCCTCGATCTCACTTCCGCCGGGCAGCAGATGAGCATTGCGCCAGGTCATCGCGGCCAGCAGCATCTCGATGGTGTGCGACAGCAAGCCGCCAGCGTGCGCGTGGTGATGCGCCTCGGAAGCGGGCATCAGCTGAACGAACTCGGCATAGCGATGAATGGCTGGCAGCAAATCCCGCTCCCACGTTTCACGCGATTGGTTCGACTTGCGCCAGATCTCTTGGATTGCCCGCGACGCCTGCACTGTGGTGAGCAGTTGCTCGGCGTCGAGCACTCGCAGCCAGCCCGGTTGGCTGCCTGCCACCAGCGGAAAGGTCGGCGCCGCACTGCCATCGCCTGCTGGCGGTTGGCCGGAAGAGGTCACCGCGGCCCCGGCCCCTGCATTGGCCGATGTGGCGGCAACCGCCCTACTCCATGGCAGGAGGCGTAGAAGTCGCGCTGCGACGGATTTCACAGCGTGCCTTGACCCTGCGCCAGCAGCAGGATGGAAGAGCGCCGGGCGCGATCGGGATTGCCGTCCTCTGGCATCCACGTCGCCATGTCCTCACCTTCACGGCCCTCGGCCAGGAACTCAAGGAACGGCTGAGCCAGTGGGTCCCACACCACCCTCGGCCGGAGATCCGGCCCGCTCCAATCGCTGCAGGTGTGGACGAAGGGTTGCTCCAGGATCGCGGCGACGATGTTGCGCCAGGAAGAGTCCCGTGACGACGCCGCTTGCCTAGCAGCAAGCGGCGTCTCTGCAGCCTGCTGGAGGACGATCTGGCGGACGCACAGGGTGGGATCGAGTTCCTCCTCCAGGTGCTTCTCCAAGCCCTCGAAGCGTCCGAGCCAGTGCAGCAGTGCCGCAACCTTGTCGGCAAGGCCCAGCTGGGCCAGCCCATCAACAATGGCGTACACGGCGCAGCCGCGATCCATGACGTCGCGCCCGAGGTACGGCGGATCCTCGCAAGGCCGCACGGGCATGTGTTGGGAGAAAAGGGAGGGGTGGCGTGCGGGCTCGTCCATGCGTGGACGATAGTGATCACACGAGGGTGCGTCAGCCGTAAACCGCGGAGATGAAAAGCACGGTTCTCGCTTGAAGTTCGAGCGATAATATGTTAGGAAATGCCGTGAACTGTTTTGGCATTGCATAACATTCTTTTATAGGAGGGCATTTTGCGCCACAACAACGATGAACAGCTATTTTTGGCTATTGTCCTGATCGTTACCGGCATCGCTGCGGCCGGAATATGGAAATTCTCGCAATTCATGGGCCTAGACATGTGGACAGGCTTTCGTTTGATGGTTGGAATAATAACCATCACCGGAATTCTTTGGCTCGTGTGTTCACAGATGGATCTGAGCATCGGCGCGACCCTCCCGCTCGCGCTAGCTGTGCTGTGGATCAATTTTTGGCCCGCACTTGATGTTTGGGCAATTCCGAATGTGCCCAGCTTCATGCTGGATAGCGCCGAGCCGCGATGGTTTGGCACCTGGTACGCTAAGATCGGAGGCCTGGTTGCAATCCTTGGAATTGGCTACGGCCCGTGGCTCTGGCGAAGCCGCTAGCCTACGCTCGACCTGGCAATGAGGGAAAACCGGACTGCTTAGCGAATGGCGAAAGCAATCACGGATGCGGTGAACAGGATGAGCGTTACCATCACCGCGCCGATGATTGCTAGACCTATCCAGTTAAGCCATGGCTCGAAATCGCTAAAATCAACGAGCAGGAGCGGACAGGCGAAGCAAAATAGAATAAATAGTGGTATGGCGTGGTCGAGAATTAACAGCAAAAACGATTGTGCTACGTCATAGAGCCCGCACATCTGGATAGTGAGAATCAAGCCAACATATATAGCCGCGATGATAACGGTGCCCCATGCGCACTCCCGAAAAACTTCATGGCGAAAATCTGCAGCGCGCGCTCGCGCCTCTGGCGTACTCGACTGCGCGGCCTCAAGATCACGCAGTTGCTTCACTATGTCGGGAACTTCGCTTCCCACCATTACCTTCCAGGTCCATTCTTTCAACATCCTCTCTCCCTTGTAAAAATTACGACTTCTGATCGAACTCAGTAGTCGCCTGCGATGAGACGGGCGGCAAGACTTCGAGCGCATTCAAAATGCCTCAGCCGGGCTTTCTCGTCAAGTACAGGGTTCAGAAACAGACGCTCGCGGGCCAGCGCGCGCTGCTGTGTCGATAGGCGGTAGGCAAGTTCACTCATGAGTTCATCATAGTAGCCATTGGCTACTTTGTCAAAAGTTCTTCAAGCTTTTCTTGCAAACCGTTTTGATGGATGAATAGGAGCAAGGTAGCGCTACGTGCGACGTAGCGCGGAACCGCTCTTGCGCCAGTCTCGTATCGCTTGTAGCCCACGTAGTCGCAGGCCAGGTGATCTGCCATGATTTGTTGCGTGTGCCCTAGCGCTCTTCGTATTGCTTCAAGTTCGTCCGCTGTCATCAGCTTTCCTCCGTATCGCCGACCTGCCTACGCCGTGTTCCCTTGCGATTTGAGACGAATATCTAGATCAGCCAATTCTTTAAATTGCAGCAGTTCTTCAGAGGAAATTTTAGGCACATGCGCCTTTGCTCTCAGTAACACGTCCTGACCATTGATCGCCCCAATTTTTTCCAATATTTGCGCGAATGAAGCGACGAGAGCCCATATTTCGGGTTTTCTCAAATGGCTCATGGCAATGCCAACGTAATGATTGAAACTGTCGTGTTGCCCCAGTTCTGACAAATGACTTGCTGCATCCCGTCGATCACCGTTGTGACCCAGCGAGTGCTCATCTTGATCCCTCTCTATCTTGCTTTCCCAATTTAAATAATCGGCCGCCATGCCCGCGGCATAAACGAGGACGGCGCCGACCCTTGCCTCCTGAGTCATTTGCGGTGGTGGATACCAAACGGTTCGTCCCATAGAAGTCTCTGTCGCAACGCAGGATATTTCAGAGACTGAGAATCCTACCGCCATTGCCATGACGGCATGGCCGGCCTCGTGGTATGCCACAATCTGGCTCTGTGGGCGGAAATTCTGGTGCATTATTAAATTCCATTCAGGTTATCGACACAAGTCTGGTATCCCAGCGCACGCAGTCGAGCGACTGCATCAGGCAATAATGTGAAGGCTGCTCCAATAACTCCGCTCGCAAATATTAGGAAGTCTAACTCTGCTGACGCGGGAGAACCGAGCCGTCCTGCAATAGCGGAGAAGACCTGTATTTCGTCCCTGGAAACAGTGATACGCTTCACCAGCAGGCCCTTTCATAAAATACGCACACGTTGCGATCATAGCCGGCATCGATTCAGAAGGTTTATCGGCTGGGGCAGCGTGCACACGCGGGAACATACGTCAGAGCCATCCTTTGCGGAGAGGGGTAGCACGCCCCGTGCTACCCCTCTCCGGTACCCCGTAAACGCCTTTTGCCAGTACCGGTAAGGCCTTTGCGCATGCTCCTCAACTATGAGGAGCATGCGCGCCCTTTGGGTTGGGCCCCTAACCTGTAGAAGGCCTTTCCCCGTAGCAAGCAGCCCTCTGCTTGCCACCGTTTCGTCCTTTCCGCCCAGCCATTTCCGCTCCCGGTTGTCAAGCGTAAATCGTGCGCCATGCAAAGAAGGGTTCTCGATTGAGGGGACTGGTCCGCATGCGGAGGATTCAACCCTGGAAACGCAATGCGAATCCCCCGGGCCGCCGCTTCTCCCTCCCTCTCCTCCCCATGTATTGGCGGCCCGGGCTTCTTTTATTCCCAAGGAATTGCCCTGACCCATGACACGGCACCTGACCCGTTGCCTCGCGTCCGGCGTGATGCTGCTGCTGCAGTCCGCCGTGACGCACTCGTCTCCCGCTCTCGTGGACGGCAACACGCGCGTGATGCTGGGCCGCTACTCCACCGCCGAGGCAGTACCTCAGCAGAGCCTGAGCGAGCCGTTGGAGCTCGTGGCGCAGATCACCTTTCCTCGCGAGCAGGTGACGACGATCGGTGACGCGATTGAGTACACGTTGCTGCGCACCGGCTATGCACTGCCGGACAGGAAGGGCCTTCCGGCCGATGCACAGCAATTTCTCGCTCTGCCGTTGCCCGAGGCTCAGCGCACGCTCGGCCCCTTCAGCGTGCAGGACATCCTGAACGTCCTCGTCGGCAAAGCCTGGCGGTGGCAGACCGACCCGGTGACACGCCGCGTCTGGTTCACGTTGGTGAACGGACCGACGCCACGGCAGCTCCAGCCGATCGTGTCGCCCGCGCCCGTCGCAAAGCCGTAGGGAGGCAGCGATGACCGCAAACGACGACTTCGACCGGACGCAGGAGCAGCGCCGACTGGACGACGAGCGGCGCCGCCAAGAAGAGGCGCTGCCCATGGCACCGCCGGATCATCTGTGGCTGCACGATGCCGAAGGCAGCGGTGCGCACGGTGATGCACGCCGTCCGCTGCGTGCGGATCCGGAACTTGGCGCCGAGGCCACCCCGGAAGAACCTGCCCCAGCAGCGCAGTCCTCGAAGGCCAGCGAGCGTCCCGTGAAGGCGGTCGCCGCCACGGCGAAACGGACCCTCGGCATGCGCACTCTGTTGGTCGCGGGCATGTGCGGCATCGGCCTTCTAATCTACTTGCAGATGGCCCCGAAGCCCGCGGCGACCGTCGATCTGTTGGGCTCATCTCTACCGTCGGGCGGGCTGCCCGAGCCCACCTCGGCGGAAGTCGATCCAGCATTCGATCCACGCCTGGGCGGCCCTGACGCGCACGTTCCCCGCACCCTCCCAGCTGCAATCGACCTCGGCCATGCGGGGGCGCCGCAGCCCGCAGAGGCACCCACCACGGGCCCCAGGCCGGCAGCGTCCAGGCCTGAGAGCCAGCAACGCGCTGCACCCGCGGAAGAGCTCGTGCAAAGCCCATCTGTTGCAGCGCCTCCTGCCGCATCCGCGCCGCCGGCGAGATCGCCGTCATCCGAGGCCACAACGACCGCCGAACTTCAGGAGCAGTTGCGTACCACGCAGGCGCTGGTGGCGGCCCTGACCAAGCAGCTGGCTGACCTGCAGAAGGCGCAAGATGTACGCGCTCCTGCACGCCCTGCTGTGGAGGCCGCTGCGCCCGCGCCCGTGGTCGCAACAGCATCCCCGACGCGTGCTGCGGCGCAGCCTCGGCCCGCCACGCAACGTGCTGCGCGTGCCAGCACGCGCGCTGCTGCCGCACGGCCTGCCGTCGCCGAAGCTCCGCAGTCGCAGGCGACGGCCCAGGCAAAGCCCGCTGTACCGCTCGGAGGGCAGTTGGTCGCTGTGGACATGTGGAATGGTGAGCCCTCGGTGGTGGTTGCTTCCGGCCTGGCCGGCGATCGACGGCTCCGCGTATTGCGGCCTGGTGATGTCGTCAACGGGCTCGCGCTCAAATCCGCGGATCCCGTGTCGAAATCCGCGACGTTCGCCGCGCCCGGCAGCGCCGGGCTCACCCTCTACGTGAGCCAGGGCGGATGACCATGCGCAGCTTCATCGCGATGACGATCGCCGCCGCCGCCACGCTCATCGGCTCTTCACCCGCGTTGGCGCAGGTGCGCACCGGCCGGACCGCAGAAGCGAGCTCGACTGCCTCGACATCGTCCACGTCGCGCACGCAGGCCGACTCCACGGACCTGCAGGTGCAGCAGATCTGGGGCCTGACGGCAGAAGAGATGCGCCGCGCCAAGGTGCTGGCACTCGGGCCACGCGGCAGTTTTTCCGTGGACAAGCTCAGTCCGCTGGAGATCCTCGGAATACATGCTCGCACGGATGCGGAGCGGCGGCAGTACGCTGAGCGCCTGGCGCGGATCTTCCACGAGGACGTTGCGCGGTCCATTGCATGGGAACGCGAAATGGCCGCTGCCATGGCGCGGCTCTACCCCAACGAGCCCATGGTCAGCTACGAAGGTCTGCCGCGGGTGCAGAGCTCCGTGGGCGCCGCGGACGTCGCCAATGTGCCGCGTAGCCAGATCCTGGAGCAGCCGTCGCTTTCGCCGCGGGTGCCCGCCCGCCGATGACGATGCAACGAAGAAGCATTCTTCGCGCTACTGCGTTGTTGGCCGGGCACCTGCCCGGCCTGGCCGCTGCTGAAGCGCAGGGCCGCGATGGCGCAGACGTCGCCCTGCAGATCATCCACGACAGCGGCCGCGGCGTTCCGATGGCCCCTTACCTCGCCCAGTTGGCCGGCGATGCCGATGACCCGGGCGCCCTCTCCGGTGTCCCCTTCCCATTCGTGAGCCGCCGCCTGCGCGGCGGCGTGCTGCAGGTGGAGGGCACGGCGGTGTTCCAGCCCGAATGGCTGACCGAGGCCGTGTTCGTAGTCGCCGCCGACGACGTGTCGTTCCGGTGGCTTGTGTTCAACCATGCTCGTCTGGTGCAGCTGCAGGCAGTCGGGGTGGTAGTCCAGGCCGGGACCGCTGCCGCCTACCAGGTGATGCAGCGGTTGGCCCGCCCAATGCGCCTGGCTCCAGATTCGGGCGAGTGGGTGTCCGCGCGGCTGGCCGCCGCCGGCGCCGGCGTCTACCCTGTTCTGGTGCAGACGGATGGTCGTGCGTACCAGATCCTGACGCAGGATACCGGCCCCGCTGCTTCGGAACGGTCATCGCTGGAGCAACCTATGCCTGCCCACGTCCAGAAGCTGCCCCGGCAGGTGGGAGGGCGTCGATGAGCGAGGCGGTCATGGAAGGCCTGCTGCGGCCTCCGGTCGAGGGTTGGAGCGCCGCCACGGCCTACGGCATCGCGGGCGTAGCAGTTGCCGCGCCTTGGGCATTGATGATGCCGCAGCCGCTCGGCCTGGTGACCGGTGCCATCGCCGCCGCGTTCGGCACCGTCCGGGCTCGCGAGGCGCTGCATGTGTATCGATACCAGCGCGGCCTGAAGTTCACCAAGATCACGCGCGTCGCGCCGCACCGGCTCCCGGTGACACGCGAGCACCTGTACCTGGGCGAAGGCTTCGAGTGGACGCAGAAGCACACCCAGCGCAAGCTCGACACCCAGACCAAGAAGGTGCAGGAGTACGTCAAGCCGAGCGGCATGGAGCGGCAACTGGCTGATGCAGGCGAGCGCATCCGCAAGTGGGTGGACTCGAAGCCCAAGGATCCTGTCCGAAAGGCGGTGCGCGCCGCGGTAGACCTGGGCGGTACTGCCAACCCCTTCGCCACGGGCGTGGACCTGGGTGGGAACCCCATCCTGCACGGCGTTGGCGTGCTCGAAGAGCGTCCGGTCAAGCTGCGGCAGGCCTCCCGGTCAGGCCACATGCTCGTGATGGGCACCACGCGGGTCGGCAAGACCCGGCTGCTCGAACTGCTCTCCACCCAGGACATTCATGCGGGCTATGTGGTCATCGTGATCGATCCGAAAGGCGATGCCGAGCTCATGCTCCGCATGCAGGCGGAGGCGCGGCGCGCCGGACGTGAAGACAGCTTCTACCTGTTCCACCTCGGGTATCCGGAGATCAGTGCCCGGTACAACGGGATCGGCAATTTCGCGCGAATCACCGAGGTGGCGGGCCGGGCAACGAACGCCCTGCCCTCCGCCGGCAACTCTGCGGCGTTCAAGGAGTTCTCCTGGCGGTTCACCAACATCGTTGCGCAGGCGCAGGTGGCGCTGGGCCGCATCCCGACTTACGAGACGCTGCTCAAGGATGTGACCGGGATCGACCCGCTGTTCATGGACTACGCGAACATGGTGTTTCGCAAGCTGGCTGCCGAGGGGCGGTTCGCCGACTACGAAGATCGGCTGCAGGATCTGCAGAAGGCCATCCAGGCGAAGAAGGCGCCGGTACCGCGGAGCCTCGCGGACCGCGCCCCCGAGCTCGTGGCCATGTATCTGTGGATCAAGGAATCCCGGCTCGAGGACAAGGTGCTGCTCGGCCTGGCCGCGGCGTTCTCCTACGAGCGGTCTTTCTACGAAAAAATCGTCGCGTCCCTGGGCCCGTTCCTGGAAAAGCTCACTTCGGGCGCCGTGGGCAAGCTCATCTCGCCGGACTACTTCGACCCGCACGACAAGCGGCCCATCTTCGACTGGATGACGGTATTCCGCCAGGGCGGCATCGTCTATGCCGGGCTGGATGCCCTGTCCGACTCCGTGGTGTCTTCGGCCGTGGGCAATTCCATGCTCTCCGATCTGGTCTCCACGGGCGGCAAGCTCTACAAGACCGGCCTGAACCCGCATAGCCAGGACGGCAAGCTCCAGCTGCCCACGGTGTGCTGCCACTTCGATGAAGTGAACGAAATCGCCGGTCCCGAGTTCGTCCCCATGGTGAACAAGCTGGGCGGCTCGGGCTTCAGGATCACGGCCTACACCCAGTCCATGTTCGACATCGAGGCCAAGGTGGGCGACAAGGCCAAGGCCGGCCAGATCATGGACAACTTCAACCACCTGGTCATGCTCCGCGTGCGGTCCGTCGCCACGGCCAACCTCATGGCCGAGCAGCTGCCGCAGGTGAACGTGGTCCACCTCACGCCGATGAGCGGCGTGAGCGACACGGCGGCCAAGGGCGACGGCGTGGACTTCCTGTCCCGCAACGACGACATCGTGACCTCGGTGAAGTCGCCGCTCTTCGAGGCCTCGGATATCCTGGAGCTGCCTCAGGGGCAGGCATTCGCGCTGCTCGAAGGCAACAGGCGTTTCAAGATCCGCATTCCGCTGGCGGACACCACCGACGACCCCTTCATCCCCCAGTCCCTCAAGGTGGTCGCAGAGGACATGAAGCGCCGGTACCGCACCAGCGAGCGGTGGGCCGCGGAAACCGACTGGCTGGGCACTCAGCCGCTGGGCGCCGGCGCCGCCGGGCTCATCGACACGCATCTGGCCGACGACGACGGTGATGACGACGCGGGCACTGCGGCAGTCCATGGCACGCACGGATCGGCGTTGTCGCACAGCGCGGTGATGGGCAACCTCATGGGGCACCAGCAATGACGCCAGCGCCGCCTCCCAAGCCGCAGGCCGTGGGGCCCATCGGGCTCGCGTTCAGCGTCTCCTTCGGCCTGGTCAGCGTGGCCGTGGGCGCCTGGATCGTCGGCATGCTCATCGAGATCGGGGGCGGCTATTTCCTGTGGAAGGGCCAGGGGATCTGGCACGCCCAATCTCTGGTCCAGCAGGACCTGGAGTACATCGCGGCCGCGCCGCGCAGCCTGCTGGTGCGCGACACCGTGGCCTTCTCGCTGCAGCTTGCCGGGTGGGTGCGCATGCCCTACGAAAAGCTCGGCGTGCTGCGGTGGTACCAGCGCATGCATGCACCGACCACGGCAGCGCCGACGGCGATGCCGCTCACCGGCCAGACGGTCGCCCCACAGCTGCGCGGAATTGGCGTGGCCACGGCGGACGCCGGGCGCGTACTGTCCGAATGGCTCGTCATCAGCATGTTCGTGGCTCAGGACGTGCTGCTGCGCATGGCGATCGGCGCATTTGCCATGCCGGCCTTCGTGCTGGCCTGCCTCATCGGCGTGGTCGATGGCCTGGTGCGCCGCGACCGCCGGCGCTGGACCGGGGGCCGCGAGTCGTCCTTCGTCTACCACCACGCCAAGCGCTACACCGGCTGGGCCCTTACGGGGGGATTCGGCCTCTACCTCTCTTGGCCGTTCGGCGGCTTCAACCCCGCGCACATGGTGCTGGTCTTCACGGTCCTGGTGGCCGTGACGCTCTCCACCACCGTGGGCGCTTTCAAAAAGTACGCATGAAGAAGGAGAAACCCATGAAACCCGCCCGCAAGCTCTTCGCCCTGATCGCGGCCGGCATCCTGGTCACCACGGCGACCGCCTGGGCCGGCGTGAGCGACGACGAGCTCGAACGGGAGCGCCTCTCGCGCATCGCGGCCGAGATCGAGCAGGTCCAGTCCATGGTGAGCGAGGCCGAGCGCTCCGCCCCGACCGGCCAGCGGGTGAAGTTTCGCTACGACTGGCTGCTGCGCGACCTGGAAATGCTGCGCCAGGGCATCGTCACCCACGTCGACACGCCACGCCAGCCACGGCCGGTTACGCCGCTGCGCGGCGACTACCGCCAGTGAGACGAGCACAGGACCTGATCCATGTACGGCGACATGAAGGCGGCATTCCTGCAGGGCGCTGGCGTCGATCCAGGCCAATTGAAGGCCGTGGTGCTCTCGATCGTCTTCGCGGCGATCTTCATCGTCGCGGGCTGGATCGGGCAGCAGCTCGCGGAGGCCTACGGCGACGGTCAGTTGGACAAGTCCGAGTTGTACCAGGCGCTCATCGCGATCTGCGTCCTGCTGCTGGTCATTTTTTCGTTCCTTGCCTGGCTGTGAGTCAGGCCCGTTTTTGTTCTTGAAGGGGGTCCTATGAAATCCATCCGCCAAGTTGCCAGCATTGCCTGCCTGGTGATCGCAACCTGCGCCCAGTCAGCTGCAATGGCTGCGCTGCCCAACATTCCGAAGCCTTCGGGCGGAGGCATCGGTGGCGCTGCAGTCCAGGACGGCGACTGGCTCGCGTTGATGGGGGCGTACTTCAAGGCCGGATTTGCCATCCTCGGCATCGTGCTCGGCACGTACGCCTTCTTCACTGTGATGTCCGGTGCGCTGAAGAAGTGGAAAGAGTACAGCGAAGGCCGCGCCCAACTCGCCGATCTCAAAGAGCACATGATCGTGGGAACCGTGCTGCTGGTTTTCATCGTCATGCTCGCGAACTACGCGATTCAGACAATGGCTTGAGCGGACATGGCTGCAGACGACGTACGGCCACAAGGCAACAGCGCCGCGGCCCCATTGACCGATCGCGTGAACACCGAGCCGCCCATCATGAACGGGATGTCCGCCACCGAGGGCGGCTATGTGGGCGCGATCTCGTTCGCGTTCTTTCTCGTGGTCGGCATCCTGTTGTACCTGCTCACAGGCTACTGGCACTTCATCTTCGCGAGTGCCGTCATCGGGCCGTTCGCTGTTCTGTGGCAGGCGTCTCTGTACCTCCAAACGGTGAAGCGCAACAAGCCCGAAGGCTGGTACGTGCAGGCGGCGCGCCTCTGGCTCGAAGACCATGGCCCAGGCCGAAAGCGGTACCTCCGGCACCACGGCTACTTCGAGCTCGGGCGGCGGCTCGACTTCGATGCCGCGAACCCGAATCGAAGTGCGGGCGCCGATCGCGCACGCAGCACCAGCACCCCAACTCCCCAACAGCCATGAGCAGTGGTCAATTTCTCGACGCTCTCGCGTCCGAGCGGCGTCACAACGACCGACTCACGAAGACCATGGCGGGCGTGATCGCGCTCGGCATCGTCAGCACCTGGTTCGCCTGGCGCCAGCCGAAGTCGGTGGATGTCCACCTGGCCCCCGACGTGCGAGCGGGCGACACGGTCCGCGTCAGCGACGGCCGATCGCCGGTGCCGTCGCCCAACGTCTACGGCTTTGCCTACTACATCTGGCAGCAAGTCAACCGCTGGCAGACCGATGGCGCACAGGACTATGGGCAGCAGATTTTCAACATGCAGTACTACCTCACGCCCCGCTGCCAGGCCCAGCTGCAGGCGGACATGGAGCTGCGGCAAGGCAAGGGCGAATTGCGCCGGCGCACCCGGCAGATCTCCGAGATTCCCGGCTTCCCCTACTCCGAAAACCGCGTGCTTGCGGATGGCCCCGATGCCTGGACCGTGCTCCTGGACATGCAGGTCACCGAGACGTTCGGCGGGCAGGCGGTGAAGGACGTCTTCATTCGCTACCCGATGCGCGTTGTGCGTTTCGACGTAGATCGCGAACGCAATCCCTGGCATCTCGCGCTGGACTGCTTCGGCGCCAACCGCCCTGCCCGCCTCAACCCGGCGGATCTCAAGGCCGGAACCGACGTGCGTATTAGCGTGCAGGCGCCCCGGCTGCCCGGAACGATCTCCCCCTCCAGCCTGCCGCGGGACACGGCCGTTGATTGAGGCCGCAGACTGACCATGCTCCATCCTCATCACCGAACCTATCGCCCCCTGCTCGCGCTCATCGTCGCGTGCGCCTCGGCTCAGTTGCACGCGCAGCAGGTCGAGCCACTGAATGTCGGGGCGCCTCCGCCCGATCTCATCAACTCGGGACGGCCCACCACGCAGACCAACGCGCCTGTGGAAGCCGTGGACCTTGGGCAGGCGCCGGTCGCCGTAGCGAAGCCCGCGCGTCCCGCGCAGAACACCGTCGCCGGCATGAGTCTGCCGGCGCCCCTGGCCGGCGCCGGCGGGCCATCGATCGCTCGCGCCGCCGCCGCGCGAGCGACTTTGCGAAGCGTGGGGCCTGCGCCGCTGACAGGTACCGCGTCGGCCCCGGCCGAACGGGCAGTTTTCGCGCGAGAGCCGGTGCGGGTGAACCTGACCGTGGGCCAGGAGCGCCTGGTGACGCTGCCGGCTGACGCCCTGCTGCATGTCCCGAGCGACATCGAGGCCGTTGCCCGTGTCGAGTCGATTGGCGGGACGCTATACGTCACCGCCCTGGTGCCGTTCACGCCCATTCGCATCGTCGCCGAGCTCGTGGACAGCGGCCAGCAAATCCCGCTGGATCTGGTGGCCACCAAGCCGTCCGGCGCCGGAGCGGCGGGCGGCGAACTGCAGGTGTCCGTCGTGGAGCCTGGCACGGTGGCGCAGCCGACCGCCGTGGACGGAGTGGCGGCCGGGCACCGGGCCGCCGCGGCACCGGAGGTGGACATGGTGCAACTGACCCGGTATGCCGCTCGCCAGCTGTATGCGCCACGCCGGCTCGCAAGCCCTATCGCGGGCGTGAGCCAGGTCGCCGTGACCGGCGACGAGTTGGCCGGCCTGGTGCGCGGCGCAGCCGTCCAGGCCGTGCCCGTCGGACAGTGGCGGGCCGGCGGGCTGACCGTCACCGCCGTACGCATCACCAACCGTTCGCGCTTCCCGCTGGAAGTCCCGCTGGAAAGCCTGCGGGGGCGCTGGCTGGCGGCGACCGCTCAGCACGGTCGCATCGGACCTGCTGGAAGTGATACCGACACCACGGCCATCTACCTGGTGTGCGAACGCGCGTTCGAGTCCTGTCTGTGAGGTAGCCCATGGCCGTCAAGAGCAATCGATTCATCCCGGTCCTGGCGATCGCCGCCATTGCGATCGTCGGCACCATCTTCATGATGAACCGCAACCCATCGCCCGCCTCGGAGCCGATGAAGGCTGTTCCGCTGCCCAAGACGGCAGGAGCCGACGAGGACACGCCGGCAGAGACCCTGGCCACGGTGGTCGCGTCGAACCGTGAACTGCGGCAGTGGGCGGAGCGTGTACTCCGCGAGAACGAGGAACTGAGGCGGCAGCTCAAGCTGGGCGGAATTCCATCGCAGGCCGTCAGCGCAGAGCCGACTGCGGCTACAGGCGCTCCAGACCAACCAGCACCGCCCCGCCAGGCGAAGGCGGGAGGTGCTGCCAATTCGCCCGTCGACGTTATCGCGAATGCCTGGGGCAATGCCACAGACACGCTCGGCTCCCTGGGCAGGCATCCGGCCGCACCCGTTGATGGCGCTGTAGCGCAGGACATGCCCGCGGATGGCGCCGCGGGCGCAGTGGGCTACAAGGTCGTGCCGCCGATGGGGTATGTCGCGCAGACACAAAGCAACCAGGGAATGACCACCACACGCTACGTCCGCAGCCCGGGCAGCGCGACGGCTGCAGCCGCAGCGGCCGCTGGCGCAGGTGGATCCACTGGCACGGGCAGTGCGACGCGCGCCGCCCAGGCGGCGTCCGAGAAGGCGGAGGCCGAGCCGTATTTCACGCTTCCGGAGAATTCCACGCTCACGGGCGTGACCGCCATGACGAGCCTCATCGGCCGCGTTCCTGTCAACGGGCGGGTGACCGATCCGATGCAGTTCAAGGCGATCGTCGGGCGCGAGAACCTGGCGGCCAACGGCTGGGAGCTTCCGGAAGATCTGGCGGGCATGGTGGTGACCGGCGTGGCGATCGGCGACATGGCGCTGTCCTGCACCGAGGGCAAGGTGCGCAGCATGACCTTCGTCTTCAACGACGGAACGATCCGCACGATCTCCGCTCGCCGCTCGGGGTCATCCACCAACGGGGGAATCGGCTCTGGCAATACCAGCGATCTCGGATTCATCAGCGACCTGCACGGCAATCCTTGCATCCAGGGCAAGTTTGTCACGAACGCCCCGGCCTACCTGACCGACATCGTGGGCGCCAAGGGCCTCGGCGTCGCCGCCGAGGCGCTGGCCCAGGCGCAAACGACGACGCTCAACCGCGGCGACTCGACATCCTCGGCCGTCACTGGGAATGCGGGCAGCTTCGCCCTGGGCCGCATGGGATCGGGCGCAGCCGACGAGCTCACGCGATGGCTCACCGAGCGCCTCAAAAGCAGCTTCGACGCCGTGGTCACGCCGGCCGGCCAGCAGCTGGTCGTGCACCTGGACACCGAGATTGCGATCGACAAGCCCGCGAACGCGCGAAAGATCCTCCACCGCACCCAATCCTCCAACGTCCTCTCCGGAGCCCGCTATGGTCTCGAATAGCCGCATCCTCGCTGTCCTGTCGCTTTCCGCTACTCTGCTCGCCGGTTGCTCCGTCAGCGGTCCGAGAGAGAGCCCGCTCAAGGAGGTGACGGAGGGCAGTCCCACCGTCCTGGACGTCTACCGCGGCAAGGCCGTCGGCGGCGCGCCGGAGCGGTCCCTGTCCACGCCCCGGGAACGGCTGGAGCACGACGCGCCCGCGCGCCCGCTCACTGCTGACGATGGTCGGACCCAGCGCTATTGGTCGGCCGTCGAGCCTATGCAGCAGCGCTTTGCCCGCCTGGCGAACCCCGACCTGGTGATGGTCGTGTACCCCCACCTGGCGAAGGGCAAGTACCCGGTGCCGGGGTACGTCACGGTGTTCCCGATGTACGAGCAGACGGAGTACGCCCTGCCCGGCGAGGTGCAGGAAGATCTGCTGCGCGGCCGCGCAACCGTCCAGGGCCGCTCGTCCACGGAAGGAGGCCGTCGATGAAGAAATGGTTCGACGTGCTGCTTGGCCGCTCCGCGTCGGCAAGCGGGGAGCGCGCTGCGCCGTCGCCCGCAGCCTCCAGCGCGCCTGGCAAGCCGATGACCTTGGCGGACCGTCGCAGGATGGCGGCCAGGCCGCCGTCGTTCACCGAGCTTCTGCCGTACGTTTGCTATTCGCCGGGGGAGCAGGTGTTTGCCATGCGCGATGGCGCCACCCTGGGCGCCATGTTCGAGCTCAGTCCGGTGGCCACCGAGGCGCAGCCGCTCACTTACCTGCAGGAGCGCGCCCGCAAGGTGCAGGAGGCCCTGCAGGCGATCCCCGAGGCCGAAGGCTCGCCCTGGATCGTGCAGTTCTTCCTGAGCGACGACCGCAACGTCGAGATCCTGAACCAGCAGCTGCACGACTACATCCTGTCCCAGCACAAGGACAACCCGCGCCGGGCCCAGGAGGTGATTTCCTCCGAGTACACCCAGTCCGTCCTGGCCGAGATGCGCAAGCACCTGGACCAGGTGTCTCGCCCGCAGGGCCTGTTCACGGACACCCTCGTCACCGGCCAGGTCTGGCGGGGCCAGCAGCGCCGCGTGCGCTGCTGCATCTACCGCAAGTTCACCGGCCTGGCAAACGAGCCGGCCGAGCCGATCAAGCAGATGGAGGGCGCCGCCACGACGTTGTTTGCGACGTTCACCGAGGCGGGCGTCACTGCGCGCCGCTGCAACGGCCGAGACTTCTACGAATGGCTCCTGCCCTTCTTCAATCGCGATGTTCCGTGGGCACCCACGCCGGGTGAGCTGCTGCAGAAGGCGCCCTACCCGGGCGAGATGCCTGAAGGCATGTTCGACTGGGACCTGGCCGAGTCGCTGTCGCTCAGCCAGCCGTGTGCGGACGTCGACGCCGGCCTCTTCGAGTTCGACGGCGTGCCCGTGAAGGCCCTCACGCTGCAGAACCTGCGTGGCCAGCCCGCCATTGGTCACTTCTCGGCGGAGCTCACCAGCGGCAAGGAGAGCTATGCGCGCTTCGACCGCCTCCCACCCGGATCCATGCTGTCGATGACCGTCACCGTGACGCCGCAGCACCTGGTGGAACGGAAGGTGGAACGCATCCGCGACAAGTCGCGGGCGAAGACCGCCATCGCCATGGAGGCGCACGCCGAGTGCGAGCGGGTGCTGCAGCGCATGGTGAACGGCGACAAGCTCTACCCGATGTTCGTCACGCTGTACCTCACGGGCCGCGACCGGACCGAGCTCGACGCCGCGATCTCGGAGGTGAATGCGCTGCTCGTTCCCACCGGAATGCGCTTCGTGGATCCGCGCCATGATCTGGTGCCGCTCGACAGCTTCGTGCGCGCGCTGCCCTTCAACTTCGATCCGGACTTCGACCAGCGGTTCATGCTGCGCTCTCGTCTCACGTTCGCGAGCCACATCGCTGCGATCGCGCCCGTGTACGGCCGCTCCCGCGGCACGCCGCACCCCGGCATGTGGTACTGGAACCGCGGCGGCGAGCCGCTGTTCATGGACCCGCTCAACAAGCTCGACCGCAAGAAGAACGCGCACATGTTGGTGCTCGGGCCCACGGGCGCGGGCAAGTCGGCGACGCTGAACTACCAGGCCATGTTCTCCATGGCCGTCCACCGCCCGCGCCTGGTGATCGTCGACGCCGGCATGTCCTTCGACCTGCTGGTGAAGGACATGGCCGCCAAGGGCCTGTCGGTGCACCGGGTGCGGCTGACCATGGACTGCGAGGAGTCCTTGCCGCCGTTCGTGCACGGTGCCCGGCTGCTTCAGGACAAGGAGATCATGGATTCCTTCCATGCCGCAGAGAACCAGGCGAAGCGCAATGCGGGCCTGACCGTGGACGAGGCGGCGGACGGCGGCAAGAGCTCGAAGATCATGGAGACCGTCGATACGGTGATCGAGGCCCAGGCAGCAGACACGGATAGCGACGACGACGGCGTTGATGAGAAGCGAGATCTGTTGGGCGAGATGCTGATCGCCGCCATCATGATGATCACCGGAGGCGAGCCGGCCGAGGTCGCGCGCATGAGCCGTGCCGACCGCTACCTGGTGACACGGGCCATCATCAAGGCGGCGCTGCAGGCATCGAAGGGAGGCCACAAGCATCCGCTGACCCAGGACGTCGCCATCGCCCTCATGGCGATGCACAACGACCCTACTCTCTCGACGCACCGCCAGGCGCGGGCAGAAGAAATGGGGCAGTCGATGATGACGTTCACCCAGGGTCTTCGCGGCAAGCTCTTCAACCGCTACGGCGGTGACTGGCCAGACGCCGACGTGACCCTGGTGGAGATGGGCACGCTCACGAAGGATGGCTACGGCGACGCGCTCGCCGTCGCGTATACCAGCCTGATCGATTCGGTCCAGTCGCGCGGCGAGCAGTTCCAGGACCAGGGCCGTCCGCTCATCATGCTGACCGACGAGGGCCACCTGATCACCACCAACGATCTGCTGGGCCCGAAGGTGGCCAAGGCCACCAAGATGTGGCGGAAGCTGAACATCTGGTTCTGGCTCGCGACCCAGAACTTGAAGGACTTTCCGGACAGCATGGAGCGCGTGCTATCGATGTGCGAATTCTGGATGCTGCTCACAATGGACAAGTCGGAGATCGAGGAGGTGGCGCGCTTCCGCAATCTCACGTCCGAGCAGCGGCGCATGATGGAGTCGGCCGTGAAGGAGCCGCCCAAGTACACCGAGGGCGTGCTCATCAGCGCAACCGGCCAGTGGCTGTTCAGGAACGTGCCGCCCGCTGTTCCCATCGCTCTCGCGATGACGGAAGGGCACGAGAAGGCCCACCGTCGGCGCCTCATGGATGCCCATGGCTGCACCGAGCTCGAGGCAGCCTACATGGTGGCCGAGAAGCTGGCGGAGGCTCGGGCATGAAGCGCAGGATCCTCATCGCCGCGGCGGTGTGCTCCGCCGGCGCCGCGTGGGCCCAGGGTGCTCCATCGGTCACCACGGTGGAGGTGTTCGCCAACAGCGCAACCAACCTCTCCACGCCATCCCAACCTCCCTACGTGCTCCAGGTGTATCGCGTCGACGCGCTCGCCCAGCTGGGCCGGCAGTTCAGCGCCCGGCTGCCGGCGAACGAGGCCCAGGCACGGGCATACATGCAACAGCAGGAGGCGCAGATCCGCGCCCGCTACAAGGACCAGATCTCGCAGGCGGCCAACGGCATGTCACTCGCTATGCACTACCGGCTCACGCGCCTGCCGGCCGTGGTGGTCAACCGTGAAGCCGTGATTTACGGTGTGGCCGACGTGCAGCACGCGGTCGGCCTGTACCAGCAATCCAAGGCGAGGGGCGCCCGATGACGTTCACCCGCATCGCCACCGCCATGCGAAAGGGCATCGCTCTCGCGGCTGCGAGCTCGGTGCTGACGCTCGGCATGCCCATGCCGGCGCAGGCCATCACCACGCCAGGCGTCATCGCCGGCACCGCGGCCGGCCTCGCCTCGTGCCTGTCCTACCGCGTGGAAGGCGTGTGCTTCTTTCTGCGCTGCAAGCTCGCCTTCTGCTGGATCGAGACCTCGATCAAGATCAGCCACTACGTGCCGGACGTCGTGGTGAGCACATACAACGACCCCATCCAGCACCCGTGGACCGACATCGGGAAGATCGTAGCCACGGCCATGAACGGAGCGAGTTCCACCGTCTACAGCAGCCTTTTCGACTCGTCCGCCGGCGGGCTCAACACGCCTTCGGCCATGGCGAACTTCAAGGGCGCCGATGCGATCGGAAATCCCGCTGGCATGCTGGCCAGCATCATTGCGAACGGCGGGCAGGTGACGATGCCCACCACCCTGGTCATCCCGGGCCCGTTCGAGCTTGCCCAGTTCCCCAGCCAGCTTCCCAGCATCGCTGCCAGCTGGGCCAACGTGCCCTCCTCGATCGCGAGCACCGTGGCGTCCGATGCCCGCAAGATGCTCGACGCCCCGGGCCAGCTGCTCGGTAGCCTGCAGACGATCATGCGAGGTGTGCAGGGCGTGAGCCAGGTGATGGAGATCGCAGAGACCGTGAACCTGGTCTACGGCGCTTCCAACACCTTCATGCAGATCGGCAGCATGATCACCGGCTCCACCGGCGGCACCATGCTGCTGTGCCCGGGCAGCGCCACGCTGTTCGGGCTGCACTTCCAATCGGAGCTCGATGCGCCCTTCTGGCGTGGTGTTATCCCTGTCGAAATGCTCTACCCAGATTCCTGGGTTCCCGGCATAGGCGAAGTCGGCAGCGGCTACACGCAGACCTGGGGGCCGACGTTCCCGCGCACCGGCGAAATCATCCAGGCCCACCCGGTGAAGGCCTCGGCGGTCCTGGCCGAGCGCGTCAAGTCGATCATCTACCGCTCCGCCCAACCGCACATCTACGCCAAGGTGGAACTGCAGGGCACCAAAGACTACGTCTACTTCAACGAAGACAAGGCGCAGTGGCAGATGCTCCATCCGAACGTCTGGACCAGCTGCGAGCAGTTCGGCACCAACGACTCGCTCTCCCTCACCTCCTGGGGCGATGCCCAGACCGATTCCGCCGATGGCTATTCCTGGAACCTGTGGAAGCACTACGTGTGCTGCCAGCGCCGCGGCGCGTTCCTGTTTTCTGTACCGTAAGGACCTCGACATGTCACCCTTCGCCCTGCCGCGGCTGCGCCTGCGCCCGGTGCTCGTCGCTGCATGCACGGCCGCCGCGCTGCTCGCCGGCGCGTCCCCCGCGTCCGCGCAGCCTGTCTCTTCGTCCAGCCTCTACTACCGCATGGGCGGCGGATCTCCCGGCGGCGCCGCGCCCAACCGCGGAATGATGGCAAACCAGTTCAGCGCCGGCGTGCGGGCCAACTACTCGTGCGGACGGTTCGACATCGGTGCGTCCTGGTCGTCGCTCATGAACGGCATCTCCAACCTGGGCGCCACCATCTCCGGCGCCATTCAGGCGGGCATTGCCGCACTTCCGCTGTACTTCCTGCAGCGGGCTCAGCCCGGGCTGTACCAACTCTTCCAGAATTTCTCGCAGAAGGCCGATCTGCTGGTGGCATCCTCGCTCAAGTCCTGCGAGGACATGGAGGCGCTGATCAAGGCCGGCAAGGATCCCTACGAGGACTACGTGGCGTTGGCCAAGGGCGATGCCTGGAAGATCGCTGCCTCCACCGGCGGTAACGTCGTCGACGCGAAGCTCGCCATCAACAAGAACGAGGTCGGCCAGCGCGCGGGCCTGCCCTGGGTGTTCGGCACCCGTGCCGGCGGCGCCGGCACCGCGCCCATTCAGCCGGTGCGTGACCTGGCCGTGGCCGGCTACAACCTGACCATCAACAAGACGGCCAGCACGATCTCGACAGCCAACTACGGCAGTTCCTCCCTCGCGTCCACCCGCCTGGTCCAGGCGTTCAAAACGCCGGACGACTTGGCGAAGTGGAGCACCGAGGTCCTGGGCGATCAGAAGATCTACCTGTGCACGCAGGACTCCAGCTGCCCGACCGCGACTTCCACGGTGACGGCCACCGGCCTGGGCCCGAAGTTCGAGCAGGAGCTCGAATCCGTGCTTCCGACGATGCGGACGCTCGCCGAGGCGAACACGGTCGGACAGGCCGACCTGGTCAAGGTGAGCGCCCCGGGCATGGCCGTGAGCCCGCAGCTGATGGATGCGATGCGCAAGCTGCCGAAGGATGTGCGATCCGTGGCCGTGAACCGCCTGGCGCAGGAGATCGCCATGCATAAGGTGGTGGACAAGGCCCTGGTGGCGCGCAACGCGCTGATTTCCGGGCTGAGCTTGCCGCAGGCGAGCGCAAACGGCCAGGTCAACAGCGAGGTGCAGACCAAGATCGACCGCCTGACCCAGTACATCAATGACCTCATGTACGAGTTCCGGATCCGCAAGGAGATGACCGGCGAAACAGCCCTGGCGATCATGCAGAACCAACTGGCGGCAGGCGCTTCGTCCAACGCGGTCACCGGCGGCTCGCGGGCCGATCCCGCGCCGGTCTTCGACGGCCGCGTCGAGGTTCCCAAGCAATGAGCGCGGGCCCGCACATGCCTGCCGCCGGCTCCGATAAGTCCGGTGATGCAGCTGCCGGCGCTCGACCGCCAGCCCGTGGCCGCGTCAGGCGGTGGCTGGGTTGGATCCTCTACGGCCTGGTGCTCGCCGGCGTTGGTGCGCTGCTGCTGACGGCAGTGCTCACGATGCCACCGGAGTTGTTCATCCGCCTGCAGCGCGCGCTGCGCGGCGCCGCGCACGTGGGCGTGCTGGTCCAGGTAGCCGTGTGCGTCTGGATAGTGGTCCAGTGGCGGTTCATCGTGCTCATCGGCCGCCGACGGGGCATCGTTGCGAAGCGGGAGGTCCGCCGTGTGATGGCCCTGCGTTGGCACGCGGCGCTTCTTCTGGCGCTCTACCTGGTCACCGTGCCCATCGGGCCGGCGCGTCTGCTCCAGGGCGTGACCTTGTTCCTGGCCGTCCCGCAATCCTGATCGGAATCCACCATGCAGCTCGACAGCTACCTGGAGCTCTTCACCACCATGTATGGTTGGGCCTTCGCCAACATCATGGGCGAGATCATCACCGGCACGGGCCTGGCCGCCCTGCCCTTCGCCCTCATCGTGTTCAACGCCTGGCGTGAGGCCAAGGAGCAAGGCCAAGGCTTCCATGGCGTGCTCGGGCTGCTGGAGTCGGTTCAAACGCGCCTGTACACCGCGCTCTTCGTGATGACCGTCTGCTTCGCGACCACGCCGATCACCTCGCTGCACAACGTCAACCTGAGCTACACCCCGACGCGCTCGCTTGACAACAGCGAGCCTCAACCGGTGTCGCTCAAGAGCGGCACGCGCTCGAGCTACGACGTCGCAATGGCCGACGCCGTGTCGGGTGCGTTCAGCAAGGCAGGCAACCTCAGCTACGTGCCGGCCTGGTGGTACGCAGTCATGGGCATCTCGTCGGGCATCAACAGCGCGTTTCGCGCCGGATTGAGCAGTTCCTCGCGCGACATCCGCGTCATCGAAGACATGGCGCGGATGGCGACGATCGAGGACCCGGGCCTGCTGCACGATCTGCAGCGCTTCTACTCGGAATGCTTCATCCCTGCCCGCAGCCAGTACCTGGCCATGGACAAGGCGACGATTTCCACGGCCGGCAAAGCCATCCTGGCCGAAGGCAGCAGCTACGGGCCCACCGACGTGGACTGGGTGGGGAGCCAGTTCTTCCGGACCGAGAAGGGCTTCTACAGCACCATCCGCTCGTACAACCCGGTGCCGGGCTGGCCGATCGATTTCGCCCGGGACACGGACTACATCCAGACGCCGGCACCGGAGGGCACGCCCGAGGCGGGCTACCAGAATCCAGACTGGGGACGGCCGACCTGCAAGGAGTGGTGGGAGTCGGGCACGATGGGCCTGCGCGAGAAGCTCATCACCAACACCTCGGCCTGGCGAGGCCTCTCGCAGAAGGTCCAGAACACGCTTTCGTTCAAGTCGGCGGACGAGGCCAAGGACAGCGTGGCCCGGCTCGGCTTCGAGAAGGCCAATCCGGTGTTCGTGAGCCCGGAGCGGATCATGGGCGACGAGTACGGTGTGGGCACCAACACGTGGCGAACCGTGACCGGGGCAATCAGCACCTGGGGCGTCGCCAACAAAGCGCTGGACGCCTCGCTCGCCATGGTCCCGCTTCTGAATGCCCTGCCCATGGTCCAGGCCCTGGTGCTCATGGCCCTCTACATGTTCCTGCCGATGATCATCTTCCTGAGCGGCTATGACCTCAAGGTGGCCTTCTACGGCACCCTTGCGATCTTCACGGTCAAGTTCTGGTCGGTGCTCTGGTTCGTCGCGCGCTGGATCGACGCCCACCTCATCGATGCGATGTACCCCGGTTTCAGCGGCTCCGCGATGATGCAGGAGATCACGCAGAGCTTCAGTTCCGGACAACCGCAGATCTACAAGCGGATGCTGCTGAACACCCTGCTGATGATCATGTTCATTGGATTGCCACTTTTCTGGTCAGCGCTGCTTGGATGGATCGGGTTCCATATGGGGGACCAATTCATGCTGAGCAGAGGGAATGACATGGCACTCGGTGCCGGAGCAGGCTCCAAATCGATCGTTTCTAGGCGCCGTTAGCGGCCATACATCTGCTGGTACGTGTTTAGGCTTTCAGCGCTGATTTTTCCTGCCGCATATGCCCACTCCGCGTCTTGCACCGAGGCGATAGTGACCTCCTCTTCGGGTTCAGCCTCTTGGCGAAAAAATGCATGTGCAGCATTGCCGACAGCAGGCAGGAGCAACCCCGCCAACACCGCAAGAACACGGAAAGCGAATTTGATGGTCTCTACGACGAGGCGAAAAAGAAATTCGAGCATGTTGATCCTCCCACAGATCCTCCGATCACATGCGCGATCGGGCGGCTGCCGATAAAACAGCCCAGACCGAAACGCACCACGCGGTTGGAACCGCGTGTGCCAGGTAGATCACATCACCTGGTCGTCCAAGCCGGACATCGCGTGTGCGAGATGCCGGTTGACAGATCGTAGCGAGTGCCCCGGCGGATGTAAAGCTCGGCTCGGTCCAGAGACCGCTCACGCAACATACATTCCGGCAAATTGCCGTACAATTTTCGCAGGAGGTTCATACCATGGCCATCGCTGCATCCGCCCGGCTGGAAGCCCGGGTCACCCCTGCCCTGCAAGAACTCATCAAGCGCGCTGCAGAACTCCAGGGCCGGTCCCTGACCGACTTCATGGTCACGTCGCTCCAGACCGCCGCACAGCGCGCGATCGAGGAGTCGGAAGTCATCCGCCTGTCCCTCGAGGATCAGCAGCGCTTCGCCGACGCGCTGCTCGACCCGCCGAAGCCTGCTCCGGCGCTCAAGCGCGCCATGGCGCGCCACGGCAAGCTGCTGCGCCCGGAATGAGCCGGGCCCCGTTTCATGTCGCGTTGCTCGATGGTTCAGCGCACGACCGGAGCCAGTTTTCCAGCGGCGTCCCGGCTCTCGATCGCTATTTGCGCGAGCAGGTGTCCCAGGACATTCGCCGGCGTGTCGCCGCATGCTTCGTCGCGGTGGACGATGCACGGCGCATCGTCGGCTACTACACGCTCGCGACCGCGGGCGTACCGCTGGACAGGCTGTCCGACGAGGTGAGGCGGCGGTTGCCGCGCTATGCCTCGGTACCCGCGGTTCGCATGGGCCGGCTCGCGGTCGACGTCGAGTTCAAGGGTAAAGGCCTGGGCGGCGCGTTGTTGATCGACGCTCTGCGCCGCGCCGCCGGTGCCGAGATCCCAGCGGCAGTCCTGGTGGTGGATGCCAAGGACGACCAGGCCGCAGCGTTCTACGCGCACCATGGCTTCATCGCGCTGGTCGACGCGCCTCGCACCCTGTTCCTGCCGCTCGCGACGGTTCGCTAGGCCGCCGTCCAACGCTTATTGCTCCGCATGAACGCCATCCTCGAGCCGACCCTCTTCGCCGCGGCCGGCGCCGCGCCGACTCGGGTTACCTATGCGGAATTGCAGCAGGCCTATGACCACTTCAACGCGCGGCTATTCGGTGGCCAGCTGCCCGGTTGCCTGATCACCCTGCAGCGGGAGAAACGTACCTGCGGGTACTTCTCGGCTGCACGGTTCGCTTCGCTCGACGGCGGAACGACCGATGAGATCGCGATGAACCCGACCTACTTTGCCGCCGTGCCGCTCATCGAGACCATGCAGACGATGGTCCATGAGATGTGCCATCTGTGGCAGCACCACTTTGGCACGCCGGGCCGAGGGCGGTACCACAACGAGGAGTGGGCTTCCAAGATGGAGGCCGTTGGCCTCATGCCCTCCTCGACCGGTCAGCCTGGCGGGAAGCGCACGGGCGACATGATGGCCGACTATGCCCTGTCCGGCGGGCGCTTCTTGGAGGTCTGCGGCGAGTTGCTGACCTCCAGTTTTCAGCTGAGCTGGTACGACCGCTTTCCTGCAGAGGATCACGTCCGCTTGGGCCAGCAAGCGGCCGCGGCCGCACATCTTTCCGGCCTGGTCGGCTCCAGGCCTCCGATGGAAACGGTACCTGCACTCGCGGGCGTCGTGCGTCCCGTGCGCAGCGCTGAAGGACCGGCAGCGGATCGGGATGGTGCGCCGTCCGCCAACAAGTCCAACAGGCTGAAGTACTCTTGCAGCCAGTGCCGTGTGAGCGTGTGGGGGAAGCCTGGCTTGAAGATCATCTGCGGCGAATGCCAGTTGGCGTTTGTTGCTCAGTAGCTTGAGCGCCGCTGGTCGGCAGTTCTCATCTTGCAGTCCTTCCGTAACTGAGCCCGAGCATAATGACAGTTGTGCAGCGGATGCTGCCCTCCGGGCTACGCTCGTAATAAGCCGCTACCGGTCAGGATGAGACGCTCAATGCAAGGCTCTGGATCGTCGCCCGTGCTGTATTACGGTCGCGGTAGATCCGATAAACGCAGAAAGTGCGTGGAACAACAGACGATTTTGCAACTGCCGAACTGTTTTCGATAATAAATTGAGGTATTTCATGAATAGATGCATCTATACAAAGAAAAATTTCCAAACAGCCGACGGTGAGCATATCCTGCAAAATTTTCTTGGCGCTCGCTGGATCTCATCAGGAATTTCTTCGGACGAGGCGCAGCACGGGTTTGGCGCCACCATTGACGTTGCACTAGCAGACGGCCTTAAAGAGATACGTAACCTTCTTGGAACTCGCGGCGGGAGGGGAGAACCCGGGCCGTCCTTAAAGAACATTTTGGGCAGCGAGGGGACGAAATTCACAGTTGATCCGGGCGGTAAACCCAACATTGCTGCGCCCGTCATTAAGACAGCACAGATTTCGGACGGCCTGCATCAAGTTCAGGTTGTGCTCGGCGACATGAAGCAACTTGGTTGGGCTGTCGCCAAGTTGAGGGAGATTTATCCGGATACCCGCTTTGACATTGAGGATCTGCGGCAGCAAGCTGTCACCCAAGTCGACTACATGGGCGAGCGGCTCAAGCTCAATAGTGCCCTCGGCGGAGACAAATTCTTCAGGGGCGCATTAAAAGCTGCTTTTAACTTATTGGGTGCATCAGATACCAATGCCGCACTGCTCGATGTCTTTGATGAGATTCGAGCGTTTATCTTGAACGGCACCGGTGATTGCAAGAGGTTTGTTCGTTGGCTCAATACCGTCGATGCGATCACATTGCCCAGGATTGGAGATTTTGACCAGTTTGTAGCCGTGTTTTCGAAAGACGGATTCGTAGATGGATATATCCAATTCTACGGAGAGATTGGATTTCTATTGCGTCTGGCTGAGAATTACGAAGGTCCTGAATTTTGCTACGGATATTTGGTCGATCCTTTTCGTGATGCAACGCCTGCCGAAATACGTCATCCGGGCTTCGATAGAGACAACATCCCCTCCTTCGATTCGGGCAGTCCGCTTCCAGACGAAGCAGTAATGACCGCCATGTGCGCGAGATTTTCACGGATCCTTGAAAGGTACTACAGTCGCACGGACGCAAAGAACCTAGCTAGCATCGTTGATGATGTACTCCTACCGCACGACGGGAAAACAATCACAACAGAAATGCTCAATGAGCTATCGCAAAAGGCTGGTGAATACATCGCTCATCGAATTTTCATGAGTCGTCCCAAATGAAGAAACCTAAAATTTTAGGCGGCTCGGTTGTAATCAGTGGAGTCGTGAATATCCGCGGTTGAACGCACGATTGTCTCCAACGGGTCGCGAAAACCGCAGGCAGGTGGTGGACCGAGGGACCTCTCCCGGCCCGAACTGGCCAAAAGCGGTTGCCTAGTTTTCTATCAAGGCGCGACTGGCTATTTCGCGGATCGCCGAGGTTTTGCCGCAGTCCGTTGCCTGTTTGCCTGGTCCAAAAGCGTCTTGGCCTCTGCGAAGTCCTTGTCACTGAGAAGTTCGTTGCCTGGCACCAAGAACCAACCCTTGATGCAGGAGAGATCGCGCACGGCAATCTGGATGTGGGTGTCCGCGCAAATGGAGCTTCCATCAGAAACGAGCCCGCCTTGCTCGAATGCACCCCGAGCCGCTTGGTATGGGGCGGAAGCGATGATGGCCCCTGCGTCCAGTTCCACGAGGGATTTGTCATGGGACATTTTGCGAAATGCGTGAACCAAATCGCAGGCCGCTTTGTCGAACGCACGGTGCAGGAGATCTTGGTCGCCGTCAAATGCGGCCTTATTGACTGGCGGCGGCCTGCCATTTACCGCGCTCCCGCTGACAACAGCCCGGGCGGCATGCGTGAAGTCGGCGATGCCGGCCTGGGTTGTTAAATCGAGCCAGCGGTCAACATCCAAAACAGCGCCCACGACGGCAGGTGTTGCAATCGGCTTGCGGGTGAGTAGCAGATCGGGATGATCGTGGGAGAACTGAGCCAATTTAAACGCTCGGTTCCAATCGCCCTCGAAGAAATACAGTCCGTCGCCCAGCCAATCGTAGAGGTTACTGGATATCCTTGGCTTCATTTCGCCACGAACAAACCCGTCACGAGTCGTGATGTCGCAGCCGTGGTAGGCCAGGACGATCCGACCCATCAGCGATACTTCCTCGCAAGCTTCCCTTTCCCGTCGACGATGCCGGCAGCCTCCATGAGCGCAGCTGCTTCAGCACCAGAAAGATCGGGAAACCTCAGATCGGAGCCGCCCGCTTTCCGAGCGCGCTTCAAAGCCGCGCCAATCGTGGGCTGGAGCTTGGCACGCACCACAGACTTGTGCTTACGCACACGACCTTCGGGGGGGGATTTGAGTAGGCGGCCCATGACGAAAGTGTGCCACAACGGAAATAGATTTGCTCCGATGCCGCATCTCGATCCCTGGGCCCCGTATGTGTGGACCGGCGTCGCTTCGAGCGGCAATCGCAGCCACTCGCATCGCCAGCCAGGCCCTCCGCTCACGGGACGCGGCTTGCTACGAGGTTTTGTAGTTGAGCCAACGCTTCCTGGTTGGGCGGCGAGACAGCACCCAAGCCCGCTCCACTGCAGACCGATTGGGCCACGAGGTGGGCGAGAAAAAGCCTCGCTCGCTCGTCAGGTTGCCCGGACTCCGCAGCAAACTGACCACGTCGACCAGACAGGACCTGGAGCGCTGTAGTGAGAGACCAGTTTGTTCCATGCATGGCCTTCATAGCTGCCAGTGCCGATGGGAGATCTCCGTCATCTGCGACCCACGCCAGCACGACATGGGCAGCACTGCGGATGAGAGGCAGATCTGAACTTGCTCCGGCTCGGGTCTTGGCAATCTTGGCGCGCAGCGCAGGACTTTGGTGAACCATGTTCATTAAATGGAATGTGCAGTGGTTGCTACAGATCTCGATAGGGGATCGTTGTGGCAGCAGTGGCGCGCTGCTACCAAGAAGTCTCGGCAGACTTCCCTGCGATGTCCTTCCAGACACCTGTGACCAGCGTCACGACGGCGCGCTCCCGAAGGTACGCGATCGCGCGCCTGATGTCCGGCACCACATAGGCGGTGTGCTCCAGGTCCGCGGTCCCGCACAACGCCGGCAGTGCCTCGTCCCACCCTTCAAACACTGGCAGCGGTGCCAGCATCTGCTGTCCATCGTGGCGTTCGACGCGCACCCATGCTGAGCCATCCTTGAGCTTGAAATAAGCCATCGACGTCCTGGGTTTCATCCATGGCCAGGGCCCTGGCCTTGCGGGCGCCATGGCCGGCTCCGGTGACGGCTTCTGGCGAATCAGTGGATGAGGCCAGGAGGCGAAGTTGGCATACGCCGGCACTGGCCTGGCGCGCACCGATTGCAGCTTGGCCTGCGCGGCCGCCTGGTGAGCCAGGTACTCCTTCGCGAAGCGCTCGATGAACGCGCGAGTGTTGTCCTGCAGCATCTGTCGCTCTTCGCTCGTGAGAACTCGCCCCCCGCCATTGCCATACGCAGGATCGCCCAGTTTCGTGGGAGACCCATACCGCTTCCCGAAGCAGGTGGAGCCGAGCACCAGCAAAGTGCCCTGCTCGTCCACGACATGGATCGCCTTGTACACGGTGTGGTTGCACCCCGGCTGCTGGCAGCGGATCCGCTGCTCCTTCTCGACCTCAACGACGGCCAGCAATCTCGCAACGCCTCCGTCGGTACTGGATGCCCCGTAGACGTTCGACTGTTCTCCCATTCTCTCCCTCCTGACATTTTTCCTGATGGTAGCTGCACGATTGCCGGTGCTGGGTGACTTCGCTCCGGCAGTTGTTATGTTGTTTGTTGTTGTATGTTGTATTAATTTAGGGTCGAGCACAACTCTGCAGCATGGCCCGCTGCCGGAGGATTCCACATCTCGCCGACACGAGGTTTTGAAAAACTGTGCTACTGTTTAAATCATCAGTATTCAGCGCATGCAGAGGCCTACCTTGACACTCGACTCCCTCCCCCGCGGCGTATGGCGAGCCACGGAAATGCCGGATGCTCATGGTGCAACCCTTCCTACAGGGCACACGGTGTTGGACGCGGCCCTGCCGGGTGGCGGATGGCCGCTGCGCTCGGTCATCGATGTGCTGCAACCACAGCCAGGGGTGGCAGAACTCCGCCTTCTCAGCCCTGCCCTGGCTGCGGTCGCGGCGACGGGCGAGGACCTGGTGCTGGTGGGGCCTCCGATGCCACCGCATCCTGCGGGCATTCAGCAGGCGGGCATCGATGCATGCCGGCTCACCTGGATCGCAGCGGACACGCCACTCGACAGGCTGTGGACGGTGGAGCAGTTGGTACGAGCCGGCAGCTCAGGTGCAATAGTGGCTTGGCTGCCTCGCGCCCGGGGGGATCAGATTCGTCGCCTGCAGGTGTGTGCTCAAGACTGCGACGGGCCCGTGTTCCTCGTGAGGCCGGCCGAGGTGGCTCGCGAGCCCTCGGCGGCTCCGCTACGGGTATTGCTGGAGCCTGCGCTCGACTGGGAGATCCACCTGCAGCTGCTCAAGTGCCGCGGTAGCGTCAGCGGTGTTCGCCTCACGATACCGACCGTCCCTCCTGCCATCGAGCCCATCTTGACTGCGCGCAGTCGCCGTTTGGCGGCTCTCGTCGCCTCGCGCAGAACCGCCCAGCCGCCTGCCAGTGGCCGGACACCCTCCCATGCTGTGGATCGCACTGCTCCCCTCCGCGCCGGCGTCTAGCACTCTCGCAGGCCTCGGGCTGTGGTGCCTGCAGTTCACGCCAAGGGTCGCCATCGCGGAACCGGCGTCTTCCAGGCCGGCTGTGGTCTTCGAAATCGAGAGCAGCGCGCGCCTTTTCGGTGGCAAGCGCCAGTTGGTGCGGCGCCTCCGGGACGAAGCGCGTGCGCTCGGCGTTGAGAACGCGGCCTGGGCACCGACCAGCCTTGGCGCGCTGGCGCTTGCGCGGGCTGGCCTGCGCAACGGATTCGGTCGTCCGCTGGCAGAGATCCTGGATCCGCTGCAGCTGGACACGCTGGGCGCTACGCTGCCGCACGCGACAACACTCGAAAGCCTGGGCTGCCGCTCCCTTGGGGCCCTGCGGGCCCTGCCCCGCGGCGGCGTGGCGCGGCGGTTCGGCGCCCCTCTTCTGGAGGCTCTGGACACTGCCTACGGACTGCGGCCGGCAGTACACACCTGGTTGACGATTCCGGAGCGGTTCGACGCACGGCTGGAGCTTCCCCAACGGGTTGAGCAGGCCCCCGCCATGCTCTTCGGCGCACGGCGGCTGCTCATCCAACTCTCGGCCTGGCTCGCGGCGCGGCAATGCGGGACCACGGCGATCACGTTGGGCTGGGCCCACGACGCCATGCGCAGCAAAGATGCCGGTGCCGGCGGCGCGCTCACCGTCAGAACCGCGCTGCCCACGCGCTCGGTCGAGCATCTGTTGCGACTGCTCGGCGAGCATCTGGCCCGGGTGACGCTGGCCGCTCCCGTGGGCGACCTGCAGCTTGCCGTGGGCGAGGCTGACGTCGTCCCGCAGCCGATCGAGAGCCTCGCCTTGTTGCCCGATACCAGAGTTTCTGCGAAGAGCCTCGGCCTGGCGCTGGAGCGGATTGCCGCGCGCCTCGGACCGACCAGCGTACTTCGGGCACGGATCGTGGAAGACCATCGGCCGGAGCGAATGTCGCGGTGGGCCCCGGCCGGCGCGCCGAGCCCGCGGGCCCGCGCCAGATGTACTTCGCTGCCCCAACCCACTTTTCTGTTGGCTGAGCCGCTGCGGCTGGCCCTGCGAACGGGCCAGCCGCTCTACCAGGGTCCGTTGCTCCTCCTGGCCGGCCCCCACAGGATCGAGGGTGGGTGGTGGGCGGGCGATTCGTCCAGCGATTCGCCAGCGGGCGGGCGGCCTGGGGTCACGACGCGGGACTACTGGATTGCGCTCACCGAGCGCGGCGCAGCGCTCTGGCTTTTTCAGACACGGCTCGCCGGCGAGGCTGGTCACTGGTTTCTGCACGGTCATTTCGCATGAGCGACGACGAGACCCCGAGCAGATCCGCCGGCGTGCCCGCCTATGCCGAATTGCGCTGCGCGAGCAGCTTCTCGTTTCTGGTTGGCGCGAGCCATCCACACGAGCTCGTCGAGCGCGCCTCTCAACTGGGCTACACCGCCCTCGCGCTCACTGACGAATGCAGCCTGGCTGGCATCGTGCGCGCGCACGTCGCGGCGAAGCAGTGCGGCCTGCAGCTGCTGGTCGGAGCCCAGTTCAAAGTGGCGCCGGATCGCGGCATGCCGCCCTGCACGCTGACCGTGCTCGCATGCGACCTGGAGGGCTACGGTAACTTATGTGCCTTCATCACGCGGCTGCGCCGTGCTGCATCCAAAGGGACCTACCGGCTTGCAGCAGAGGATCTCGCTGGCGAGGATCTCGCGCGCTGCGTCGTCATCTGCTCCCCGGAGCGCATGAGCGAGGCCTTCCAGCTACAGGCGCTCGCGCAGTGGCTGCTGCGGCACTTCATGGGCCGCTGCTGGATCGGCGTGGAGATGCTGCGCCAGATCGATGACGAAGCATGGCTTGCACGGCTTCGCACCACGAGCGAGGCCTCGGCATTGCCGCTGGTGGCCTCCGGCGACGTGCATTTCCATGTGCGTTCCCGCAAGCCGCTTCAAGACACGATGACCGCGGTACGGCTGGGGCGCCCTCTGGCCAACTGCGGCCTGGATTTGCAGCCGAACGCGGAGCGACATCTGCGGACCCGGCTGCGCCTGGCGCAGACCTATCCGGCCGAGCTGCTTGAAGAGACGCTACGCGTCGCCGCGCGCTGCGATTTCAGCCTGGACGAACTCCGCTACAACTACCCTGCCGAGGTAGTTCCGCCGGGCGAGACGCCGGCATCTCATCTGCGCCGCTTGACCTACGAAGGTGCCGCCCGGCGTTGGCCGGCCGGCATTCCGCCCAAGGTGCAGGAGATCGTAGAACACGAGCTCGCGCTCATCGAGGACCTCCGCTACGAGCACTACTTCCTGACCGTTGCCGACATCGTTGATTTCGCCCGTAGCCGCGGCATCCTCTGCCAGGGGCGCGGGTCGGCCGCGAACTCGGCGGTGTGCTACTGCTTGCACGTCACTGAAGTGGATCCCGCGCGCATGAGCGTGTTGTTCGAGCGCTTCCTCTCACGCGAACGGAACGAACCGCCCGACATCGACATCGATTTCGAGAACGCCCGGCGCGAGGAAGTGATTCAGTACCTCTACGGGAAGTACGGCCGCGAGCGCGCAGCCTTGACCGCCGTGGTCACCAGCTACCGTCCGCGCTCGGCCCTGCGCGACGTCGGCAAGGCCTTGGGCTTCGATGAGGGGACTGTCTCAGCGTTGGCCCAGGATCACCAATGGTGGGAAGAGGATTCGGTGCGCGACGAGCAGCTGCAGGCGCTCGGCCTCGATGCAGAAGATCTGCGCGTGCGCCAACTGCTGGAGCTCACCGAGCAGCTGCTCGGCTTCCCTCGTCACCTGAGCCAGCACCCGGGCGGCTTCGTGCTGACCCAGGATCCTTTATGCCGCATGGTGCCCATCGAGAACGCCGCCATGGAGGACCGCACGGTCATCCAGTGGGACAAGGACGACCTCGACGCTGCCGGCCTCCTCAAGGTCGACGTGCTCGCGCTCGGCATGCTGACCGCGATCCGGAAAGCCCTGGTGATGGTGGGCCAGATCCGAGGCCTGGACGATGCGTTGGATCTGCAGGACATCCCGGCGGAGGACCCCGCGACCTACGAGATGCTGTGCCGCGCCGACAGCATTGGCGTGTTCCAGGTCGAGAGCCGTGCGCAGATGAGCATGCTGCCGCGGTTGCGCCCGAGATGTTTCTACGACCTGGTCGTCCAGGTGGCCATCGTCCGTCCGGGCCCGATCCAGGGAGGCATGGTGCATCCATACCTGGACCGTCGGCAGGGCCTGGTGCCGGTGACGTACCCCAGCGAGGCGCTGCGCGAGGTGCTGGGGCGCACGCTCGGCGTGCCGGTCTTCCAGGAGCAGGTGATGCAGTTGGCGATCGTGGCCGCGGGGTTTTCCGCCGGCGAGGCCGATGGCCTGCGGCGAGCCATGGCTGCCTGGAAGCGCAAAGGAGGGCTGGAGAAGTACCACGCGAAACTGGTAGAGGGCATGCTGGAGCGAGGGTACGAAAGGGAGTACGCAGAGAGGGTGTTCCTGCAGGTTCACGGATTCAGCGAATACGGCTTCCCCGAAAGCCATGCCGCGAGCTTCGCGCTGCTGGTCTATGCGAGCAGCTGGATCAAGCGGCACCACCCGGCTGCATTCCTCGCGGCGCTCCTGAACTCGCAGCCCATGGGCTTCTATTCCCCCTCGCAACTGGTGCAGGATGCGCGCCGGCACGGCGTGGGGGTGCGGGGACCAGATGTGCTGCACAGCGGATGGGACTGCACGCTGGAAGACTTGCCGCATGCGCCCGCGGTGCGTCTCGGGCTTCGGCTGGTGAGCGGTCTTGGCCAAACCGCTGCCGAACGCATCGAGGCGGCTCGGGCGAAGCGGCCGTTTCAGGATGTCGAGGATCTCGCGCTGCGCGCTGATCTTGACCAGCCCACTCTGCGCGTCCTCGCGGGCGGTGACGCCCTGGCCAGCCTGGCCGGGCATCGGCGCCAACAAGTCTGGGACGCGGCCGGCCAGCACGCAGCGCCGGCGCTGCTCCGCGATGCACCTGTCGGCGAGGCCATGCTGGAGTTGCCTGAGGCGCCTGAAGGCGAAGCGGTGGTGCAAGACTACTCAGCCCTGGGCCTGACACTTAGAAGCCATCCTGTGGCGCTGCTACGGCCGCAACTGGGGCGTTACCACACGGCGGAGCAACTGGCGAACGTGCGCGATGGCTTCCGGCTTGCGGCCTGCGGCCTGGTCACACTTCGACAGCAGCCTGGTACGGCAAAGGGCACGATTTTTGTTTCGATCGAGGACGAGACGGGCACGGTGCAGGTGATCGTGTGGCCGCATGTGCGAGACACGCAGCGCGAGGTGTTGCTGAGAGCGAAGCTGCTGGGCGTGTATGGCATTTGGCAGCGGGAAGGCGAGGTCTGCAACCTTATCGCACGAAAGTTGATCGATCTCACGTCGCTGCTTGGAGCTCTTTCGACAAAGAGCAGGGATTTTCACTGATCAACAACTCTTTGACGTTTTTAAGTATACTGAGCGGACAGTACAAATTAGCCGAAAGCAAGTTATGAGCCAATCCGAAAATCTCTCCATAAAGGTATTGATCCTTCATTTGGACGATTACGAACACGGGCAGATGAAGGCTTCAAAAGAGTACCGGTTTCCAGCGGCCCAATACGATGCCGAACGAGGATCCATCGCTGGGTGCAAATATGTGGCCGTCGCCACAAATGGATATGTTCAAGCGATCCATGGTGTGGCGACTTGGGAGTTCGACCCTAACTACTCTGCCTTCTTTAAGGCAAAGTTTTTTGCGCACACCGATCGGGTAGAACCGGTAAGGGCTTTGAAATGGAGGCCCTCAACTACGGCAGCCACATTGGTGATTGTCGATGGGGAGACAGCCAAAGCTTATGAGAAATGCATGGAGAACATTATCCCTGATCAGGTTCCACCCTGCCCATTAATTACAATGGAGCAAGCCATCAGCAGCTTGGCAGCAAGATATCAGATCGTCCCGGAGCAGATTGAAATAACCTTGCACTCTCGCCCAAAATAACGAGCCACATAATTAGTGCCCATAAATTTTACTGCTTAAACCACGCACGGCTTACGACGTGCCCCCCTTTTCCGCCTCTCGGGTGATGCCTATTGAGTAGTTCACGGTCGTCGGTGTTTTTCCTAGATACATAAATTGTTGTTGTCGACAAGTGCTCATGGCCTAAAAGCATCTGTATGGTTCTTAACGGTGCCTTGTGCTCATACAGATGAGTAGCAAATGCATGCCGTAACGAATGAGGAGTGAGGTTGAGGCCAATCATGGAAGCATATCGCTCCACCATTCGGCGCAACTGTGAATATTGGTAGGCTGGGTATGTTCCCGCACTGACGAACAGACGATCAGTCGCGGTGGCCACGTGGCCTCCCGCTCCGAGAATTGTCCTGCGCACATCTTTGTATTGCGCAATCCAATATCGCGCGTGCTCTCCGAGGATCACCAGGCGCTCCTTCGCACCTTTCCCCATCAAGCGCATGCCCGGCGCGTCGGGCACCTGGGCGACGTGCAGGCCCAAAAGCTCAGCCGAGCGCAATCCAGCGCCATACAGAAGTTCCAGTGCAGCCCGGTCCCGCACACCAGAAGGAGTTCCGGTGTCCGGCAGAGAGAGGATGCGCCGCATCTGGTCCACGGACGGCACGGTGGTCAGGCGCATTGGCGGCGTGGAGCGGACCGCGACCAGCGCGGCCTCAAAGGACACGTCCACGATCCCCTCGGACCTAGCCCACCGATAGAGCCGCTGGACGACCCACCGTTTCAACCGCACCGTGGCCGCGGATCTCAGTTCGCGAGCCTCCTGGAAATAGGCCTTCAGGTCGTCCGCAGTTGCGCGATCCCATGAACGCCCTTCTCTGGCCAGAACCCATGCGTTGAAGCAGCGCAACTGGGTCTGCAGGGCACGCAGCGAGTCGTCCGCCAGACCCTCTTCAGCTGCGGCCTGCATGAGCAGGTCATCGAATCGAGGGTCCCACCCTTCCCCGCGGCCCTGGGTCTCGATGCCCGGCTCGCGCATTCCACCATCCATAAACACCTCTGCGACAGGCCGGCGCCACGGCGTTGCCATGGCGTCGGCGAGACGCACCCCTCGACTCATTAAATGTAGATCAAATAAAAACTCCGCAGTCAAGCGGAAACCGTGTTCTGTGAAACCGACGCTTTTCGATGGCGACCGCAGCCGGCGATTTCTAGAGTTCGACCCATGCCAACCCCCTCGCCAATCCTTCGAGCCGCAGTCGCCGCGCTTGCGGTCATGGCCGCACAGCACGCAGCTGCAGAGGTTTCCGAAAAGATCGCCGCCCGGCTGAAGGCTGCGATCGCTGCGAATACCGGCGGCTCGGTCCGCGTGGATCAGATCAATTCCACCCCTATCAAGGGCATCTATGAAGTGCTCTCAGACAACGAGCTCTTCTATACGGATGATACCGGCCGTTACAGTTTTGTGGGAAGTTCGCTCATTGATACGGTCGAGCGGCGGGATCTCACCGCCGAGAAGCTCGACCGCCGCATGACGATCCCCTTCGACCAGCTGCCACTGCAGCACGCGATCAAGGAGGTCCGGGGCGACGGAAGCCAGGTCTTCGCCGTGTTCGAGGACCCGAACTGCCCCATCTGCCGTGTGTTCACGAAGTTCATCGACCAGATCGACAACGTGACGGTGTATCGCTTCATCTTTCCGGTCATCAGCCCGCAGAGCCAGAGCCTGGCTCGCATGGCATGGTGCTCGGACGATCGCCCTCGCACGTGGAAATCGATGATGGATGGCGCGCGGCCGCGCCTCCCAGAGACATGCGACACCGCCGGCCTGGTCGAGATCCTCCGCACCGGGGAGCGCTTTCAGATCAACAACACGCCGACGGTCGTGCTGGCCAGCGGGAAGCGGCTGGTCGGCGCCACGCCGCCCGAGCAGTTCATCGCGGAGCTCGACAAAGGCGGACGGGCCGCGGCGAGGGGAGTGCCGCGATGACGCCCTGGACCTCTCTTCCTGCCAGCTGCGTCGCGGCCATGGCGGCGGTGCTCGCTGCAGGTCAGGCCCGCGCACAGGAGATCACCGAGGTGACCTGGTCGCCGATGCGCGAGGTGGTGTTCCACAGCAGCAAATTCCCCTCCTCCGGCACGGAGGCAGACCGCCAAATACTGCGGAGCATCTGGGCAAGGGAATTGACCTCGACGCGCAAGTCCGCGGACGGGCAACCCCTTCCCGCGTTCGCCCTGGTCGGCGACGTGCAGCGCGGTGGCCGAAAGGTCGTGTTCTCGATGTTCAGCGCAGCCGGGACCGATCGCTGCGAAGACCCGGAGAACGGCGCACAGGTGACGGACATCTACTCGGTGTGCAGTCTGCGTGTGACGCCCTGGCCCATGCAGGGCCGCCAGGTCGCCGATCTACCGGGGTACTGCATGATCTTCGGCACGCAGCGGGACAAAAGCCGCATCGAGTACGCATTCGATGCTGGTGAAAGTCTGCTCCGCCTGCGCGCCATCCAGTTCGGCAAGGTCGTGCCGGCCTGCAGCCGCTCGTTGCGCCTCGGCTGACGACATGGCGGCGCCACGCATGTCCCGGGCTACGGCCCTTCTCCTGGCCGCGGCGCCCATCGTCGCGCTGGCGGTCATCGTTTCCGCCGCAGAGATCATCGCATCGATCGAGCGCTCGCCGAACGCCAGCCCGTGGCTGCGGCAGAACGCCGCTGCCGTGGCAAACCTCGCGATCAACGTGGAGAGCAGCGGCGAGACGACCGCATTCAACGGCTCATGCTGCTACGGCGTCCTGCAGATGAACCAGGGCAACATCACGCGCTACGCTGGCGTGACTCCAGAGGAGTACCGCCGGCAGTCTCTCCAACAGCAGGTCGATGCCTGGTCGGCGCTGACCACCGATGCCCTGCAATCGCGCGTGGTTCAGGATCTCCTGGCGCTGGGCACGTTTGATGGCCGTCCGGTCGATGGCAATCTCGTGCTCGCCTGCGTGCAGCTGGGGATCGGCAACTGCCGAACGATGCTTCGCGCTGGCCGTTGCTCCGGCTTTGCCGATAGCAACGGCACCACGATCTGCGGTATGGCCGACCGCATCGCCAGCGGTACGGCCGGCACCCCGACGGCACCTGGTGGAGGCGGAGGCAGCGGGAGCGGATCAGGCGGCGGCTCGGGGTGGCAGCCCGCCTTCGGCTCGTGCGTGCGGGACGCGGGTGGCGCATGCGTACCCGTGGCGGAATCCATCCAGCGAGGATTCGAGCGCGGCTCAGGGCAGCAGATGGCAAGCGTCAGGACCGTGTCGATCGCCGTGGCGGTCGCCGCCTGCTTTCTCGTGGTGGGCTACGTGGTGATGGGCGTGCTGCAGCGGTTCGGTGCAGGCCAGATCTCGCTGGTCGATCTCAAGCGCTACACAGTAGTCGCAGGCCTCACGCTGACGCTCGTACTCGTCGCGCTCATGATCCTATGACGGTCTTCCCCATCCGACGCGCCGCAGTGGCGCTCGCGCTTTGCCTGTGGATCCCGTGCGCCAGCGCAGGCCCCGAGACCTGCCTTCGCGGGCACAGCCGCTCCGAACCATGCCAGCGCATGCTGCAGGACTACTGGCGTCACGAAGCGGCCATCACCGCAATCGCCCGGCACTATGGTCTTGAGCCGGCATTGCTCAAAGCGCTCGTTGCCGTCGAGAGCGGCTACAACGCGGCGGCTCGCTCGCCTGCCAATGCTCGAGGTCTCACCCAGGTATTGCCGTCCACCGCCGCCGGCGTGGGCCTGCAGCAGCCCGAACAGAACCTGTATCGCCCGGAGCTCGCTCTGGCGGCTGGAGCAGCCTACCTGCGCCAAATGTGGTTCGAGTTCCGCGCGTGGGATCTCGCGCTGGCTGCATACAACGCCGGGCCCGGCGCCGTGCGCAAGCACGGCGGCATACCGCCCTATCGCGAAACGCAGGCCTACGTGCCGAAGGTCCTGGCCCTCTACCGGGAATTCGCCCTGGCCGAAACGCTGGCAGCGTACCGATCAACGCCCCAAGGAAACACCCCATGAACCTGCGCGCCTGCGCCTTGGCGGCCGCATCGCTCGCCCTGTCTTGTGCTGCGACGGCGGCAGAGCCCATGGAGATCTCGCAGACCCGTAGCGCGCTGCTCGCTTCGAACATTGCGATCACGTGGAAGGCCAGTGTCGATGAGCTCGGCCAGCTGCTCGCCGACCGCCTCGGCGTTCCCTACAACCGAATCTGCCCTCCGGAGCCAGGCAAGGTCGTTGTGCTGGAGCAGCTCGGGTCCGCCACCGTGTCCGATGCGCTGCGCACGGTCAACGCACAACTGCAGCCGTCGCAATCGCTCTCGATCGCCGCTACCACCAGCGGCCCGCGCGTCGAGCTCGCGCGCACTGCACCGCAGGCAACGCTGCCTGTGCGGGGCGAACAGGCAGGTTGCGACCAGCAAGCACTCCTGGAACTCGATGCGCGCAGCAGGGCGGTGGCCACCGTGTCGCTCCCAACGACGACACCCACACCTCCAACGGCGAGATACGTCCTGCGCGCCGGGGAGCCAGTACATGCCGAGCTCCAGCGGTGGGCCGAAGCCGCAGGCTGGAAGCTGATCTGGTATCCCCAGGTTTCCTGGGAAGTGATCTCGGCCTCCGCGTACAGCAGCGAGCTCGAGGTGTCCGAAGCCGTCGAGGCTGTCGTGAAGATCTTGCGCTCGGAGGGCAAGCAGATCGCCCTGTCGGTCGCTGCAGCCAACCGCCTCATGGAGGTCACGTCCATGGACATCACCGATCGGAGCGAGAGCGATGAAGAATGAACGACGCGGTCGACGCCTCGTCTGCGGGCTCGTGGCCACGACCTTGGTCCTGCAGGCCTGCTCCACCATTCAGGAGACGGAAGCGAACGCGCAGAAAGCGCGGGAGCAGACACGCCGCATTTTGGACGAGCGTACCGCCCAGGGAGCACCCGCCGGCGTGACCCGGCTGGCGGGCCCGCGCATCGCCGGGCGAGAGATCAAGCTCGTCAAGAAGGAGGCGCTGCCCGACATCTTCGACGCAGAGATCGGCTATGCGAGCCATGGAACGCAGCGCCTGAGCGAAGTGCTCGAAGAACTCGGTGCACGAACCGGGATGGCGATCTCGTCCACTGAGATCGCGAGCATGCCGCGTACCGGACAGGCCGCGCAGGCGAGCGCCGGCAGCGAGCAGCCCATCACCGCTTACGTTCAGGTCGAGTTCAGCGGGAAGGTCCGCAGCCTTTTCGACGACCTGGCACAGCGCGCCGGCGCCAGCTGGCGGTACGTGAAGTCGACGAACTCGGTGCAGTTCTACCGATTCGAGACACGCACATACCCAATGCACCTCCCATCCGGAGCCAAGTCGCTGCAGGCGGCGATCAGCCTGTCGTCCACGAGCTTGAGCAGCGGTGGCGGCAGCGGCTCGGCCGGAGGCGCGACAGGCGCGGGCGGCTCGTCTGGAGGAGCCGGAGGCGGCGGAAACGTCTCGGTGACGCAGAGCCAGGTCATCGACCCATGGACGTCGATCATGGCGTCGGTGCAGGCCATCCTCGGTGCGAGCCAGGACACGACGGCCACCGGCCGCGCTGTGCCGGCGCTGGCCGCGGGCGCCAGCGGTGCAGCGCCTACCGCAGCGAGCAAGCTCTCCGCATCCGGACTGGATGGCTTCGCGACGGCCGCGCCGGAGCTCGGCATCGTCACCGTCACGGCAAGGCCACTCAGCCAGGCCCGCATTGCAGCCCTCCTCCACTCGATCAACCAGCGTTTCGCGCGCAACCTCCTCATCGACGTGACGATCTACAACGTCTCGATGACCAAGGAGGAGACTGCCGGCGTGTCCATGGACCTGGTGTACCGGCGCCTCAACGGCAATGGAGTGGGCGTCGCCGGCGCGGCGCCGCTGCAGCCAGCGAACGGCCAGCCCGGGCGCATCACCCTGAGCTTCTCCGACCCCGCTTCGCGCCTGGCCGGCTCGCGCATGGTTGCCGAAGCACTCCAATCCGTAGGCAACGTGGCGCTCTACAAGAAGGGCCAGTTCATGGCCATCAACGGCCAGCCCAGCCCGTTCCAGGTGGTTGATGACGAGGAGTACAACACATCGGTGTCGGCCACTCAGACCGCCAACGTGGGCACACAACTCGCCACGCAGAAGGCCGTGCTCACCACGGGCCTTACCGGCAACGTGCTGCCGCTGATCCTGGGGGACAACCGGATCCTGTTGCAGTACCAGATGGAGATCAGCGCGGTCAGCAATATGAACCCGGCGGTTGTCAACGGCATCCTGACCTACTCCCCCAAGCGCTCGCGCCAGAGCTTCCAGCAGCAGGCATTTCTGAAAGACGGCGATGCCATCGTGCTCTTCGGGTACGACAGCGGCGGCGACGAGGCCGCCGGCCAGGTGTCGCTCTCGGGCGGCAGCAAGCGGGGCCGCGGCGACCGGACCATGTCCGTGATCGTCATGCAAGTCTTCGGGGGGCAGAAGAATGGCTGACGGAAAGTCCATCGCCTGGGGATTGCTGGCGGCCGTCGCCCTGGCAGCAGGCGCCCACGCGCAGCCCAGGACGCTCGCCGATCGCGCGGCCGAGGCCGACGTCACACTGGAACTGCTTCAGAAGGACCGGCAGATCCAGGACATGCTCGCGACCGACCCGATCCTGCGGCAGCTACCCACGGTGGTATCGGTCGTCGTGCTGCAGGGCAAACGCACTGCGCGGCTGGCGATGCCCAACGGCGTCATCCAGACGTTCGAGGAAGGCGACGAGATCGCGGACCGGATGCACCTGCGCAGCGTAGCGCTGCGCATGGTGCGCGTGATGATCCAGCCGCTGCCGAACGCGAAGAGCCGCGCTCCTGTCTCCCTGCCCCTGAGTTTCCACGCGGCGCGCACCACGGGCACGCAGGGATACCCGGGTGGCCTGCAGGGCGCAGGCGCCGGGCCCATGAGCGCGGTGCAGATGCCGGGCATGCCAGCCGCGCCGCTGGCGATTCCGCCTGGCCTGCTCCAGGCGCCACCAGCCATACCCGCCACGCGGCCGCCCACCGAGCAGCCGATGTCGGCACCGCGGGCCGATGCATCACAGGCGGCCGCTGGTTCGCCTTCGACATCCCCCTGAGCGCCGGCATGAGGTCATGTATATGAAGTGGTTCGGACGATCTGGCGTGCGCAACGGCGGAGACGCGGACGGCCAGCTGGACGAGGCAGCATCGAGCGCTGGAGCGGCCAGCGAGGTTCTCGAAATCGGAGGCATGCGGTTGGCAATCGCGCTGGCATGGACGGTAGCCGAAAGCACTTCCGAGGGACGACGATTCGCCGGGAAGAACAACGCCTACTTGGTCAAAGACGTCGGTGGCGAGACCGTAGCGGCCGCGGGCGGCCGACAGGTGATTGGCATGCTCGCCGGCGGAGCGGTCGTCGGCCACGTCGTGCCCAACGCCTTCGTCTACCACCCGCTGCCCAACCACCGATTCTGGATCTGCCTCATCCGCGATGGGGTGCCCTACCCTGCCTACGACCAGGTCGTTCCCGCCGCCGACGCGGCGCAGCTCTACACCAACGCGACCTCCATGGCAGCTGCCGACACGCGGATGATCGGCGAAACGGCGCCCGCGGCGTTCACGCTCGAGGAAGTGCTTGCCAAGGTGCGATCGCTACCTCGCAAGGAACTTGAGACGCTCCGGCTGAAGAAGAACGGAGTCCAGCTGCGAACCGTCGTCGCCCTGGCCGCGCTGGTCGCGGCACTCGCTGCTGCGGCGCAGGTTGCCATTCAATACCAGGACCAGCTGCGCAGCGAGCGCAAGCGGCAAGACATGATGCGCGCGCTCCTGCAGAGCCAACAAGAGCGGGCGGCGGAGGCCACACGCATCGCAGCGGCCAAACAGGCCTACGAGCAGAACGTCGCTCGGCAGCGGGCGCTGTTCCGGTCGCACAGCGCGGTGCTTCCTCAGTGGCTGCAGTGTGAGGCGCTGCGCCAGCGACTTCCTCTCTCGGACTGGGGGTATCGCCCGTCCAAGCTGACTTGCGACTTCGGCGCCGGCAAGGCCACCGTCGAGTGGCAGCCGGTAAACCTTCAGACGCGGGTCGCTGACCGGGCACACCTGCCGGGGATTCTGGACCCACTCGACATCGGTACCCGCATCGTGTCCACCTTCGACATGCCGCAGCTGGACGTCAGCGAACCAGAAGATCGACGCGTCGAGCTCAAGTCGGCGCGCATGGCCATCGCCGATTGGGGCCAGGCCCATCTCAGCGGCGGCATGCGCCAGGGAACCGAGGAAGTCGTCACCGTGACGCCACCTGCTGACATCGCGGGACTGGACGGCGTTCACAGCGTCACGCTGGGGTCCAAGCAAACCGTCGACGTCTCGGCGACCACGAGCCGGCACGTGCTCATGCTCGGCGAGGCCATGCGCTTCCTCAACACGTTTCCCATCACGTTCACGCAGATGGTGTGGTCGTCGCCAAGCGCGCCCGGCGCCCAGTTCGCCGGTACGTCCACCCTCTTCATTCGGCAGTAAGGACAGGTCTCATGGAATTGGGCATCTCTTTCAGATTACCGTCGCGCGGCGCTACGCCGGTGGCACCGACCCGCGCCGGCGCAGCCGACACCGCGCGACCCGAGGCCGAACGCGCAAGCCGCTTGTCCGAGAGCCAGGAGCGCCAGCGTCAACTCGAACAGATCGCGTTCAAGGAGGCCACGCAGCTGCCTGAAGGCGACTACATCAACCTGTTCACGCTCAAGCGGCCCGTCTCGGAGATCCACAGAGCGACGTTTGCAGCGATCCGTAGCGAGTTGTTGGTCGACCAGAAGGTCATGGCTTCGGGACAGTTCCTGGACAATCCCAAGACGGCCGGCTCGCGCAGGTTCAGCACCTATCTGCTGATGCCCCCGGCGGCGTACCTTTCAGCCAGGGCGATGATGGACGTCGCGCAGCGGCTGGAAGAGGACGGGCATACCAACATTCGTCCGCTGCTCACCACCACGGAACTGATCCAGGCCGTGCACCACCGCGCGAACCGTGGTATCGACAGCGGCAACAGCATCCAGACAACCACACAGGACGCAGCACGCGAACTTCTGCTGGAGGCCGACAGCCTCCAGTCATCGGACATCCACATCGAGACGCGCGGAGACGTCGCCGTGGTCCAGTTTAGGGTTCACGGACGACGCCAGCGGAGGGCCGACATTTCCCGCGTGACGGCCGAGGCGATCGCGCATCTGCTCTTCAATTTCGAGTCGGCCGACGGGGCCCGAAAAGGCAGCTGGAATCCGAAAGAAGTGAAGGACACGTCGTTCGACGTATGGGAGGATCCCGCCGAGCGCACGAAGCGCCTCATGCGCGTGCGCTTCCATTCCACGCCAATCCATCCAGAGGGCAACTTCCAGATCGTCATGCGGCTCTTGCGGCCTGCGGCCAGGACGGGCGGCGCGCGGCCCCTGGCGCAAATCGGCTACACCCAGGACCAGCTGGCGCAGATCGAGGAAATGTTGGTCGGTGGATCCGGCCTGGTGCTGATGGTCGGGCCTACCAATTCCGGCAAGTCGTCGTCGCTGCACAGCTTTGTCGAGCATCTCTTCCAGACCCGCGGCCGGCACATCAAAGTGACGACCATCGAGAACCCGGTCGAGAACGAACTCCTGGGTGCGTGCCAGATCTCGGCGAGCAAGGACAACTTCCAGGCGTACCTGGAGGCCTCGCTACGGCAGGATCCTGACATCGTCATGGTAGGTGAAATCCGCGAGAAGCTGGCGGCGCTGACGGTGAAGGACCTGGTGCTGGCCGGGCACAAGATACCGGCCACGCTCCACGCGTACTCGGCCACGGCAGCGTTCTCCCGGCTCATGCAACTCGGCGTGGAAAAGGACCTGTTGACCATGCCCGGTTTCATCTCCGGCGTGGTGTATCAGCGCCTGATCCCCACTGTGTGCCCACACTGTGGCCACGACTTCAAGTCCGCGCATCAGAACGGCCTGGTGTCGAAGTCCCTCTTCGATCGCCTGACGTCGGTCTGCGACCTGCAGGAGCACCACGTCCGCTTCGTCAACAGCGAAGGATGCGTCGAATGCGGCCACTCCGGAATCGTCGATCGGACACCGGCGGCAGAGGTGTTGATCCCCGATTCCACGTTCCTGAACCACATCAAGAACGACGACCTCGGCGCTGCCCGCGACCACTGGCTTCGCATACTCGGCAAGCCGGCAGGCTACGGACTGGGCGCTACAGCCCTCGCGCATGCGATCCTCAAGATGCGCCAGGGGCAGGTAGATCCCCGTGACGTCGAGACCGAACTCGGCGTTCTGCGAGACGAGAGTCCCCGCTGACCATGATGCGATTCAAGGCCCTCTACAGATTGCGGCTGACGTCGGCCGTGCGTGCGGACTTCTACTCCGTTCTCGCTTCGCTCACCGGGACAGCCGGGCGCATCCCGCTCGGCACGGCGCTTGTGAAGATGGAGTCGGAGTTGCGCAAGCAACGGCACCTGCTGCGGCCGTTGCTTCAAGAGGTGATCCGCCGGATGCATGGGGGACGCCGTCCCATCGACGCTGCCAGCGGTCACGGTGGGCGCACCTCGCTCAAGCTGGGGGATGCGCTGCTCACGTTCGTCCCGGCCGCCGAGGCCATGATGGTCAAGGCCGGCGAAGAGCGAGGCGACGTATCCACCGGTCTGAAGCAAGCTGCGGTGATCGCCACCAGCCAGGCGGAGATCCAGTCCATCATCCGCGCCGGCCTGTTCCTGGTGACGGTGTACGCCGTGGTCATGGTGGGCATCTACTACTTCTACTCCGCGGAGATCATCCCCGAGCTCGAGCGCGCGGTACCGCGTGGGAAGTGGCCAGCGAACGCGCAGGCCTTCGCCTACGTCGCAGACCACATCTTTTTCTTCAGCGCCGGGCTCTTCGCGCTGCTGGCCGGCGTCTGGCGAGTCTTCATCCTGCTCAACGCCAATCTCACGGGTGCCACGCGAAATGCCCTGGACGCCTACGTCTGGCCCTTCACCATGAGCCGGCGGCTGCACTGCTTCGCGGTTCTGAGCGGCCTGAGCGGCTTTGTCAAGACCGGCGTGCCGTTCCAGACGGCAATCGACAGCCTGTCGAGCTCGGCCAGCCGGTACATGCGGCACAAGTTCCAGCTGGTACGCCATGAGATCAAGCTGGGCCGGCCGGACTACGTCGCGCTTCTCTCCTGCGATCTGTTCCCTGCGGACCGCGCATGGATCATCAATCTGTACGGCCAAACAGCCGACTTCGGTGCGTCGCTGGAACACATCGCCGATGGCTACATCGACCACCTGATCAAGAGCGCAAAGAAGACCACCGAAATCATCAACGTCCTCGGAATCATGTGCGTCGCCGCACTGGTGATGTGGATCTCCAGTGCCCTGTACTCGATGCAGGGCGCCATTCGATAACCCCCAGCAAGGAGCACATCATGAACGCACACATCCCCCATTCCAATCCCCGCCGCCCGTCACACCAGCGAGGCGTGAGCATGATCGAGGTCGCCGTCTGGAGCGTGATTCTCGGCGTGGTCGTGGCTACGGTCCTCAGCTACTTCAACGGCGTCAAGGGCGGCTACAACGCCGGCGCCGCGGGCGAGAAGATCATCCTGCTCACCAGCGAAATCACGAAGAACTGGTCGCGGGCCAACGACTACTCGACCGTCTCGCCGACCGAGGTGAATAAGCTCTCGCTCATCAAGAGCCCGCTGCGATACGACAGCGGCTCGCTCTACGACGGAGCCGGAAACACCATGGACCTGAACGGCTCCCGCATCTCCTTCGCACTCACGGTTGGGGGAAGCAGCTTCCCGCTGAACAAGGACGACTGCGCCACGATCGTCTCAAGGATCGAGCCCGTTGCCGTGGCGATCCGCATCGGGACCAGCGCTGCGGCCTCCGCCGGCGTCATCAGCGGCGGCAACGTCTACAAGAGCGGCGGCGACATCACGCAGACCGGACTCACGACCGGCTGCTCTGAGCCGTCGCCGAAGATCGCAGCGCAATTCCGTTGACATCTCCTCTCGCGCCGCCCGCACGGGCGGTGCATGACGCAACCACCGGGCTCGCCATGGACAGCACCGTCAAACCCTTCCTCGACGCGATCACCGACGTGCGCGCCAGCATCAACGAGCCAGGCCGGAGCCTGCAGTTCCCTGGACCCGTCGTCCTGCAGGCCGAGATCCAGCCGTACGTGGCCGGGCTGCTCAAGCACTTCATGGAACTTCAAGCCGTGGACGCGACCTTGCACCATGAAGGCCTAGTTTGGCGTGGCCACCTCGACCGCAGCGTGGTGGATGGCCCATGGGTCAACTTCCGCAAAATGCCCGAGCAGCCGCCGACCCTGGACACGCTGCCATCCCCCTTGCCAACCGTAATTCGCGAGTGGCTCCTAAAGCCTTCACACAGCGAAGGGGGCCTGATGCTGGTGGCCGGCCCCACCGGGGCAGGGAAGACGACGACGGCGTCTGCGACCGTCATATCGCGCCTCCAGCTGCTAGGCGGTTTCGCTACGACCGTCGAGCAGCCGCCGGAGCAGCCGCTTAACGGCTGGCACCACGGGGCCACCAAAAGAGGCTATTGCTCCCAGGCCTGGGTGAAGATCGAAGGCGAAAGTCCGTGGGCCGCGGCGCTCACCGGAGTGCTCCGCTCCCAGGCGGCCGGCACGCCGACGATGCTCTTCGTCGGTGAGATCCGAGAGGCCGAGGCCGCCCGGGTCGCGCTGCAGGCCGCGGGCAACGGGTTCCTGGTCATCTGCACGTCTTTCGCCACGGACACGGTGTCTGCCGTGAGTTCCTTTGCGAAGTGCCTGGACAAAAGCCAGCAGGAGATGTTCTCTCTGCTCCTGCGAGGTGTCGTGTTTCAGAAGCTCGACGGAAAGCTCCTCACGGCCAAGCTGCTGGAATCCACGTTGGCCGTGCAGCAGGCGATCGCCGCTGCAAAGTACGCATCGCTCGAAGGCGAGGCTCAGCGCCAGGCCAATGAGCGGATGCTTCTCGGCACCAGGTTCGCCACGCATTGATCATGTGGATTCTCCTTCCAGCCATCTTCTTGACCTGCCTGCTGACAGCCTTCATCGGCGCACGGGGAGACGCCGGCGCATCCGAGATCCGCACCCGCGCAAACGAAGAGCTCATGCACTACAGGACCTTCATCGCCGCGGCAGATCTGTACTTCAGGTCCCACGCTGCGCCTGCGGCCTCCACCCGCTACACCTGGATCCAGCTCAAGGTGTCGGCGCCACCGGGGATGAGCGAGGCGACGATGCGCGATGACTGGTATGCCGTACGCGACGCGGATGGATCTTGGGCTGCATGCACCCAGCTGCGTGAGGAAGCCGCCCGGAAGGTGGCGGGCCTCTTTCCCGATCCAGGCGGGCCGCGGGCGCCCTCACCGACCGCCCTGCTCGCCCTCGGGGATCAGGCAGCGGCTGCTGCAGCCACATCCCTCTGCGAACGAGGTGCGTCATGAGGCGGCGGCACCAGGGAACCTCGCTCCTCGAAATCGCCTTGGCGCTGATTGTCCTCTCGCTGGTGTACGTCAGCGCGATGCCATGGATCACCCGTCAGCAGGATGCCGTCGCGGCCAAATCGGTCTCCACCGACCACACCCAGTTCGCGGCCGCGGCGCGGGCCTACTTCGAGGCGAACCGGGCCGCGTTCGTCACGGCCATGAAGGATGGGACCGGGGCCGACAAGCTCTGCCTGGTCAACGTTGACCCGACCAGCGGTACCGGCACCCCGACCTACGCGGCTTCCCTGCATCGATGCGCCATTGATGCGAGCTTTCTCCAGCAGCGCGCGGCGCTGCCGTCGACGGCCAGCGGGACAAATGCCTACGGAGAGTCCTGGGTAGCTGTCTTTCGGCTCGTGTACGACGGCGCATCACCGTCGCAGCCGACCGGCGGCGTCGAAACGTGGATCACCTCCGCGGCCCTGGGTGGCGCCTCACCCATCTCGGCCGCGCCCTACCCCTACGACCGCGCCGCGACCGCGGCCGGGTTCCTGGAGGGCAACGGCGGCGTGGTCGCTGACAAGGACCGCTCCACGTGCATTTCCTCCACGAGCGCGAACCGCTTCGAAGCGTGCGGCGCCGGTTGGCGCGTCGATTTGAAGAACTTCCTCACCCCCGACGAACTCGCGCAGTTCGCCGCAAGGCTCAACAACTAAACGGCACCACCAACATGAAAAGCATCATCGACAACGACACGTTCGGCCGGTTCGTGGTCCAGACCTTCCATCAGGGGGAAGGCAAGCTCTACACCGATGCCTACATCCAGCCGGGTCAGCCGGTACGTGTGCGGTTGGGAAGCCATCGCTGGGCCGACCTCGAGTACATCGTGGGTGATCAGAAGGAAAAGCGGAACCTGGTCTTCAGTGCCGAGGACTTCGATGCGCTCATGGCCAACCTGTTCCAGAAGCTCACGCACCGCGCAGGCGAGCCGGCCAGAAAGTGGCAGGACCTGGTCGCGCAAGCGAATGGCTGCCTCCACCCCATGATTACCCTCTCGTCGCCCTCTGCCACGGGGGACATTCCCTTCCGTGTGCGATTCACCTTGCAGCGCCAGGACATGGGAGGCTACGGATTAATGCTGCGCTGCCTGCGGCCTGTGCCCGAGTCACTGGAGGAGCTAGGGCTTCCCAGCACGGTGCACGCGCTGTGCCAGGCCGGACACGGACTGGTGCTGGTCACCGGCCGAACCGGCGCGGGCAAGAGCACGACGACCGCGGCGCTGATCCACCAGATCAACCGGAGCACGTCGTCGAACATCGTGATTATCGAGGAGCCGATCGAGTTCATCCACCGACCGGACAAGGCGCGGTTCACCTACCGGGAGGTGGGCGTCGACGTCGACACATATGCAAATGCCATGGAGCAAGTTTTGAGCTATGTCCCTGACGTCATCAGCATCGGCGAGATCCGGGACCCCTTGACGATGCGCGCCGCGGTGCGGGCGGCCGAGTCCGGCCACCTGGTCTTCGGCACCATCCACGCCGCGAACACCACAGGCGCCATTCGCAAGGCACTGGGCTATATCGATTCGCCGGGCGAAAAACTCTCCTTCGCGACCAACCTGGTCGGTGTGATCGCTCAGGCGCTCCTTCCGGCCAAGACCGGTACCGGCAAGGCGCTTGCATTCGAGGTGATGGATTTCACGACAAAGCGCAGCGGCACGACGCCGCTGGCCGAGACGGTGGAGAGGATGCTCTCGGCCAAGAGCGACGGCACCGAGCTGCGTCAGTTCGAGACGGACTTTCTGAGCTCGTCCAACCTCGGCATGGGCAACAGCCCGTTCATCCAGAGCGTGGTTACTCTCGTGCGCAAAGGACAGGTCGACGCGAAAGCGGCGCTGTCCTTGCTCACCGACGCCGCCAGCATGCAGCGTCTGAACGATGCAGTGCCCGCGAACAGATGATCGCCACCTGGTGGGCCCGTCTCTTCAATCGGGAACCTCTGCGCCGAATTTGGAGGCTACCAGCGCCCGCATCCCAGCAACGAGTGGGTCCGGGCCCTCGCGCCACGTGCCCCGAACGGAATCGCTGACCACGATCGCGCACCAGGTGCGCCCCTTCCCGGGCATGGGCGCAACGTGGATGAAGTGCTTGTCGATCAGCGGCCCGCCGTCGCCCCAGGAAGAGGAGTACCGCGGGCCAGGGGCCGAATTGATTGCTTTCGCTACCCAGTGATCAAGCAGCGAACCGGAGAGGTCAGAAACACGCATACAGTGATTGTCGAGGCGGAACCAGGCCGGCGGACTCCATCAGCCATGTGCGACCGGCCTGCTGCCGCCCCCTCACCGCACGGGCTTCACTGTGGAGGGAAGAGCTTCGATGTCCGGCAGATTTACAGGGATCGGCGGCATCCAGCGAACATCCAACGACCGAGCCGCTGCTTCAATGGCCGAGCCGTCTTCGCGCTTCGAGGGGCCTGTACGGAAGCCATGCCAGTGGGCTCGGCGCACGTGCCCACGCGGGCCCTGGTGGGGTTGCCCATCACCCTGTGAGTCTCGGTAGGCTGCGCGCAGCGCGGCACCAAGCCGCACACCTACGTCCCATTCACGCGGCCCTGCCGCGGCAAACAGCTTCGTGCCTTGGCGCCGAGTCTGCTGTGGCTCGGGGTTGGCAGGCTGCAACGCCTTCCCACGCTGGGTGATGTCAGCGCCAGCGCTGCAGATGTAGAGCACCAGCGAGAGGACGGTCCCGAGCGACGCCACGATCTCTGAGGACGATCGCCGGAAGTCGGGTAGCGCCTGGCCATGGTGCCCAAGCTGCAGTGCAGAGGTGGTTACCGCCTCTTCGATCGCGTGCTGGAGCGTGCCCTGCAGGGGAGCGCCGAGGACGACAAGGCGTTCGAGATCCTCGCCGGCATCGAGGACCACGCGAAGCTTGGTTTGCCCGGTACGCGTGCCGTAGTCGAGGTGCACCCATGCCCCCGCTACGCTCTCGCCGCCATGGCGCAATCCGGGCGTCTCCACGTACACACACCATTCGGGCAGCCGGGTCAGGACCTCGACCGGAATGTCACTGTCGAGGGGCGTATCGGTCACTGCCGCGTAGATCTCCGGGTCGTAGCGATAGATGCCCTGGGTCATGCGCCAGGCGCCCAATGCAGCCAGCAAGCCGACGTCCACAACCGCCGCGGGGTCAAGGGCAGTCTGCGATGGATGCTTACCCACCGCCTGTGCCTGCGCCACGGCCCAACCTGGCATCGGAAGAAAGCACCAATCAGGCCAGTCGGCCTGGGCGCGAAACCGCTCAGCCAGACCCCAAGCATCGGCATAGCGCGCCGACAACGCGAGAAGGTGGTCCCTCGCCCTGTGCGATTTACGTTCGAATTGCGTCATCGGTCTTCCATTGAGCGGCAGAGCCGCCCTCTCAGGTGGCCTGAGACATACCTAGTGGGTCCGCAGTGCCAAGGACCTCAAGCGCGTCGTCCTTGAGCCGCTGGATGGGTTGCCAAGCCGCCTGCACCCGCGCGAGCTCGCGGTTGACGGCTTCGTGAAGCTTGGGATCGATGTCTGGCAAGGCCCAGGCGATGTCCTCGCCCAGGGCCTCCATTTCAGCCTCATGCCGGCGTGCAGAGGCGACCTCCAGGCCCATCCGGGCTGATGCCCATGCCTCATACATGGCCGAGTGGCCGAGAGCGGTCAAAACTCCGCGGTTGTATTCCCCGAGATTCTCGCCAAGTTGCGACAAAGCGCGGGCCTGAACGTTGGACATGGTGATTTCCTTTCCGGCTACTCACCGCCGCTGGGTGCCTGCAACCGACCAGGCTGCAGTGGATCCATTATGGGTCCATGCGGTGCGGGACCATCAGATCGAGGTGCCACGGAACGAAGTCGCTGTGGGGTGTCTCCAGGTGGAAGCGGACGCCACCATGAAGCTTTCGCATGCGCCCAAGATCATCGAGGTACCCGCCGATCGGCGGAGCTTTGACATAGAGCACGTCGCCCTCCACCACGGCTTGGAATAGCGTCAGCCCGGTGGGTGCCGCGACATGGGCGTACTTCGCCGATGCGGCATCAGCGCGTGCGCGTGTCGCTCGTGCGCTGGCCCGTGCCTTCGGGGATTCCACGAAGTCGGAGAGCTCCTTGGCCAGTTCGCGAGTTGCCGGCACAGCGGGTAGACGTTCGAGGTAGCTGGCCGCCCTGCGCAGAAGATCGAGCGCCTGCCCGATCACGGCGTCCTGCTCGAGTTTCGCAACTGCGTCTGACGGGCTCACTGCGATTGCCCTCCCGCACCCGCCAACACGCGCGCCAACCATCGCCCGTTGGCAGGGGCACGGCAGACCAGCGTCGTCCTGCACAGCATCCGCTCCGTCTCCGCCGGCGGCTTCGGCCCGGGCGAACACTTGGTATCGCCCAGCCAATAGCGGTTGCGATCGTCTCGCATCGCCCCGATGCGCGCCAGTGCGTGGGACACGGGCGAGGTCTTTGGCACCAGGTCGGGGTAGCACCAGGCGTCGTTGACGCGCCGAGCGATGTCCGCCGTCGTTAGGGGCGCCTCGGCCGAGCGAAGGACCGCCATGACCGCCGCGTCCTTCTCTGCGGACGGTATCCGTCTGGAGCGTGTTTGATTCATATTTCCTCCGGGGTTGAAGTGATGGATTTCGGAACTGGCGGATGCCGCCTGCCCCCACTATTTCTGCTTCGCCGGCTGCACCTTGGCTAACTGCGCTTCGAGCGCCTCGACGCGGCCTCCGGCACGAGCCAGCTGGGTGGTCGCGTCCAGGGCTTCCTTTCGTGCCGACGCCAGTTCGCGCTTCACTTCGTCCACGCTTCCCTCGAGTCGGCGGCGCTCCTCCGCAAGCTCTGCTCGGGCTCGATTTCGCTCGGCCTCCAGCGCGTTGCGCGCCTGCTTGATCTCTTCGAGGGCAGCAGCTAACTGCCGCGCTTGATCGGTGGCTTGCTGCTCCAGCCGGGCGACCACGGATCGCATACGGGTGAGCTCCTCGCTCGCCGTCTTGTGGCGCCCCTCCTCATTCTGCAGGCGCTCCTGCAGATCCTCCGCACGTACTGCGATTTCCGTTGCCCTCGCCTCTGCGGCGGCTGCGCGTGCGGCCTGAGCGCCCGCCTCTGCTTGCGCCGCCGCCAGGGCGCCGCGCAGTTGCTCCGATTCGGTGGCAGCAGCCCGGCGCGCCTCATCGCGCTCGGCTTCGCGGCGCTCAGCCAAGTCCAGGGCTTCGGCCGCTTCGCTCTCGAGCTCGGCCCGGGCGCGTTCGAGTCCCGCGCGCTCCGCCGCGAGCCGGTCGTCCGCAAGCTTGAGCGCGGCCGCCCATAGGTCCGCCGACCACGCCTGGAGCTTTTCCATCACGATTTGTGGAGCCGGCTCGCGTGCGCTGCCCGTCGCCGCAGCTGCTTTGCGGGCCTCGTTCCACGCCCTCACGACCGGGCCGATCGTCGCGTAAGAGCCACCCTTGGTTCCGGTCATCAGTGCGAGACGGGTTCTCACAGACTCATTCGTTGACCGAGTCCCCTCAGCCGCAAGAGCCTCACACGCTTCGATGATGAGTTTCTCGGTGATAGTTGCTTCACTGGACATATGAATCTCCGGGGTGCCGTTGTTTGTTGTTTGTAGTGTATTACATAACAATACACAACACAAGCGCCTATTTTGGGTTGCGGCCTCGCGCGTCGATCGACGAAGAAAAGCCCAGGGGCGCCTCGCGGCATCCCTGGGCGAAGGTCATGCGACCTCGACAAATCGCACCGTGGTCCGGTGCGGGAACAGAAGAACGTCCCTCGCGTGCATGGGCTCATGAGCCTCCCAGCACCTTCTTTCATAGTCCCAATGTTCCGGGCTGGCCTCGCGGCCCAACACTGGAAGCCGTCCCTCGGTGAGATAGCACCCACCCGCACGAGTAAGCCGCGGCAAACCGACGACCTGTCCCTGAACAAAAACGACGAGCCCGTCGCAAGCCTCGTCCACCAGTGCGGTGCCTGGCGGATATTGGCTCAGCAACGCCTTCGCACCTTCGGTCCACCCCGAGCAGCTGCAGAGGTCGAGCCCAACAAGCTCCGGACAAAGCGCCTGCAGCGCAAGCTCTGCAAGCCGAGCCGCGGCAACGTCTCCTGAGCCTCTCGCAGCGTTCAGTTGCAGCAGATAACCGTACCTGGCCTCGGATGCGTCAACTTCTTTCATCATGGTCCTCTACTTACAGGTGAATAAAGCGCGCCCCTCCCCCTCGGCCGAAGCCGAATGAGTGGCGTGAACCAGGGGGAGGCGCAGGAAACCGCCGGCGGAGCGGCGGAAGTTGGGGACGAATCCCCCGGGGTGCGTCAGGCGGAAACAAGCTCTCTGGCCAGGGCCACTTCGATGCTTTCGCCTTCCGATTCGTTGAGGACATCAAGCCCGCTTTCCGGCATCTCGCCGGACGTGGACTGCGACACGGCGATCTTCTTGGCCATGAGCCGCAGGCATTCCATCTGGCTAGTTCCGGCGTAGCCGAAGAACACGACATGGACCTCGTGCTCTTGGCCGATGCGCCAGGAACGACGCGCTGCCTGCAGCATGGTGTAGACGTTGAAGCCCGACTGCATGAACGCGATGGTTGGAAAGTCGAACAGGTCGAGGCCGGTCTTGACGAGCTCCGGGTTGGTGATCAGCACATCGATGCCACGCTCGACCTGGTCAGCGACCCAGTCTTCCCGCTTCGACGCATCCACGCTGGCGCGCAGCACGCCGACCTTGAACCCTCGGGCTTCCAGGAGCAACCTCAGCCTGGCCGTGGTGTCCCGTGCACCGGAGTAGATCGAGTACACCAGCACTTTGCGACCGCGTGCCTTCTCACGCGCACAGAGCTCGATGAGCTTCGCTTCCTTCGGCATGCAGGCCGTCTCCTGGAAGATGGCCGGCTGCAGGTGCAGCAAGCTCTTCGTCCTCGGATGGCGCACGGTCTCCGTTCGGAACGCGCACTCGGGCCACGCGAGCAGCACGTTCATCACCACGCCCAGTAGCGTGTTGTCTCCAACAGCCAGGGCCTGCCGCAGGATCGCGACCAGCTTGGCACTCATTACTGCGTAGGCTTCTGCCTGCTCCGTTGACATGTCGACGTCGATGAAGCTCTCGGTGTAGTCCGGGAGCACCTTCTGGCCGATGTCGCGCAGCTTGAGGAACACAGTAATCGGCAGCACGTAGCGCATCAGGCCGACGGGGCCGAAGCCTGGCGCCTTGCTGGTGCGGACCGTGAGGCTTCTCGCCTTCGCGGTGCGATGCGACGATGCCGCCGACTCCTTGTAGACGTCCTTGAGCACGCCGTGCGCCCTCATGAAGCCCATCGTGGCGGAAGCCATGGATCCGGACTTGGAAGGCCGGAACCCGTCCGCGAGCAAGGCCCGTGGGTTCACGCGCCAGAGCAGGTGAAACAGGTCGTCCGCATAGCCACCCATCAGCGTGCCGGTCAGCAGCAGCACCTTGCGGCACTGGCTGGCCAACACGCCCATGGCCTGACCCTGGGCCGAGCCTTCGTTCTTGTACTCGTGCCCCTCGTCGACCACCAGGAGCCCGAAATAGTCCCGCGGCAAGTAGCGCTTGATGAACTCGGTCGGCTGGTAGCCGCCCTGCCCGATCGAGAACTCGAAGTTCGCGAGCGAGCGTTCCATGCGCTTGGCCTGGCGATCGCTGAAGACGAGATCTCCGTTCTCGTCCATCAGGTTCACGAACTCGTACACGTTGTCCTCGAGCATCGCGGCCAGCGTTTGATCGCCGAAGGCCTTCAGGAGCCTCGTCGCCGACGCCGGCCCGATGGTCGGCAGTTGCTGCAGCGCGCCATGAACCAGGTCGTGCATCGATTCGATGGGGCGGCCTGCCCGGATCAGCGTCCACAGCGTGGATCCACAGTGCTCGCAGCGCATGCGCCTATCCCCGAAGACCGCCTTCGCGAGCTCCATGGACATCGGCATGCTCTCGCCGTCACCCGCCTTCGATTCGATGGGCCGCATGCAGTCGGGGCAACATGCCACCGACATGCGGTCACCATCGACCACGATGCGCCGTTCGATCAGAGACGGACGCCAGTGAAAACCCATCCGCATGCGCACTCGGCCCAGAACGAAAAACTCGGGTTGTGAGCTCTCCAGACCGAGACGGGCGCGCAGGGTGAGCAGCTTGCGAAGGGTGTCAGGTCCGTTGAGCACCCAGACACGCGCGTTCGGCACGGTTTCCATGATCTCGCGCCGCCACTTGTAGACCAGGTGGGGCGGAGAGATCACCAGGGTGCGGGGATGGCTATCCTGCATGACCGCGGCCGCGCAGATCGCCATCATGGTCTTGCCTGTCCCCATCTCAGCGTTGAGCACGGCGGCGGGTTCGTCCTGGTCGACGAGCAGTTTCACGATGGCCTGCACTGCCTCTGCCTGTGGCTCGAAGGGCTGGCGCTTGAGCGTTCCGAGGATCCTCTTGCGTGCCTGCCAGGCCTCCGTGGCCTGGTCCCGGTCGGGTACGTACACGGGTGGGTGTTGCGATCGCACCTGCTGTAGCAGGCCTTGGCCGAAGCTCCGAATGAAGTCGCCCAGGGCGATGGTTTCATCGAAGACGTCGGCTACGGTGCCACTGTGCGGTTCCGTGGCCACACCAGCGCGCCGCGGCTCGGACGGTGCGTGAGCGGCCGCCGGCGCGGCGAGGTTCTCCGCCGGCGCGGCGATCGCTTCCGAGGTGTCGAAAAAGGTGACGTCATTCATGTGCTGCTCCAGAAATGAAAAGAGCGATCGCCCGAAATCGGGAGATCGCTCATGCGGTTGAGGAAATGGTGGCCCTGCTGCTGCAGGGCCTGTACGGTAGGTGGTCAGGCGGTGAGAACGCCTGACCGCACACAAGCACTGACGTGCCGTACGAAATGGTCGGTCACGCTGACGCGCACGGCAGTCGCCCGACCGATGGGCTCGTAGAGCCCGGTGCCGAGCGCCGCCATGGCGCCCTTCTCCCGGGCCCACGCCATCAGCGGCCGCTGCCAGGTGTCGAGCAATGCGACCGGTGAAAGCTCCTTGAGCAGCTCCCAGGCCGCAGCATCGATCGGCTGATCCGCGTGGCTCACGATCCAACCGATGCGGTTGGCCTTATCTACCTCTCGCATCCGCTTGTCGTAGATCCAGGTTTGCGACAGCGGTCCGAACAGGTTCTGCCGCGGCAATCGCCCGCTGTGCTTGGCCAGTCGTTCTGTTGGGCCGATTCCGACCTGGTGGCGACGGCCGGCTCCGTTCACGAGATTGAAGCTGGTGATACCTGCCTCGGCTCTGCTCCCCAGTTCCACGGCCGCAACGAACTGCATGGCAGATGCGTCACGGCCGTAGAACGAGAGAAACATCAGTTCTCCGTCATCGTCGCGAAGGCAGGCATCGACCCAGAGATCGGCGAAGCCCTCGATGCGGTACAGGGTGGTGTCGTTCATGGATGGCTCCGGAAAGATGCGGAGCCGCCCTGCGGGGCGTGCCCCGCAGAGGGTTGGAGAGAGAAGAGCTTCATTCCCCGGAGGGAACGAACACCCAAGCCGAGATCCAGACGCCGCCCTCGCCTCGGCAGACCAGAGGCGCATCGCAGATCTCGCAAGTGTCAGATGCGTACAGCTCGTGGGCACGGGCGATCTCGGGCGCTGCGCAATCGCGGTCGTGATCGAGCCGTCGTATGCATTGGTCCAGCTCGTTCAATGCGTTGGCGCGATTTCCGAGCTCCCAGTTGCATACGACCGCCCGGGTGCGGGCTTCCAATTCATGCATGGCCGCTCTCCTCGTTCGCCAAAGCGAGGTCGATGGAGCGCTGCTTGGCATAGTGCAGATCGATGGCTATTCGCACGAGCGGAAGCTGGATCAGCGCCCGCTCGTGGAAATCCCTCACGGCCGCCTCGGTGACGTCGGTGACTGGCAGGGCCGCGATCGTCTCCCGGAAGTCGCCGCAACCACCGCCGTTGCTGGAGGAATGCACGAGCGTCATGCCGTGCTTGCGGTACGTCAGGGCACGCGTGGCCAGGCAACCGAGGGATTGCCTGCCAGTTGAAAGATGCACTTCCATCGCATCATCCAGCTGGACGATCGTGAGCGCGCGTGGGCCGTCTTCGGCCGGAAAGTAGATGGTGTCGTTCGTCATGGTTCGCTCCTTGTGGATGGGCGCGAGACATGCCCCCTACGGGACGTGCCCGCAGGGGTGGATAAAAGTGAGAAAGCCAGGACCTCGGAAGGTCCGCGCACTTGAATGGCTTCAGTGCGTTCCAAAACCGCCTTGGAGATGGGTTCAAGCGGTTTTCCATAGCGGGGTAGCCGTCGCTATGGAAAACCGGCTGGTGCCGGTTTAAAGACGTCGCTCATTGCGCGGAAGGTCCGCCGTGAGCGGTGCACGCGTGGCGGAGCGAAGAAATCGACGAGGCCGCTGACGTTCAGGCCGTTGGAGTGGAAGTTGGCGGAGGTGAAATCGAAACTACCGAAGACGGCCGCAGCTTTACGAACTCGACGCCGGCGGAGAGCTCGGCATAGGTCGGATTGATTGCCGCGCCCGTGGCATCGCAAACGATGGTCACGTAGTCGCTTTGGACATCCGCGACGCGCCATTCGTGACCCGGCGCTGTGGTCCGCTCCCGGCTGCAATGGTCGAGATCGAGCTCAGCGTTGACGTTGACGTATCGATCGCCCACCGCGGGAGCAATGGTCGCGTTCGGTGAGGGTTCAGATGGGGTAGGTTCCATAGTTCTTCTTGTGGTTGGCCAGGATGGGCCGCGCGCGGCGGCCCGTCTGGATGGTGATCGAGGCGCGGAGCCGCGCCAGGTGTTTTTTAGTATTCGCTCGGCAACAAGATCGTGGTCACGCTCCTATCGCTTTCGGTGATGACCCATAGACGGGTTGCAGCATCGACGCGATATGTCGAAAGAATCCGTCCGCCCGAGCGCACCGCCTTATCGTTGCAGCGCTTGTCCTCGTCGCAAAGATCACCCCAGTCGCCACTTTGGTGGCGCGAAACGATTCTGAGTGCGCTGATGACTCCACTGAACAGGTACGGCGCGGCGCCCTGCGTCACCGTGAGCTCGCCGAGAGGGAAGAGCTCCGTCGTTGGCGCCGAGGCCGAGGGTGCGCCGCCGGCGGACGGCGCTGCTTCGATGAGATTCATAGATTGCTCCAGTACGGAGGGCATGCCCCTGTGGGGCGTGTCCCCACAGGGTTAGTAAATGGCGTGCATTCGGCCTGTCGGTTAGGCCGGCTGCTGCCCTGGCTGAGGAGCGTCCGACTTGGCGGCGGAGGCCTCGAGGCGCGCGTAGTGCTCGCGCACGTCGCGCTTGATGGCATCGAGCCGCAGCAAAGCCTGCTCATGCTGGATCCGCACGATCGACTCCGTGCAGCGCGCCGGTTTCGATGCGAAAACCAGGGCGGAGAAGTCTCCGCCGCCGGTGCCGAGGCCCATCCGGTGTACGAGCGAGCGATCGCCCGTGATCTCGTGCACCGTGGCGTTGGTGGTCAGCCGACCGGAGATGCTGTTCCGGCAGGTACGCAAATGCAGCATCTGCGCGTTCCCGAGTTCGAGCTCGGTGAAGGCGGTCCAGCCGCCGCGGTCTTTGGTCAAACGAGTATTCATGGTGGCAGTGCCTTTCAAAGGGTGCAGCGCCACCCCAGCGGGAGTAGCCCTGCTGGGTTGATGAAGTAGTAGTTGAAGATTGCTCCTGCAGCTCGCGCCGCGCCGCACGTTTCCAGAGCTCAACGTGCTGAAACCAATGGTCTAGGTTCAAATGGTTTCCCTTGTCGGCCTGGCGTGCCAGGCGGACAAGGGAACCCATCTGGATGGGTTCTTTGGACTGCCGGGCGGCAGCAGAGGTGCCTGGTGAGGCCGAGGTCAGTCCGGCAACACCACGTCGGGGGGCAGCGGGCCGTACTTTTCATCCATGCGCTGCAGGATCTCCTTGGCAACGTCCTGCCAGACCTTTCCGTCGAAGGCCGGCGAATCGAACACCATGGGATCGGGCTCCTCCGCGACTTGCTTCGCGGCGGAATGGATGGCATTGACGATGAAGACCTGCACGAGCGGCCCCTTCGGGCTGAACTGCATGAGGTCGGTTACGAACTCGATATTGCTTTGTAGGTTCATGGCTATCTCCTTGGGTTGGCGGGACAGCCACCCCCCAGGGCGTGCTGCCCCCGGGGGTTGAAAACAAACGATGTCTCAGGCGATCTTCACCACCTGGCCGAGACGCGAATCGGGCGTGAACTCGATCGCGGTGATGACGGGCACGAAGCGGTCGAGAAGCACCACGGTCTGCGATGCGTTCCCGTCGCTGTCGAACTCCACGGTGCTCGTACGCTCCTTGCGCTTGAAGGTGTCGCCCTTGATCAGGAACACGCGGCCATCTGCAGCTTCAATTCGCCCGACGACCTGGCCGGCCGCGAGGGCCAGCGCGAGATGCCAAGGCGTCAGGTCGCGCAGGGGTGGGCGACATGCGCCGTAGCGCTGGGTGAAGTGCTGGTTGAGCCCTTCCCAAAGCAGGCTTGACCGGTAGCGCGCAAGCTCGTCTTGCAGCTGCTCTTCGTCAATTCGCACCGCGTGAAAGACCTGGTCCTGCTCTGGCGGCGCCGGCGGAACGGCATAGGGTTCGAGCTCCCAGCCATCGGGAAGCATGGGCGCGCCCTCCTCCGAGGCCTGCGCGTCGACGAGCATCTGCAGGGCCGCCTTGCTGGCGTAGCCTGGCCGGCATCGGATTCCGATGACCACGCATTGTTTGAACCTCCGCTCAGGCGCAGAGAACACGCGCAGGTGGGTGAAATTCCTGGCCAGGTAGGCCCGGATCTCGTCATCCAAGGCGTAGTGCGGCACGACGTAGACAAGCACGCCACCGTATGCGAGGTATGGGACAGTCTTCCGAAGGAAGGTCCGCTCGAGCCTCTCGGCCTTCTCGGGTTCGGCCAGCAGCTGTCGCTGCGAGGCGGCGTCCGTGACGCCATAACCGTACGGAGGGTTGAGAAACAGCAGGCCCATGCTCCGGGGGCGCACGATCACATCGTGCATGTCCGCCTGGACCACACGATCGAGGATGCCCTTCGCGTGCCGCGCACGCTCGGGATCAAGCTCGATGCCATAGGTCTCTGCGACCTGGTTGTCTGCACCGGAGCGCTCCTGCAGCAGCTGGCGGAGGTCGGCCAACGCCGTGCCCTCGCCGCAGCATGGATCCAGCATGCGCACGTCCTGCTCCGGCAATCGGAGGAGGTTGGCCACGCGCTCGATCGTTGCCTCATCGGTGGGGAAGTACCCCGCTTTCACGAAGTTGCGCGCCAGGCGCGCGAACATCAGAGCCATGTCTTGTCCATGAAAGAGAAAAGCCAGCCCGAGCGAACTCGGGACTGGCTTGTTTGAAAGGGGCGACGCCGAAGCGTCGCGAGGGTTTCACATGTCGTAGCGTTGCGTCCAGTTGCCGGTCGCCAGGGCCTTCTCGGCTTGTTCCCTCTTGCGCCAGTATTCAACCGACTCCCGCGTGAACGGGCCGTTGTCGGAATACGTGCCCAGGTAGAAACCTGCCTGCGAACGGCAGACTTCGAGCGGAAAGCGCTCGCCGTACTGCTCAGCCATCAGGCCGAATTGCTGCGGCGTCACTTCCGTCGTTGCCAGTGCTTGAGATTGAGTCATCAGATCGTTCCAGAGGAAGGCGGATTGCTGCTGTGCCACTTCCGTCGTTGCCAGTGCTTGTGCGCGCATGAGATTTCTCCAAAGGTGAAAAAAGTGGACAAGCGCGCCCCCGATGGGACACGGCCCATCCGGGTTGAGGTAAGGATTCGTGCGACACTTTTCGGATGACCGATCAGCGAAGCACATTCAGGGTGATTGAAGGCATGCCCCAAGAGGATCCGGACATGGTCCATCTCCTCGAAGAGCTCGACGCGCGGGATGCGCTGCCTATCCTTCGGCAGCTTTCGCGTCGAAGGAAGGCGGCGGCAAATTCCGCGCTATCAGTTGTTGCAACAGGCTGTCCGGCAGATCCGCCAACAGATCCGAGCGCGCATAGCACGCCTGAATCAGCTTGACCATCGATCCGATCTCGCCCGAAGCGACTCGCTCATAAAGGTCGCTGACCTTCTGGTAGTCCTCTTCCGTGCAGATGAGGATCCAGTCGTTGAATGCAGCGTGCACGCTGGCTCGCTGCTCTGTGCTCCAGTCCGTCGACGGGTGCGGTGAGCTCATGGTGGTCTCCAAGGTTTCGGAGACCACCGTCCCCTGAGGAACGAGGTCCCCGAGGGTTACAGAAGCGCGCTGCACGCAAGGCGCTGCACGACGTACACGGTTGAAAAGGTCATGCCCTAGCGGAAGACCGCTATGCACATTTGCAGGGCTCAATGTGCTCGAAACCATTCCTAAATGGTCAGATGGTTTCCCAGAGAAACCGCTGCCGCCGGCAGTCTCTCTGGGAACCCATCGGGCTCCCGTTTCACCGTGCTCCAGGCCGCATTGAGCAGGCCAGCCATCGCAAGGAGCTCAGATGGCCAAGGAAAGGCGCGTGGGTCGGGTCGGCTTCGCTCTTGCCGTGTTCCGCCTCATCGCAAAGCCGCTGCGCACCGGGTCGCAGCCACCCTAGTTCTCATGCCGCCGTACGCATCGCTGCGCGCTGCGCGCTGTCCGGTGCGCCCGCACGGGCGCAATGGACAGCCCGCTGCTGGCGGGCTGGTTGTCGTCGTCAGACCGTGTCCGGCACGAACATCTGCTTGATGGGATCCATGTAGTAGCCCAGTTGGCGAATGGCCGCGGACTGCGCGCGTATGACCGAGCGTTCAACGGTGGGGTCGAGCTTCACCGGCTCTCGCGCTTTGATGCTTGCCCACAACTCGCCGAACAAGGCCTCCATCTCGCGCTCGCGGCCGTCGTCGCGACCCGCGGTGGGCTCTGGCGCTGGAGAGGCGGCTTTCTTCCCCACTGCCGAGAGACGGTCGCGGAGCTTGCTCAGCCGACTCGAGGCCGGTGCGGGTGAAGGCGATGCAACGGGCGCCGCAGCTGGCGCTGCCTGGGCCACCAACTCGTCCGCAGGATCCGGTTCTTGTGGTTCAGTGTCGCGTGGGCGTTCCCGTGCTCCGTCCAGTTGCAAATCGTGCAACCTGGCGCGGATCTCCGTCACGCCCTTGCCGAAGGATATGTACTGGGCCAGGTAGATCTCGTTGATCCACGCCGTGCCGGTGTATTCGCCGTCGTCAAACTGATCGAGCAGCGCGTCCTTGACCTTGAATTCGCCGATGTCCGATTGCAGGTCGGCGACACAAAAGTCGCCGTTGCGGCCGGTCATTTTTTTGACTCTCAAGGTCACGCCGGACAACTTGATCATGGGTAGTGCTCCTCGCAACGGGGGCACTCGCCGTGCGAGGCGCGGCCCCGCAGGTGATGAATGAAAAACACCCCGTGCACGCGAACGCGCAAGGGGTGTTGGTTTGAAGTCGCCGGAGGTTTTCCAGGCCGCCGGAAATCCGACCTACCCTATCGAGGTGTGCGTCAACGAGGGAGGGGATTGGTCTACAAAATATGCCTCAGCCCGAAGGGCGTGCGCGTCTCAGAGGCTCACGTGCCGCGCCAGAAAACTGGCCGCCGGCTTGTGTGACACCGGCAAACACTTGGAGCCGTGAGCATAGCGCAAAAGGTGGAGGTAAACGCCTCCGGGCAATGGAACGAAGTGACAAGGCAGCAGCGAAAAGCAGCTTTGCTCGCATCGACTCGATCAGGCCGGGCGTTACCCGGCTGCGATGTCGATGTGACGGAAGACGTCGTCGTACGACAGACGGTGAGCGCCGGCTGTCGTCTTCAGCTTCTCGCTCCAGCGCGACACGATGACGGGCAGACCACCAGGATCCTGGCCGTCGATGCGTACGCCTGCCTTCAGGACCACGATGGCCAGGCCACCGTCGTCCCGCGTTGGAGGCGCACCATCGACCCAGCCCGCCAGGGTTGAATCTAGCGACATGAAATCTCTCCTTCGGATTTGATGATACCCCCGGGACCGCAAGCGGTCCCGGGTTCTCACATCAGTGCTCAGGCTTCCGCGGGTTCGCGGTGCTCAGCACGTGGTTGCCTGCCGCTCGCGATGGAGCGAAGAGGCTGCCGACGTTGCGGCGCCGGTGCTTCAGCCCGCGGTTGCGGTGCTGCTGCGCGACGCTGCGGCATCGGCGTCACGGTCGTCCGCGGCTGCGGTGCGACCGAACGACGCGGTGGAGGCGCTTCCTGGTCCATCTCTTCGCGCGCGGAGCGCTCGAATTGCGTGGAGTCGGGAGCGTCGCCGTCCATGGGGTGATCGCCGCCCTGCGACTGTTCACCTTCATGTCCCGCGCTTTCTTCGGAAGGCCTGCTGTACACCTTCTCGCCGTCCACCGAAATGGAGTTGATCAGGATGAGCCGGCCCTTGATCAGCGTGGCCATTTCCTTCCGCCCGGTAGGGCGGCCGGACTGCTGGTCACGCACGTCACGCTCGTAAAGATGCGGATAGATGTCGCCGATCTTGAAGCTCACGAGCACCTTGCGGCGCGCGTTCACTTCGTCATGGAGACTGTCGATCAACCCGATCGCTTCCTCACCGCTGACCCGAAGATCGAAGTACGTGTAGTCGGCAGCGTCCGAAGAGCCACGCAATGCAGAAATACTGCACGCGAGGAACGGTTCCGCCTTACGTCCACGACCTTGGGTTTCCACCCAGCGAATACGGTTGAGGTAACCGATGCCGCTGGTGTGCAGGTTGAAAAACTCACGGGGTTGCTGTTGTGCAGTTTGCATAGTGTTGCTCCAAAGTTCCAAAAGAATGGACGAGGAGCGCAGACGCACACAACCGGGCCGTAAGGCTCGGATGGGGCGGCTGTGTCCCCATCCGGGTTACGAAAGACAAGTGCTCTGCATGGTGCCCGGGAGGGCCTCATGTGTGCGGCTTCCAAGAGCTCAGCCGCTGCGTGGTGCCCTGTTGGGCGGTTCACGGTTGCAAGACTAGCGCTTTGATCCTCGTGCCGTCAAACGCGGTTGACAGATGCCCCTGGATCGCTCGCCAGGAAGCGGAGCAGATCGCTGATGGTGACGGCGTACCGATCCTTGAGCGCTGGCGCTTCACATAGAAACTCCGCCCAGCGGAGCTCCAGTGTGACGTGCAGCGGAGCAGGCTGGCGCGCGATCTCCGAAGCGAGGCTCGTGGTCAGGCAGATCCCGAACAGGTCCCTGACGAAGTAGCGAGCGGCGTACACGTTGTCGATGCGAGGACTCTGCGTGATTTGGTAGGACGCTTGCGTAGCTACGAAGGCTACGACGTCGTCCACGGCCCGCAGCTTCGCGAAGTTGCTGGCCAGCACCAACTCCCGCGCATCGGCCACGCGCTTTTCATGCTGCTTCTCGCCCAACGCCTTGAGCTTTGCGGCCCTGCCGCAGACGCTCGCTGCCCGGTCCAGCACTGCCACAGCTTCGGCCAGTGCCGTCCTGTCGTCGCCGGTGAGATCGAGCAGGCCTGGTTGGATGTTGCGGATCCCCGTGGCCAGCCGCCTGAACCGGGCGACATGCGCCGCCATGTCGCGACTCGTACCCAGTGACCGCGCAGCGAGTTCCTTCTCGTTGAGCATGGTTCTCTCCTCTCTCACAAAGAAAAAACCCACCTCCGGGCACTGCCTGGAGATGGGTTCGGACGATGCGGATGCAGCTGCTACTTGCTTGCAGCAGTGCGACGCACAGAGGAAAGCGCTACCACGTTGGCGGCCTCGGCAGGGGCCGGGCTCGCGGTGTGATGGCGCTCGACCCGGGCACGGCGAATCGCTGCCGCGACGTACCGCGCTGCGATCAGGAGAGCACGCGCTACGAACGAGATTTGCCCGCGGGCCCGGGCATACGCCCGCCCCGCGGCGCGAGCTCGCTCGAAGCGCATCTGCTGCCGACGTACGGTTTCAGCGGCCTTCAGGCACGCTCCCAGGTACTCTTGGCGCAGTTCGGGACTGTCGTCCACGACTGCGATGAAGAGTTCTGCTACGACGGGGTCGTCCAGCCTGGTCAGCATGTCCGCCAAATGCTTGGCTTCGACCTGGCGTGCGCTTGCGAACGATGGACCGTTTGAACCGGCCTTGGTGGTTTGGGACATGACGTTGCTCCTGTGTAAAAACGGGCAACGACGGCCCTCCCGGGACTGCGTTGGTCCCGTAGGGTTGATGGAAAAAAACTACCTTGCCCTCGTGTGTACGAGGGGTACGACTTTCAAAGGCTCAGTCGCTTCGAGGTTGCTCATGATGAGCGGTCACGAAGCGATTTTAGGCACCAGCTGGGTACTTGCCAAAGCGTGAACATCACTTCTCGTCGCGCCCTGCTAGAAAAGGAGACGCCCACCGCAGGCGAAGCCTGAGCGGTGGGCGCACATTTCGGACGACATCGAGGAAAAGGTTGAACCTGCCGGTGCTGAAACCCCTCCCAAGGACGGTGAATTGCGAAGCTATCTATCGAACGTCAAGGGTTGCGATCGTTCCACTCCGCTGCCTCACGCAGCAGTCGTGTTAAGCGAGCTTCAAGATCATGAAATGCAACTCCGCGGGCCAGTTCGAACGCACTCCACGCTTCCGTAGTATCGTCCGTCGAACACCACCCCAGTTCGGGATCGTACTCAACGGCGAGACCACTGTCGTGTACAAGCAAACCGCCTTGTCGGCGCCATGCTATGTGCCACTTGTAGTGTTTCCCGGTCATTGACGGTCCTCAAAATCGGACTTGATTACTGGCCGCCCGTTTACCCACCAGCAGTACAAACCGCCGGCCTCGATCGCTGCCAGCTCACAGGACTCTCGATGTCCTGCAGTGATGAAAGTGCCATCTTGATGAAACGCGGCCGCCTCGAACTGCTCGGCTCCATCCGGATACTGAAAGTTAACCATACGATTTCTCCTCGGAGAGCCCGGAACCGCCGGGCGTCGGGAGGTACGTCATAGTGCCCCAAATTTGATGAATCGGGCATCAGCATGTGCGCTGGTGACCATCTGTGCCTGCTCAAACGTGCCGAAGGACCGCATCTGCACCGTGCAAGCGCTCAATGCGATTTTCCACGGCGTAATCGACCTCCTGGATGCGCGTTTCGGGCACCCCGGTCACCACGCTCGCGGTAAAGCAGGTGTGATGCCGACCATAAGAGGTCTGCTCGTAACGCCGGACCATTGCTCCGGCGATGTCGTGAGGTCGATAGCCCAGTTCCTTCGCGATCGCGAAGAAACGGGCCTTCTTCTGATCGATGGTTCGTTGGATCATGTCGCTGCTCCTCTGTGAGGCGGGCAACGACATCCCCACCGGGACTGCGTTGGTCCCGCTGGGTGGATGGAAAAATGCCCTACCCCATTGGCATGAGGCCACGACTTTCAAAGGCTCAGTCGCGTGGTGGTGCTCTAACGAGCGGTCACGAGTCCATTGTAGGCAGGCATCACGCGAACTCCAACACCGCGCGCTCTTCTCGCGCCGCGGCAGGCAGTTCCACAAGCTCCAGCTGCTGCGCGTCTGGTAGGGCCGCTTTCGCGGCTTCGACCACTTCCACCTCCGTGGTTCGTTTCGCGTCTTGGAGCTTCAGTACGCCCTCGTCGATCGTGCCGGGCACGATCGGGACGATGACCAGGACGTCGCGCAACTGCCCGAGCCGATAGGCCCGGTCTTCGGCCTGGCGCATCAAGGCCGGAGTCCATGGCATCGAGGCGAACGCGACCAGGTTGGCCGCGGTGAGCGTGATGCCGACGCCTGCAGCACTCGTGGTGCCGATGAAGACCTTGGCCGCCGGAACCTGCTGGAAAGCGTCCACGGCGGCCTGGCGCTTCTTCGCGGAATCAGCGCCGACCAGCGAGACACATCCGATCCCGAGCCCAGCGAGCGCTTGCTTGAGGGCGTCCACGGTGGACATGTACTCGCAGAAGATGATGATCTTGTCTTCGTCGCCCATCGACTGCACGGTGTCCAGCAGGAAGGGCACCTTCAGCGATTCGAGCGTCCTGCGCAGCTGCACGATCTTGGGCATGGCCTGAAGGCTCATGTCGCGATAGATCTCGCGGTAAGTGCCGAGTCCTTCTGGCGAGAGATATCGGAGCTGGCGGTCTTTCTTGCCCAGATCCGAGAGCACCGCCTTGCTGCGCCGAATCATCCACCCCTTGATGGCATCCGCGAGCTTGGCGCGCTTCTCAGCCGTTCCAGCAAAACCTTTCCGGAATTCGCCGAGCGGCAGCTGGCCCAGGGCATGCCCGGTGATTCGCAGCAGCGTGTGCATCTCGACCTCGCGGTTCAGGAGCGGCGTCCCAGTGACGACGTAGCAGCGAGGGATCCGCGCGGCCAGCAGAAACACATTGCGCGTGCGGCCGCTCTGGTACTCCTTCAGGTAGTGGGCCTCATCCACGGCCATCACTTCGAACGCGAGCTCGGTCGCACGCACCAGGCCACCCATGCGCTCGTAGTTGCCGATCACCCAATCGCACGCCTGCAGCGTCGCGGTGCGATCTTCGCCCACCATGCCCACAGTCGCCTCCGGGTAGACCATCCGGATCTCCCTCTCCCAGTTGAGGCGCAGGGACGCCGGACACACGATCAGCACCCTCCCCTTGCCGGCGGCAAGCCGGCTGGCAACGACCGTCTGGCGGCTCTTCCCAAGGCCCATGTCGTCACCCATGCACGCGCCGGCGGATCGCAGCATGTGTTGAACGCCGATCGCCTGGTAGTCCCTAAGAACACCTGTGGCCACTAGCGAAGTAACGGCGGACGCATCGAATGGCAGGTCTCCGGATCGCTGCACATCCGTCGAGAAGAACCCCGTGCCCGCAGAATCGTCTCCCCCGCGGCCACCTCGCTGGGGAGGTGGTGCCGCAGGGACGACGATGGGCGAAGACGAAGCACTTGCGGTGGCGAGTTCCTCCAGCACGACGGCCTGTTCATGGACAAACACGAACTCCGCCTTGACGCCGGCATGCCGCACCAGATGCTCCTGGATTTCAGCGGGATCGCAATGCACTTGCCAAGCGGCGGCGTGCTTGTGAAACAGGCCGCGCATCGCCCGCATCGCCGCCACGCACGGCGGGTCATAGACGAAGCTCACAGCCCACTTTCCGCGGCCTCCGTCGCCCTTGGCGAGCGGGAAAACTTGGACGTCGAGCAGTTGGGTGTAGAAGTCGGGCTCGGGCGCCGCGGCCGAGGCCCGCAGCGCAGCCGCAACAGCGTCGAAGGAAACGTGCTGCCCGCTGTAGGCATCGAGGAGCATGCTCTCGACGTCGGCCGCCGCGGTAGCCCGCACCAGCCACATGCGCCGCGCAGCGCTCCACCATGCCCCATGCCGCTCCAGAGGTTTGCTCAGCCCGGGCACATGGGCGAGTTGCAGGCCGAAACGCATTCCGTCGAAGCATGCCTTTACGACCAGGTCGGGCGGCGACAGGTTGACGGGCGCCGGGAGGCTGGCCGAGCTTGGTTTGCTCGTCACTTGGCCCCCTGCGAGCGCGCCATAGCGGTCCACAGCGCGCTCACCCTGCATTCCGTTCGATGCAGGTGACGTCGGATCGGAAACCTGCCCAACGCTCGCGATCATGTTCGCGCCATGCCGGGTCGATCTCCGATGTGGCTTCGTCCACGGCCGTCGAGATGGGGTCAGCGATGCGCGGATCGTCGAAGACCACGGCCACCGCGTCCACGATGCCACGCCCATATTTTTGCATCAGCAGTGCGGCAAGACGTGGGGTCTCTGAACCGCGCGCCACGTCGCCGATTTTGCCTGCTGCGTATTCTTCTACCTGCCGAATCAGCAGATTGATGGTAAATGTTTGATCCATCCGGCTCCCCACGTTTAATTGAAGACACCGCACACGGGTGCTTGGTACATGGTGACGATTTGGCCGGGCAGAGATCCAGATGCGACAACAATCGGTTGATTCCCATTATTGTTTACATCCGGATATTTCCGTGTGAGCGCAAGGGATGAGGTGGGTTGCGGAAACTGCTCCGTTTTCGCCAATACGTAGCTATAGCGATTGAAATTTGAATAGCACTGCCCGTTGTCGCTTATTTCAACCGAATCGCGACTCGCTTGAAAGCTACTGGCAGCATTCTGGCAGTAGGCAAAATTGAATTGAATAGCAGCAGATCCGCCGGATGCCAGTCGGCCGCCTCCCCCGCCAAATGTAGTGAAATTCGAATCTGCACTCCCTACGGGCGCTCCCATCGTGGTGGGCGTAGCCGGAAACTTGAGTCCGGAAAAGTATTTGTAGAAGTCGCTGTAATAGGAGAGGCTTCCGCTGTAGTTATCTGCCTGGGAGCCGTAGGGTGCAGAACTGCCGTCCGGATAGGTCCCTACGCCGCCTTGCATGTTGAGGCCAGGCGTGCCTGCCATGGCGCCAGAAGCGTAACCACCAGAACCTGGGCCATCGCCGCCACCCTTCCCTGCGATTGCAGGGTAGTCCGAGGCAGACACGGACCGCGAACCGAGTGATCCGCCACCGCCGCCACCCGTGTACCCCGCTCCTCCCCCACCACCGATCGCGAAACCGGACTTGGCGAGCCCTGCGCCTCCCCCGCCCCCAGTAACGAAGCGCAGGGTGTCGCCAACCTTCACCTTGAACACGCCGGTCACCTCAGGGGCGCGCGATCCGCCCGCCCCGCCTGGGCCGACAGCTACCTTCGCGCCGTTCAAGATGATCGCGGACGAGCCGCCCCCACCCCCGGTGTAGCCTGCGCCACCGTCACCCCCGGCGAGCCGGTAGTACACGGTGATGTCCTTCTTGTAGTCATACCCGGGACTGACCGTGACGGTCTGATCGCCCTGGGAAGGCGTCCAGACGCACCTCTGGAGCGTAGACACGTCCTCCCCTGTTCCTCCTGCCGCCGAACCTCCGGTCCCGGCGACTGGCGGGTAGTACACGTAGCTGGAGAGCGAGCCTGGTGTGACCACGATCGGGCCGGCCCAGGTGCATGTCGTGGCGGCGGCAACGCAGGCGAGTGCCTGCAACAGCGTTCGATGAAATTTCATGAGATGCCTCAGCATTTGATCGCGCGGGCAGCGGCGCGCTTTTGCAGCAGCGACTGCATTGCGTTCCAAACCCGAGCGAGAAAGGTGCGCGTGAGAGGGGTGGACTCGCCAATCACGATCGGCCTTGCTTCATGTTCCGCGTCCTGCCGGAGAGATGGCCTAGCATTTGCGAGTGCGGCTATGGCGGTGAGGCGATCGGTACTGGCAAGCGGGTCGCGCAGCCATGCATCAACGCGCTGTTGGAAATCTTGCTCACTCATCACTTGCTTCAGTGGATGTTCGGATGCCCAACGCTGATGCGTTGGGGCTCGGTGTTCTGACGCAGGACGCCCCTCAGGCAGGAACCTCACCTTCCGGCTCCGTCGCATCGCGCCGTGCCTTGAACACGATCTGCTCGATGCGCGTGAGCTGGAGTGCCACGTCCTCGGCCACCACCTTGATGACCTCTACCTCGCCGCTGTCGCCACGGGCAGTGAATTCCCGTTCCTCGCCGATGACCAGGACGCGGGCGCCCTTCCGCAGGTGGCGAGCGACGTCGCGAGCCTTCTGGCCGTAGATCTCGACTTCGCGCCAGAAGCCGCCGACCTGCTCCACCTCGCCGTCTTCCGTCTGCCCATACCGACCGAAGTACACGCGCATCGAAGCCACCTCGAAGTCGCCGTTCCTGCCCGTGATTTGTCGAAGTTCGGGCGAGTTGGCCAAGTTGCCCTTGCCGATGAAAAGGTTCTGCATTGCATTGCTCCACGGTGCGTTGAGATTGGCGGGCACGGCTGCACCAGGTCCGTACTCGCGGTAAGGCCTACACCGAGATCGGTGATCTCGGAAACATGAACGGTTCTGACTGTTCCACCTGGTCACGGATGCGCTTGATCGCCTCGCGTGCGCTGAGGTGACGCGCGTTGATTTCCTGTGCGAGCCGAGACGCGGTCCGGCACCACTCGTTGAGTTGGCGTGAGCCATGGTCCAGACGCTCGGCCTCCTCCCACGGCAAGTGGCGACTGGACGATCGTTCGCGCCACCGCAGGAACATGTAGCCGCTGTGCGACCGTTGGTGGACGACCAGGTATGCGCGCAGGCCAATGACACTCTTGGACTTCGCGGCCAGTTCGCGCATGTCCAGCACGGCAGCGTCGAGGGTGGCAACTTGCTGGCGCAGGTGGGCAAGGGTGCCCCTACCCGTAAGGGCCTTTGCGTCAATCGGGTTTTGACAGGTCTGGTCCTCTGCGGCTCGTCTTGCCCACAGCACGTGGTTGACGGCATGCTCGCATCCGATGAGATCCGTCTGCCCTTTCCCCACCGATCCTTTCATTCGCTCCCCTTTCATGACCGCTGCTCCATGCTCATGCGCGATGCTTCAGGAGGTGACTGCGGCATCCTCGGCCGGAGCAGACGTTGCCCCAGCTTCGAGCTCGGCTTGTTCAGCAGCTTCAAGTTGCTCGCCGACTTGCTTCAGCACCGCCTGCTCTGCTTCGCTCAGCGAGTAGCGACGACGGGAATGCGACGGGGAGATGGTGGCCTTGTAGACCGCCGCGGGGACGGGTCCGAAGGTGGACACCGCGAACTGCAGTCGCTTTGCCGCATCCTCGTCACTGCTGACCCAGTCGCTGCGGTTCAGCGCACGAATCTCCGGGCGGCTGAGCCAGCGATCGAAGCGCGCGGTTCCGTAGAAAACGTTCAGGATCGCCCGCTGGGCTTTCCGGAGGATTTCGCGGACCTCGTCGTCGGAGAGCAGGTTCTTGCGCTGCAGCGTCTTCTGCAGCCGTACATAGTGGTCGTAATCCACCATCAGCATCGAAATGGCGTACCCATAAGGACTGCGAAAACCCAGGTTCACAGTCATCGGGCTGGACGACGAAAGGACGGCAAGCACCAGGCCACGCTTGCGCTGCTGATCCAGCATGTCCTCGGCCTTGACGATCGCGGCCTGGAGATGCTTGTGGACCTCGTTGATCCCATGTTCATGCCGAAGCAGCGCCCACTCCGCGTACGGGTTGTCGTTGCCCGTCAGCATCCACAGGTTGCGAAGGCACGAGGCGACCCGCTTGCCGCCGATGATGGGGTTGATCCGGTTGGCGGCATCCCTGCTACGACCGAGGAACATCCGGTACGCCTCAATCGTGTGGATCGTCATCTGGTCCAGCCCGTCATCTACCAGACCACCGATGGCGTCAAGTCCCGCAGCCTCCGATCGGGTGGCCACGACGTCTGCACCGCGCTGCGCATCTCGCTCGCTCTGCATCTGCTGCAGCCGCTCCCGACGCTCCTCCAGTTCGGCGTATCGGTCGAACAGAGGGTCGTCTGGCGATGCCCCAGCCGCGATGTACTCGGCCAGCACCTGCTCTTCGCGGCGGATCGAATAGCCGTCAGAAAACGGAGAGTCGGGCTCCTTCTCAAATGCCAGCGTGGGCTTCAGTAATGCGGCCAAGCCTTCAGGAGCGAAGTTGGGCGTGTGATCTGTGGCGGGTTTCTTTGCCGTTGCCATGATGGTTCTCCTTGCGTTTTGCGATCAGTGTTTTGTGGGCTCGGACGAGGACGCCGCCGTCCCTGAACCGGAGTGGTCATTTACCGAATCGGCGGACGAAAATTCGTTTGGGGAACTGACACCATCGGAATCAGCAGCCCAGACTTCCAGGAATGCAAATCTCTTCTGGCTCAACGCCGGCAATCGTTCTGGCAAGGGCTGGCGTAGGAACTCGAGTACGGCGTTTCGATCGACGGTAATGAGAGTCTTTGTGTTCTTGTGCACCCTCGTCGAAATTAGCCCCATCTCGCGCAGATGATCGAAGGCCCGATGGGCCGTCTTAGGCGACAGCGTTCCGCAGAGTTGCTCGCTCGCCATTCGCCAAACGGTTGACTCGTGCTCTCGCGAGTCGGCTTCCTCTTTAAGCAATACCCATAGCACAGCGGCATCCGCGTAGTTTTGGAATCGCTGCACAAGCTGAGCGAAAAGTAGATTACCTGTCATAGGGGATCCCTGATTAGTTCTATTGCAATGAAAAACCCGAATTGGCTAGCCGGTCGCGGCGCTCCGTGCGGAGGACGTTCGAAATGCAAGTGGGGACAAGCAGTCTTTGATTGCTCCAAGCACACCTCGCATCGCGCGACATGTGTGTCTTTCCGACATACGTGGTAAGGCTTACGGCGTGTGTCTTTCTGACATACGCGGTCCCAGGGACCACGTGTGTCGTTTTGACATACGTGGTAAGGCTTACTGCGTGTGTCGTTTTGACATACGTGGAGAAGGACAACTCGTGTGCCTCTGCGGGTCACGCCGTGACGCACACCGCCGGCAGCCTGCAGGCCCCGGGCTATGGACTCGCCACGCGAGCCACGGTGGAACACTCCCGGGCAAGCGTTTTGGCGCAACTTCGAATCCGCAGTCCGACTCAGGACGCGGGCATTCCACGTGACAGCAGGAGCGCAGCTCAGCACGCGATTCACTTCGCTCTCCTGGAGAATCGGCCGCCACGCATTTCGTTGGTCAGCAGTCGAAGCTTTTCGCGCTCGGCGGCAGCGCGTGCTGCGGCGGCGGGATCGACGGGCATCTCGCGCCCGGCCGGTGCCGAAGGACGAAGGGACGGCCTCTCGGCCCTCTCCCGCAGCTTTGCCTGCATGCGTCGGTCCATCGCTACCTGCTCGGCGTGGGCGAAGACAACAGGCCCTTCGGCCATGCGTTGCACCAGGCCGCTGACCCATCCAACGGGGCTCTTGATCGGCGTATGGCCGCTCATCCGGCCGGCGAGCTCATCCAGCACCAACTGGCGATGTTCGACGTCCACACGGGCGAGCAGTTGCTGGATGCCCTCCACCTGCGCAATGGAGAGCGCTTCCGGGAAAACCAGGCCGTCCGGGTTCGTTCCTTTGGCTGCAGTGCTTTCCGATCCACTACTACTACCGGTAGTAGTAGTTTGTAATGAATCCCCTTGTATATAGGTTGCAGGAAAGGGCAAAACTTGGATGCAGGTTTCGGCACTCTCGCGAGCCTCAAGTTTGCAGGAAACGGCATTCCTTGCCCGTACCGGTGGCACCTCCAGTGACGGCCAGAATTCCCGCCGTAAGTGCTTGTCGCTTTTGGGTTTTTCGCTAGCGTTGATCGCCGGGACCTCACCTACGACAGGCTGCGCAACTTGTCGAAATCCGACAACCTCGGGCAGATCGCCGGCCGCCATGATCGACATCAGCAAATCTCGGGGACGCGCGGCCGGAACGGGCCGATTTCTTTCCTGTAGGCCAAGGGGAAGTTGCCTAAACGTCGCAGCCAACCCGGACAGGTCGATTCGCGCTTGTGGCTTCTGTGTGGCCCGAACACCTCTGTCCTTGGCCAAAGGCTGCGTACCGTCCGCGCCCGGTCTTGGAGGCTCGGCCGGTCGCGCTAGTCCTTTGAGAGGCTTGATGCTCTGGCCGCGAAGACACATGAGCACCGCGTCGAGATTGACGCGGACAAGGCCGCCGGCTGGACCTGTTTCCTGGATGAACCCGGCCTTTTTTAGCCGCAGTCGCGCGTTCCGCTGGACCTTTGGACCGAGGCACAATGCGCGGCTGATGTCGTCCTGACCCGCTTCGACGCATCCGTTGCTCAGTTGGCCACGGAGGACTGCCGCGCGATGCCATTGCAGCAGAAGAGACAGGTACAGCCCTGCCCCGACACTGCCAGCGATGTCAGCAAGCGGCTTGTAGTAGTTGTGGTATTCGCGAAACCAGCTTGCGACGGTGTCCCATGTTGGAACGCCATCGTCTCCAGAGCGCGCCAGCGCTTTGGCCAGGGCCGAGACGTTGAGGCGGAAGTGCATGACCGCGGGCCGGCCAACCAGCATTTCTTCCAGCACGCCCGACTCGGTCAGCGCCTGTCGAACCGTGGTCTGCTCTGTTCTGCTGATGCCGATGGCAGCCTGCCACTGCTGGATCGACATGTTGAACCAGCCACTACGCTGCGGGTGATTGCGTAGGCTGTGCCGTGTCCAGTACAGCGCCATCCCGACGAAGACAGCGGCCTTATGACCGAACTTTTCGGCCAGCGTCGGATGGAACGGGACGTAGCCGCGCTCGTCCAGGTGAAGAAGGATTTGCTCCTGGACAGAGGGCCCGGCGTCCTCGCGCGGAGGGCTCGTTGCCGCGGGCGGTTGAAGTAATGGAGTAGCTCGCACCAGGTCCCACCTCGCCCGTCATGGCCGATTTGCCGTTGTCGCTGCCTCGGCATCGCTCGCGGAAGCATCGCTTCGGCTCACACGCAATGCGTCCGCGAGCGGCTGCGCTTGTCGCATGAGCAGATCGAGCAAGCGGCCCGTATTCAGCGTGTACTGGATCGCCCTGCCCTGGCCCCCAACCTCTGAAAGGATCTCCATCTGCACCAGCACCTTGCGACAGGTCTGCTGCTGCGCGCGGGTGATACCTGTGTCGCGCTCGCATTCGGCCGACGTCATGTCGATGACCACCAGGCCATTCTTGGAAGCGCCCTGTTCCCATGCCTTGGCTTTTTCCAAGGCATAGGTCAGCCAAAGCGCACACAGAACATTTCCGGTTAAATCGATAAATGCCCGATGTATGGTCACCGGCGCTTGCCCAACCCATTCGAGTAGCATTGCGGAAAGCATTTCGTTGTGTGGCCTGGCCAGATTATGGTTCGTGTGCATGGCGATTCTTTTCTAAGGATCGAATTTGGGTGGGGACTGTCAGCGATTTATCCGCCGAACCTACTTGCGATATTTCTTACAAACGTAGACCAGGCATGCGAGCAGCGCGGTCGTTCCGAGAATAAAAATTGCCAGGGCAACGAACCTGATGGCAGGCAAGATATCTGCGGGCAACTCACCACGCTCCACATAAATGGAAGCGAAGTAAGCCACACATAGCCCAACAAACATCGTCGCCGCGATGACAAAGGCACCCAGTGCTTCCGCGGGCCACCGCGCATTATTGCTATTCCCGATTTTCATTGCGCTGCCTTTCAGCAAGTTCGCGGCTGAGCTCATCAAGATTCTGTCTATGGAGCGCGAACCATGCGCGGCGGGCTATGCCCTCCAGGCGGTCGGCCTCGACCTTCGCCGCGCAGACAATCACCGAAACTTCGCTCCTTCGATCGCTGCCTGCACCCATATACTCATCGAATAGCGAGAAATGGCGATTTTTTGCCACCACCCAAGCGTTAAATTCATCCGGAACGCTTTCAGGTGCATCAATGAGGAAATAATCAACTGCCATAAATCGTTTATGCCGCGGTTTGGGGCTCGCCTGGGCGCCTGGCTCGGCACGAAACTACGTCACCTCGTTCAAATTCGCGGATTGTCGAGTACAGCGTATCGATCGAATATTCCGAAAATTTCAAATGAAGCTTGTATAGTCGATCGCGGAGAGATGTCATGCCAGAGCCGGCGCGCGATATCTCGTACCACTCGCGGTGGATCTCATCCCGCACACTCAGATCCCGTGGGAGCCTAGTCCGCCCGCCGGCACCTCCGCCGACCAATATGTCTCGAAGCTTCCGAATCTCTGTCGCGGATTTGCTAAAGAGTCGCGCTACCAAAGGCTGCGAAGCACCATTTTTAATGAAATATTCGCAGAGTTCGCTATCACGGCGCTGACGATCGATTCCGTTGAGATGCTGACGCATCTCAATGGGGGAGAAGCTGACTCGCCACTCCCGCATGCGAGCCGCCAAATCAAGAAGATCGCGAGAGGAACGACGCCTTAATCCATCAATGAGTTCAGCATCGCAACCGTGCTCGAGGAGTTGCACCAAGCCATCTTCTGTCTCGATCAGACGGACCAACTCAGTCAGCAGTAGATAATTGAGCTGGTCGTTGGCCCTAAACTCAATAGGCAATCTGCGATTAATCATATGAACACCGAAAAATCAATTTGCGAAAATATGTTTAAATGGCGTTTTGGTAAGTTCAGGATGATCTTTGCTGAATTCAAAGATGGTTTTTAGGACGGCCGACAGCACTGGGCCCACACGAGGCGTGCTTAACGCAAAAAGGAAATGAAAGGAGGTGACGTACATGAGGCCGTTGCGAAACGGAGCTCGAATTGCAGCGCATCGCGCTTCGAGCTCTGAAGGGCCCCGAGCTACCGCCTCGGCCCAGCCGCTTTCGGGGCTGCATCGCTCCATCAGAGGTTGGCTGCATTGGCCCGAAAGCGCAGCGAGGATGGGCCAGATGGCCTCTCGCATTCCCGCCTGCTCCTCGGTGAGCGACTGGCCGGCGATGGCATCACTGGCCTTAGGGAAGTCCACAAGAAATCCGAACGGCAGAGCGGGCTCGACACGTATGAAATCCGAAATCGGCACCACATCGTTCAGCGCGAGAAAATCGTTGGTGAGTTGTTGGCTGAACACCGCCAGACGCTCTTCCTGCGTTTGGCTCCCCGGCGCGGTAGCGCTTCGCTCGCGCTCCATCGATGGCGCGGGTGCCTTTCCGGTTGGAACGCTGCCGAGCATTGGTCCAAGCGGCATCTGGCGAGCCTTTCCTTGTCCCTCTGGTGGCTTATCTGGTGGTTCCTTCCGAGTGCTGGTCAGATCAGCGAACGACGCCTTCGGATTTCCGATAACCTCCTTCAGTATCTGAGGCATACGGTCAGCATCCAGCCTCAAGACTTTCGCCGAGACACTTTGCAAATCGGTAATAAGGCTTTGCACGTCGAGACGCACCTCGGTTCGAGAACCTGGATCGGCGTCCTTGTTGCTCAGTTCCAGCGATTCGAGATCCTGGCCGTGCATCAGAAGAATTTCGTCGATGGCGGCCTTGACTTGTCCCGCAGCGTCTCCCTTGCGCGAAAGCTCCTGTATAGCACCGATCAGTGGTCGAATGATTTCGTTGACTTCTGTGGTCTGCAACCACGGTCCTACAGGATATAGATGCTCCGTGGCAAATGCGAAGTTTTGAATGGTCTTGAGCCCGTAATTGAGACCGCGCTCCTTCAGTTCCTTATTAATTTCGGCAGCAGTCAGAATGCGGCCAGATTCTCGCTCGAACTCTCGCTTAAACGCTGCGACACCCTGTGCACGCTCCCAAAACGAGATGTCGCCACGATTGTCGTTTTCGCTGAGATGGGCAGTAATGACTGCCGCCTCTCCAGGCCACTTCTTCGTTACGACGGCGAGCGTTGCGAAGCGATCCTCGCCTTCGGCGTAAAGCTCTTTGGCGAGCTCGATCCGCGTGTTCCCACCGCCATAAGGGAAATACTTCTCCTTCGGTGAGCGGCGCGTCACCGTGATTACATTCGTGATTCCCTCGGCCTTCATGCTGGCCTTGAGATTCGCCCTGGCAGGGTTCGGCTTGGTCCGGGGGTTGTACTTATAAGGATCAATCTCGTTAATGCTCAATATCGTCAGCGATCCGTCAACCTCTTCCAATGGATCTAGGTTCGCAGTCGCATTCGCGGAACCTTTATTAAGCGCTGCGCGCGCAGATTCGCGCATTTTCTCTTGGGCTGTCATAGGTTTGGCACCTTGGGTTGGTGCAGAAGCGGGGGAGCCGGTCGACTCCCCCGTGGCGCTGGTGGATCCTCGCTGGCGCAGTTGCGCAGCACGCTCCACCGCCGTGAGCGTTTCGGGCGTTCGCATTACTGCCTCCATTTCAGGCGGCAGTGGCTTGGTCGGCGGAGGTCTTGAAAGTAGAGGCCCGGAAGCCTGCGACGTTGGGAATAAGTTCCCACATCAATTCGTGCATGTACGACGCCGCTTTCGCCGGGTCAGCCCAATGCACCGGCACTTGGGCCGTAGCCGCGTTGCGGTATGCCACCGCGGATGGAATGACTGTCTGAAGGACATCCACGCGGCCGCGCATAGCAATGAAGTTCTCGCGGATGAGATCCGCCATCAGCCGGCTGTTGCGCGTGTTCTCAGTTCGGTTTATCACGGCCTTCATCTGCGGCACTTTGAACCCGAGATTTGCGGTGGATTCGTGACGATCGAGCAGTTCGCGCGTGCCGTCGAGAAACTCGCGGGCTGAGACGATGTCGGGAGACGTCGGAACGAGCAGCAGGTCCGCAGCGTTCACCGCGGCGTCCTGCAGGTGGCCTACCGCGCCCTGGGTGTCGATCAGAACCACGTCATAGGCGTTTGCCACGGCCGCCTGACGAAGCGGCATTGACAGACGCACCAACCGGTCGAGACGCTGCGCGATCCAATCTTGGAGCCGTCCGTCTCTCGTATCCGATTTGACCAGGTGCAATGACCCTTCCTCGGTCTGCGGGATCTTGTCGGCAGGCACGCCGAAGCCGGGCGGGGGCAGCTGCACTTTGGAGATGCAGTCGGGCGTCAGCACGCCCGTCTGCACCAGGCTGGTGAGGCCCTTGGGAGCCTCTTCAGCGAGGTGGAAATACTTCGTCAGGGAGGGCTGGATGTCCGCATCGACGAGCAGGACGCGGAGGCCGATATCGCGTAGAAGGCCGCCGAGGTTGGCGGCGAGAGTTGTCTTACCTACTCCACCCTTGGTGGACACGACGGTGATGGTGAGCATTTGATCCTCGTTGCTTGGTTAACCAAACAACGGAGATCCAGGGATCCCAATGCTGCAAAATTCGACAACTGCGGCCATCAGATCGCATATGGCCGCAAATTGACGTAATCGTCAGATAATATACATCGTATCCATCAAAGTGGCAGCTGGCACTTGCGGCTCGGCGCTGACGCCCGCGCCCAGCTTATCCGGCGTTTCCGGGCCTTGTACCGTGGCCAGCGCTCGACTTGGAAGATGGACGATGCATCAGGAAACCGAGCGCAAGCACCGACCGGGCCGTTCACTCGCCGGCGGTTGCGGCCCGGGATGCCTGGAACCAGTCCGGCGCGGCTTTGGCGCATGCCGCTGTCAGTTCATCCACTTCGCGGTCGGGTGCATCCTCGACATATTGACGCGCACGGTCCAGGTAAGTCATGCGCTTTTCTTCGCTGGAGGTATTGATCTCCCGCTTGATGTCCATTCGGTGTGCGCGGTTCCTTTCCAGGCGTTGAAGCAGACTCTCATCACTGCGGTTGCCGATCGGCTGGTGCAGTTCCGCAGGCCTGTCCGCGAAAGCTTTCTTGACAGCGCTTATCGACTGGGCATGCTTGAAGAAACCGGGAGGCATGATGGCATGGGCATCGACGATGCGTTGGGACCCCGGGGCGCTTGCGTTGTCCCAATGGTGCGCGTCGAGAAACCCACGCTCGCAAACCATCTTGGAAGCCGCATGCAACGCGAATATGGGGCAGTCAACCTTGTTCTTCTGGGAATCGTGAACGAGCACCTTGATCGATGCATGGGGCGGCAGGTGCCTTGCCATTTCTGCGAGGCTCGTCCGCAACAGCTCCCTCGTTGAAGGATGGTCCACGGGCTCAGGGATAAGTATCGAAGTCGTCTGCCCGAGTGTCTTGATATCTGCCGCCACCACATGTTCTCGGTCCGGCCGTAGCCGGAATATGGCGCGTCCAGCGGTCAATTCGCCGCGACCGATGGCGTCGCAGAACGCATGCAGGTCGGGAAAATGGTGCAATGGCAAGTGCGGATCGCCCGCCATCGCAGCCTTCCGGGCCGAGCGTGCATTTTCAGCCCTGACCGCGATCGGCAGCATGGCCGCGTCCAGCTGGAGGATGTCAATGTGGTCGAGCATGGCTCCCATGGACCGAAAATCGCCCAGGATTGATTTGATATTGTCGAGATCGTCCGCCAATGGCCGCCTTGGTGCGAGCGAACTGGTCTCTGCATTGGGCCGTGCTGAACGACCGGGATTCAGGCCCTCAAGTTCTTCGAGGTGCCCGCCGGCCGCACCTGCCCCATAGACCCGCCCTGCATGACCGGCCAGGTTACTGGTGCCCCCCGCCGCTTCCGTAGCGTGCCGTGACCTACCCGAGCTTCCGCCCAATCCTGAAATGCAGCCCCCCATGTTCGACTCCTTGAATGGAAGCCGATACTCTCCTCAACAGTCACTCGAAACGCCGTCTCGCATGCGAAGCCATGCCCGCTTTCGCGAAGAGCAGGACATCGCCGCGTTCTCGAGCTTGTTCTCAGCAGTTGCCCAGCTCGCATCAGTACCCGTCCCCTACCCTTTACCCCCTTCCCGTCATTGCTTGCCAGATGCCATCAACCCCAGCTCCGCAAGATCCGTGAAAGTGTCGTCCCCATTGTTGGCCGTGATGTTGAACCGGTAGTACCGATAGGCCGCCGGCTGCGCGACCGCATAGGTCTTGACCTCGTAGCGTTCTGCGAATTGCTGGGCGCCCTGCACGTCCAGCGTGGTCCAGGTCGCTCCGTCGTTGGAGCCCTGGAACTGCCAATCCTTCGGGTCTCGGGCCACCTTGTCGAAGGAGCTGGTCACGGTGTAACGCTCCGCGGCACGTGCGCGGTCGAGGTCGTACCGCAGCCAGCCAGTGGTGCTCGGGTGGAACCACTGCGTCGCGGAGTTGTGGTCGAACGCGTTCCCGGCATTGGTGGCGTTGCCCGCGCTGTCCGATGCCGTGCCGCCCACGGAGATGTTCACCACGGACTGGAGATTTACCGGAGTGGCACTGTCCTGGGACGAGTTGCCGCTCGTGCCGGCGGAGTTGGCCGCGGTGACGGTGTAGTAGTAGGTCACGCCATTGCTCACGGAGGTGTCCGTGTACCGGGTACCCGCGACGCTCGGCGCGATGACCTGGTAGGGACCGCTGCTGGAGGTGGCGCGATGGACCGCATAGCGGGTGGCGCCGAAGGATGCCTGCCAGCGCAGCGGCACGGCGCCGTCGCGCCCGGCGAGGCGAGCAGCATGGCGGGGGCTTCCGGGACGGTGGCGGGCGCGCCGCCGTCGCCGCCGGTGATCTGGACATGGCTGAAGGTGGAACGGTTCAGCGTGCCGTTGGCGTTCGAGGACACCACCAGGCCCGCATAGATCGTGTCGGGCACCGGTGCATCGATGCGGCCGACATCCGTGGCGGCCCAGTTGGTGCCGTCGGGAGAGACATAACCGGTGATCATGTTGCCGATGCGCTCGAGCTTCACCCAGTACGACGACGCCCCTTCGGGAAGGTCGTGCGCCTTGTTCGCGTAATACGATCCGCCATAGACGACGAGCTTCGCCATGTTCTGCTCGACCTGCCTGCGGCTGGTGAGCGCCATCCACGCACGGGGCGCGCCCGGCTCGAGGCCGGTGCGCATCATCACGCCCGCCTTGGCCGCGGTGCCGGTGTTCTGCACCGACTCGACCTTGGCGATGATGGTGCCGTCGCCGGAGATGGCCTTGTAGCTGAAATGGCCGCTGTCGCTGTCTGCCCAGATGTCGGAGCCCGCTCCCTGGACCGTCCATCTCCCGCCGGCGTAGGTGGCCGTTCCGGGCGGACTGGCGCCGCCGATGTCGGCGCTGGCGAAGCCTGAAGTGACCGATGCCGTGTCCGGAAAGGCCAGTGCCGGTGCGGACGCTGCCTCGGACGTATCGGCCTCCTTGAGGAACATGAAGCTGGTGCCGTCCACCGGCATCCAGAGGCGCCTGCGGGCGATGAACGGTGCCTGCTGTCCCTTGCGCAGCACATAGGCGGCGTGGATCTGCTCGAGCGTGATATTGCCGCCGTTGCCTCCGCGCCAGCCGTGCCCCGTGGCGTCGGAAGCGTAGTAGCGGTCCGTGGTGCCGAAGGGCAGTGCCGCCGTCGGGACGAGTTCGTTCACCCGTGCGAAATACTCGCCCGCTGCCAGGAGACGGTCGTCCAGGTCGGAATAGATGTCGATGCCCTGCTTCCACAGCGCCTCGGCGAGCATGGTCAGCGACCGCAACTGCCCATAGGCGTGCCCCTGGTCACGAAGGGTGTCGCCGAGCATCCCGATGTCGTTGGAATTGCGAAGGCCGATGTGCGCAAGCGTGCGGGCCTGGTAGACCACCTTGTCCAGGGCTTGCGCATCGTCGTTGAAGATGGACAGCAGCCCCAGGGAAACGAGGGCCAGCGCGCCCTTGTTGGCCGCCCCGAACTGGTTCTCTCCATACGGGTTGGAGGCCGGCATCAGGACATCCTTGAAGTATTTCTTCACCGTGGCGGTGTCGGATTCCCTCCATCCCGGCCAGGTGCCGCGCAGGATGTCCGCGCCACCCACGAACATGTAGGCATAGTCGCCCAGGTCGAGCATCGACTCGCGGCCGGAGAACTCGGTGTGCCGGGTGGCCCAGGCCAGCAGGATCTCGCGAGCCTTCCTCGCATAGTCTTCGTTGCGGGTGAAATACCACATCCGCGACAGGTTCCAGATGGCGACCATGTCATCGCGCCAGGGCCAGAGATTCTCGTTCGGGGCGCGGCTCACCTTGGCGAACGGGCCATGCATGCGGTAGGTCAACTGGGCCTTGCCGTCCTTCGACAGGAGGCCGAAGGCGGATTTCCAGGGCTCCCGGCCCTGATCGACGTGCGACCTGAGCGCCTCGAGATCCGCCCGGGTGAGCGGCGCACCGGGATGGGCGAAAACGCGAGCCTGGACGGTTGGCCCGGCCTGGATGCTCTTCGTCTCCTGCGGGCATTCCGTGCCGGCGGACGGCTCGGCGGCAGTGGCGGCCTCGGCGCCGGCCGAGATGGAGGCGCCCTGCCCTCCACCGCACCCGGCAAGCAGGGACGAGCACAGCAGGAATGACGCTGCGGCAATATGGATTCATCGGATCATGGAATTCCCTTGTTGGAATGATTGTGGAAGTCGCGGGGCCCCTTTCGACCGGGACGGGCGGATTCTGGCATTGGGGGCCGCAATCCATGTCCGGATGGACAAGCAATTTATCTACTGAAAATCCACTTTGATAAATGCCACCAATAATTATCTGCTTGCGCCAATTTGCATGATTTTTATTTATAAATTTAATAATTTCCATTATCGACAGTGACCAGCCCTCGTACCAGGGCGGCGGCCAAATGCCAGGGGCAAGTGCCGAGCAATCGCGACGCCCACAACGGCAAGGCCAAATACAAGGGCAAGAGTTGGCGTGCTGCGGCGCAAGGGGGAATCCCTGCCTGGACGCCTCTTCGCATGTCCCGCTGTCGTTTCGCGCAGCATGAATGGCAAATCACGCTGCCTGGCCAAGAATGTTTTCAGAGCGTGCCTCGGATCCACAGGCATGAATGAACATTCGCCAAAATCACCATGACAACCACCACCACACCGTCTGCCACCAGGGCTGCGCCTGGATTGACCCGCAGGCCTGGCCACGACGCCGATATCCAGGACACACGACATTCGCAATCGAGCAGGGCACCGGCGCTGCCACCAGGCATTCCCCAGCCGCTGGTCAACCTCCGGCCGCTGGGTGGAGTGCTGCCACCGCGCAGCGGGATGTCCCGCATCCACATGCCGCCGGCCCAGGCTCTCCCGCCCCCGGTGTCCTCCCGATCACTGATTTCTGCCTGCCCAGGCCCCGGGCAGGCAGCCTCCAGGTTACCCATCATGATCGGGGCGAGGATGCCTGACCCGATCGACCTGGATCATCCGGAGTGGGAGAAGCTTTCTGCGTTCGCTTATGCACGGGTTACCGCGCGCTTCGATCAGGAAAAATGTTTCAGCACCCATGGAATCGATGGGCAGTCTGCCTGTGTCGGCCTGTCACTCCAGTGGCTGCAGATGATCGACGGCCGGAGGATCACCTCCGGTGGCGCGGAAGAGCGGCTGACCCGATTGGCCTCCTTCGACAACACGGTGCATGCGCGTATCGCCCATGGCCTCTACAGCGCGGAACATCATCACGCTTACGACGAGGCGGTCGACAACGCCGGAGAAATCAGTATCTTGCAGGCTGCGGGAATGAAAGGTTTGCAGTTGGACTGGAAACCTGACACCGGGGGCCGGTCCTCAGAAGACGCAGCCCGCCTGATGGCGACAGCAGGGCGCGGCGTTCTGGTCATGGAATCAGGATCCCAAGCACATGCGATTGCTTTTGCCGATGTCGGGCATGGGCGCATGATTACCTTCGATCCTGCACTGGGAGAATTTGAAGTCGCCCATGGCGAACTGGCACCCATGGTGGATGAAATGGCAAGCCACATGCCATTGACGAAAGTCGAGGTGCTGGCGCTGCGCTAGGCGCGTGCGGCTGCAGCGGACCGGTGGATTCCACCAGTTGTCATTCGCCTGCTGCTGCAGAACCCGGGACCACCCGCGGCATGGCCCGGGTTCCGCCTCGCCGCTCCACCACCCGCCGTGCGCAGGCCACCAGTTCCTGCACGAATGCCAGCCGCGCCGAGGAACGCAGCCACAGCATGCCGAAGCGGCGTGACTGGCTGGCGCCGGGCAGGGGCAGGCGCACGACGCTGCGGCCGTCCGGCCAGTCCAGGGCGGTGTCGGGCACGACGGCCACGCCGAGGCCGCGGTCCACCATCATGGCGATGGCCACGAGCGAGCTGAGTTCGAAGCGCTCCTGCGGCACGATGCCGGCCTCGCGCAGGTAGCGCTCCACCATCTGGCCGCCGCCCAGGCTGCGGTCGTAGCGGATCAGCGGCTGGGTGCGCAGCAGTTCGTGCGCGTCCTGCGCGGCCAGGTGGCGCGGCGCGAGCAGGACGAGGGGCTCTTCGCGCAGCAGGGCCCAGCCGAAGGTCTTGGACAGGGTGAAGCTGGGGTGCAGGCACACGGCGGCGTCCAGCCCGCCCTGCTGCACGGACTGGTAGAGCTGCTGGGTGGTGCCCGACTGCAGGAAGACCCGCACGTGGGGCAGGCGCTGCGAGAAATCCGCCAGGATGTCCGGCAGCAGGCTGTGCAGGGCCGTGTTGATGGTGCCGATCGCGAGTTCGCCGGAAGCGCCGGCATCGTTCACATGCGCCCGGGCCTGGCCCAGTTCGCGCAGCAGGACCGGCGCGCTGCGTGCGAGGCGGTGGCCCGCGGGGGTCGGTGCCACGGTGCGCCCCGCGCGCGCGAGCAGCGGCACCTGGAATTCGCGCTCCAGGCTGTGCATCTGCTGGGCCACGGCGGCGGCGGTGAGGTTCAGCCGGCGCGCGGCTTCGGCCATGGAGCCGGTCTCGACCACCAGCATGAAACTCTGCAAGTAGCTGGTTTCCATAAAGCAATATTTTCTATCTTCTGAAGAAATATTGCATGTGTTTATCTATGCTTTCCACGGCCCAACAATGGGCGCATGAGAAGCAAGCTGTTCGTTCCGGCATCGCGGCCGGAGCTGTTCCCCAAGGCCCTGCGCAGTGCGGCCGACGGCGTGTCGTTCGACCTGGAGGATGCCGTGGCGGAAGCGCGCAAGGACGAGGCGCGCGCCCTGCTCCATGACTTCCTGCAGGCGCTGGCGCCGGATGGCGGCGGCAAGACCGTGATCGTGAGGGTCAACGCCATGGACACGCCGCATTTCGAGGCCGACATCGCCGCGTCGGTACATCCCGGCGTGCACCTGATCAACCTGCCCAAGCCGGCGAGCGCCGCGGCGGTGCAACAGGCGGCCCAGGCCATCGCCGAGGCTGCCCGCAACCGCGGCATGGCGGACGCTCCGGGCCTGCTGCTCAATATCGAGACGCCACGCGCCCTGCGCACTGCTGCGGAGCTGGCCGGCGCGCACCCGAGCGTGCGGGCACTGCAGCTGGGACTGGGCGACCTGTTCGAGCCCTTCGGCGTGGCCCGCCGCTGCCGCGAAGCGATCGCCCAGGCGATGTTCGCCGTGCGCATGGCCGCGGCAGAGGCCGGCATCGATGCCTACGACGGTGCCTTCGCCGACATCCAGGACGCCGCAGGCTTCCAGGCCGAGGCGGAACTCTCCAGAAGCCTCGGGTTCGCGGGCAAGACCTGCATCCATCCCAGCCAGATCGCCATGGCGAACGCGGTGTATGTGCCGTCGGCCGCCGAGCTGGACGCCGCCCGGCAGGTGCTGGAAGCCGCGCAGTCCGCCGATGCCCGGGGTGTCGGCGCCTATGTGGTCAACGGGAAGATGGTGGACAGGCCGTTCGTGCTGCGGGCGCAGCGCACGGTGGAAGCCGCGCGCGCCGCAGGGCTCTGCTGACCTGCCACCCCGCGCCAGGCTCGGCCCTGCTGGACCGCGAACGGCAGGCAACCATTACGACACAAAGAGACAGGAGACACACGACATGGCCGACACGAATTCCCGCCGCGGCGCGCTGCGGCGCACCTGCGCGATGGCGGCAGCCGCCGCGATGGCTGCCGCCGCCCTGCCCGCATGGGCGCAAGGCAGCTACCCCAGCCGCCCCATCACCATGGTCGTGCCCTACCCGCCCGGTGGTTCCAACGACCTGTTCGCCCGGCAGGTGGCCAAGGAGATGGGCGACCTGCTGCGGCAGCCGGTGATCGTGGACAACCGGGCAGGCGCCAGTGGCACCACCGGCACCGCGTTCGTGGCCAAGGCCGCTCCCGACGGCTACACGCTGGTGGCGGTGTCCTCGAGCCTGACGACCAACGCCGCGATGCAGGCCAGCCTGCCGTTCGATCCCGCCAGGGACCTGCAGCCGGTGGCGATGCTGGCCAAGGGGCCGCTGGTGGTGGCGGTCAACAACCAGTTCCCGGCCGGCAACCCGGCCGAACTGCTGCGTACCATCGCGGCCCATCCGGGGAAGTTCAACTACGCGACCTCGGGCACGGGCAGCGTGAACCACTTCGCGGGCGAACTGATGCGCTCCATGGTGCCCGGCATGGACATCGTGCACGTGCCCTACAAGGGCCAGGGGCCCGCCGTGACGGACGTGATCGGCAACCAGGCGCAGATGCTGATCTCCAGCGGTCCGTCGATCCTGCCGATGGTGCGCAGCGGCAAGCTCAAGGCCGTGGGCATCACCAGCCTGGCGCCCAGTCCGATCGCCCCGGAACTGGTGCCGATGTCCACCGCCATTCCCGGCTACCAGTTCGAGCTGTGGTGGGGCCTGCTGGCGCCGGCCGGGGTGCCGCCTGCCACGGTGGCGCTGCTGAACCAGGCCGTGAACCAGGTGCTGGCCAAGCCCGGCATCCAGGCCCAGTTCCTGCGCGAGGGCGCCATCGCCACCCCTTTGTCGCCGCAGCAGTTCGGGGACGTGATCCGGCAGGACCTCGCGCGCTGGAAGCAATTGGCCAAGGCCCGCAACATCGTCGCCGACTGACCGGCTGAACCAGGAGGATGGAATCCATGAGTTTCGTACCAGGCGGGCGCCAGGGCTCCCCGGGCCCGCTGAGCGGCGTGCGCGTGCTCGACCTGAGCGCCTATATCGCCGGCCCCTATGGCTGCTCGCTGCTGGCGGACCAGGGCGCGGAGGTCGTGAAGATCGAGCCGCCGGACGGCGACAACCTGCGCAAGTACCCCTCGACGCTGGAGGCCGAGAGCCGGGCCTTCCTGGGCGTGAACCGCAGCAAGTGGGGGATGGTGCTGGACCTGAAGCAGGAAGCCGACCACGCGACATTCCTGCGCCTGGCCCGCGAGGCCGACGTGCTGGTGCACAACTTCCGCCCGGGCGTGCCCGAGCGGCTGGGCATCGGGTTCGAGCGGCTGGCACAGATCAATCCACGGCTGGTGTATTGCAGCGTGACCGGCTACGGCAGCCGCGGGCCGCTCAAGGCCAAGGCGGGCTACGACCAGGTGCTGCAGACCATGACGGGGATGTGCGCGATGCAGGGCAAGGCCGGCGGGCCGCCGGAGATCCTGTACGGATCGGTCGTGGACTACTACGCGTCGGCGCTGGTGGCCGGCGGCGTGGCCTCGGCGCTGTACGAGCGCGAACGCAGCGGCCTCGGCCAGCACGTGGGCGTGTCGTTGCTGCGGGCCGCGCTCACCATGCAGTCGGCGCGGCTGGTGTGGGCGGACGGAGAGCCGCGCGAGGTGGGGCGGGACATGCGCTCGGGCGGCATCACCGGCCTGCACCCCACGCGCGAGGGCTACCTGTACCTTTCGGCCAATACACAGCATTTCTGGGCCGCGCTGTGCCGCAAGACGGGCCTGGATGCCCTGGCTGCCGATACGCGCTACGACACGGTGCGCAAGCGCGCCCAGCACAAGGACGAACTGGTGCCCGTGCTGCGGCAGGCCCTGGCCCGGCGCAGCGCGCTCGAATGGGAGGAGCTGTTCGGCGAGGAAGTGCCGTGCGCGGCCGCCCGGGCGGTGGAGGACATGTTCGCGCATCCTCAGGTGGAGGCCGAGGGCATGATCACCCGCTTCGACCATCCGGTGCTGGGAGGCTACCGGGGATTCGCCGGCGCGGTGGAGTTCGGCCGCACGGCCGGCCCGCAGGCCTTCGCCGCGCCGACCCTCGGCCAGCACACGGATGCGATCCGCCAGGGGCTGGGCCCGGACGAGACGCCATGAACGGCACGACGGCCCTGCCCGGCCTGCCCGAGGTGCCGGAACTTCCGGCCGGGGCCTGCGATGCCCACCTGCACGTGTTCGACGGCCGCTTTCCCGTGGCGGCGCCCCATGCGATGCAGGCCGCTGCCACCGCCGCGGACTACCTGCGCCTGCGCACGCGCCTGGGGTTGACCCGCGCGGTGGTGGTGCAGCCGCGGGCGCACGGCGTGGACAACCAGGCCACCCTGGACGCGATCCGCGCGCTCGGCCCGGACAGGACCTGGGGCGTGGCCGTCGTGCGGCCGGAGATCACCGACGGGCAACTGGAGGCGCTGCATGCCGGGGGCATCCGCGGGCTGCGCTTTTCGCTGCACTCCGACCGCGACGCCGCGGTGGAGCTGGACATGCTGCGCCCGCTGGCGTCGCGCATCCATGCCCTGGGCTGGCACCTGCAATTGCACTGGCGGGCCGACCAGATCGTGGCGCAGCGCGGCCTGCTGGGCGGCCTGCCCTGCCCCCTGGTGTTCGACCACATGGCGCGCGCGGGCGGGACGGGACGCGAGGCGCAGTCCGCGTTTTCCCTGGTGCGCGACCTGGTGCAGGACGGCCGGGCCTGGGTCAAGCTGTCGGGTCCGTACCTCAACAGCACGCAGGGCCTGGAAGCAGGCTACGCGGATTGCGAGGCGCTGGTACAGGCATGGGTGCGCGAGGTGCCCGGGCGGCTGGTCTGGGGCAGCGACTGGCCCCATGTGACCGAAGGCGAACGGCGCCCCGGCCCGGAACTGCTGCTGCGGCTGCTGGCGCGCTGGCTGCCCGATCCGGCCCTGCGCCGGCAGGTGCTGGTCACCAATGCCTGCGCGCTGTACGGATTCGGCGACTGAGTTTTTCCATCAAGAAAGGACCGAGGAGATGAAGCAGATGAAGCAGGCAATCTGGCTGGCGGCCGCAGCCGCCGCGCTGGCCCATGGCGCCGTCCGGGCCGCGACCTACCCCGAGCAGCCCATCACGCTGGTGGTGCCGTTTTCCGCGGGCGGGGGCGCCGACAATGCCGCGCGCATCCTGGCCAAGGGCCTGGGCGAGGTCTCGGGGCAGAGCGTGATCGTGGACAACAAGCCCGGCGCCAGCGGCTCCATCGGCGGCGCGGCCGTGGCGCGGGCCCGGCCCGACGGCTACACGGTGCTGTTCGATGCGTCGTCGTTCGCGATCAACCCGGCGCTGCGCAAGCTGCCGTTCGATCCCGCCAGGGACCTGGTGGCGGTGTCGCAGATCATCAGCGTGCCCAACATCCTCGTGGTGGCGCCCTCCTCTCCCTACAACACGCTGCCGGACTTCCTGGCCGCGGCGCGCGCGAAGCCCGGCAAGCTGACCTACGCCTCCTACGGGCCGGGCAGCCTCGCGCAGATGGCCATGGAACTGCTGCGGATCGACGCGAAGTTCGATGCCGTGCACGTGCCCTACAAGGGCGGCGCGCCGGCCATCATGGACGTGATGGGCGGACAGGTCGATGTGTACTTCGCGAACGCGGCCTCCAGCCTCAGCTACGTCAAGAGCGGCAAGCTCAAGGCCCTGGCCGTTTCCTCCGCCACCCGCATGAAGGAACTGCCCGCGGTGCCCACCGTGCAGGAAGCGGGCATCAAGGGCTACCAGGTGATGGAATGGAACGGCCTGTTCGTGCCCGCGGGCACGCCGCCGGCGGTGATCGCACGCCTGCAGGAGCTGTCGCAGAAGGCCCTGGCGCTGCCGGACGTGCGCAGCAGCCTGGACGCGCTGGGACTCACGCCGGTGGGCAGTTCCGCCGCGGAATTCCAGAACTTCGTGAACGCGGAACGCAAGCGCTGGGACGCGGTGGTGAAGACCAACGGCATCACGGCGAACTGAGCCTGGCGGCGCGCCGCACAGGGCGCGCGGATATGCTGTCCGGATCTCCCTTCTCCGGAGTCCCGGATGCCCTCTTCCACGCCCATGCCGCCGCTCGAACGGCGCACCTGGCTGCTGCTCGCGGCCTCTGCCCTGGCCACTGCCTGCACCACGTCCCCGGATCGCTTCCAGGGTACGTTCCTGCAGCCCTGGAAAAGCTACGAGTCGCTGTCGTCCGAGGAATGGCGCCGCCGCCTGCGGGCCACGCGGGCACTGGGCTGCGACGAGATCGTGCTGCAGTGGAGTGCCACGGAGGGCGGCACGCACCCCTGGGCGCTGCCGGATGCGCTCATCGCGATGCTGTTCGACGAGGCCGGGCGCGAGGGCATGGGGATCCGCGTGGGCCTGCCCTACGACGAGCGATGGTGGACCGTGCTCGCATCCCGCGATCCCGGCGCGCTGCCGGCCTTCCTCGCGGCCACGCAGGCGCGCTGCCTGCAGTACCTGGCGACAGCGCCCTGGCCCCGCCAGCAGGGATTCCGTGGCTGGTACCTGCCCTATGAACTGGACCAGTACAACTGGGCCACCACCGAGCGCCGGGCACTCCTCGTGCCCTGGCTGCAGGCCATCGCCGCGGGCGCGGGCAGCCACGCGCCGCTGGCGGTGTCCACCTTCTTCAGCAAGCTGCAGACGCCGGGCACCCTGACCGCCCTGTGGACGGACATCCTCGACAAGGTGGCGCTGCGGCCCATGCTGCAGGACGGGGTCGGCGTGGCCGGCATGGGCAACTATGCGGGGCTCGAACCGCTGCGCGCTCTGCTGCGCCAGCGCGGCGTGCCCTTCGACCTGATCATCGAACTGTTCGAGCAGTTGCCGCCGGAACCAGGCACGGGCGACGCCTTCCGCGCGCGTGCCGCGACGGCCGCCCGGGTGCGGGCGCAAATGGATGTCGCCCGGACGTACGGCGCGGAGCGGGTCATCGCCTTCGCGGTCGATCCCTGGATGCTCGGGGACACCCCGGAAGCCCGCCAGCTGTGGCTGGAATGGCAACAGGGACGTTGAGCTGGCGCAAACATGCGGCCCGTCGGCCCGCAGGCTATTGTCTTATCAATAAAAACTATCGAAAATCGATGGAACGCAGAAATTGACAAAACAATGGGCCTCGCAGACACCACCGCCGATGCCGCGCCCGGCGCGCCGGACAGCCCTTCTCCTTGCGCCGTCGCGGCCTCCCATGCAGACGCCGTGGACCGTGAGGGGCGGCTGCCCACCGAGGCGCTGGACAGCCTGCGCGGCCGCGAGTGGCTGGGCCTGCTCGTGCCGCGCCGGCATGGCGGCCCGGAATGGTCCCTGCGCGCGGTGGCGAACCTCTGCCGCGAACTGTCGGAGTCGTGCGCTTCCACCGGCCTGATCTTCGCGATGCACCATTCGCAGGCGGCCGTGGCGGTGCGGCAGGCCGGCGAGAGCGCATGGCACCAGGATCTGCTGGGGCGCATGGCACGGGAACAGTACGTGGTCGCGTCCGCCACCACGGAAGGCGCCACCGGAGGCTCCATCCGCACCAGCGCCTGTTTCCTGGACCGCCGGGGCGACGCCCTCCATCTGGACAAGCAGGGCTCGGTCATTTCCTATGCCCGTGCTGCCGACGTGATCCTGGTCTCCGCGCGGCGCGCGGAAGATGCCGCCCCTTCCGACCAGCAGCTGGTCGCGGTCCTGCGCGAGCAGTTCCGGCTCACGCCCCAGGGCCGCTGGAATCCCATGGGCATGCGCGGTGCCTGTACCGACCGGTTCGACCTCCATGCGGAATGCGGCGCGGAGCAGGTCTTCGACGGCTCCTTTGCCCAGGCGATGTCCGAAGCGATGCTGCCGACCTCCCATATCCTGCTGGGTGCCGTCTGGCTGGGTATCGCCGTGTCCGCGCTGTCGCGCGCCCGGGCCTTCCTGCGCATGCGCAACCGCAGCGGGCAGCCGCAAAACCCCGTCGCCAACCTGCGGCTGGCCGAGGGCGAGAGCCTCGTGCAGCAGTTCCGCGCCCTGCTGGCCGCCAACGTCGCGCTGTACGAGGATGCGGCGGCCCGGGCCACTGCCCACGAACGGCTGGTGAGCTACAACGCATTGAAGGTGGGCGCGTCCGAGCTGGTGGTGCGCATCACCGACATCGCGCTGCGCATCTGCGGCATCCAGGGCTACATGGACGATGCCGGCGAGTTCTATCTCAGCCGGCATATCCGCGATGCCCATTCCGCGATGGTGATGGTCAACGACGACCGCATTCTCGGCAACATCGCCCCGATCGCGCTGGGCGTGCCGCTCGGGCGCGATATCTGAGTCCGCCGCCGTCTTTTCTTCCCGCCTGGTCCACCGATACCGCCCTCCTCCACCATGACCCCCTCCGAAATCGAAGCCCAACTGGCGGACATGATCCAGGCCGCCGTGCTCAAGAAAGTCTCTCCCGATACGCTGCTGCTGGAGTCCGGCCTGCTCGACTCGGTCGCTGCCGTCGATCTCATGCTGGCCATCGAGGGGCGGTTCGGCTGCACGGTGCCGATCACCGAGGTGGAGGAGCACCTGCGCTCGCTGCGCACGCTGTCCACCTACGTCGCGGCCCACTGCTGAACGCAGCCGCCGGCCGCCATGCATTTCGATTTCGACTCCGGGGAATTCCGGGACACCTCCGTGCGGCCCGATGCGCTGGCCGTGATCGCCCACGACCGCAGCCTGAGCTGGCAGGCGCTGCAGGCCGAAGCCGCGGCCTGGTGCGGGCAAGCCCGGGCCCTGGGTCTGGGGGCCGGTGCGCCCATCGTCATCCGCGGCCACAAGGAGGCCGCCTTCATGGTGGCCCTGGCCGGCGCGCTGATGCTGAAGGCCCCGTTCGTGCCGGTCGATGCCGTCTATCCGGCCGAGCGGCTGCGCAGCATCATCGGCACGCTCGATGCCCACCTGATGTTCGATGCCGCCGCCGGCCGCTTCGAGGTGCTGCGCCCCGGCCCCGCCCCGGAACTGGCGGAGAAGGATCTGGGCTACATCATGTTCACCTCGGGCACGACCGGGCAGCCCAAGGGCGTGCAGATCGGGCGCGAGGGGGTGCGGGGCCTGATCGACTGGATGCGGCTGGATTTCGATCTGGGGCCGGCGCCGGTCTTCCTGAACCATACGGTGTTCAGCTTCGACGTGTCGCTCTACGATGTGTTCGGCACGCTGGCGCTGGGGGGCAGCATCCTGATGCTGGACCGCGCACGGGCGGCCTCCTCGCAGGAGGTGTCGGCGCTCATCGCGCGCCACCGGGTGACGACCTGGGTGTCCACGCCATCGTTCGCGCAGCAGCAGTTGATCAATCCCGCGTTCTCCCAGGCCGCCCTGCCCTCGCTGCGCACCTTCCTGTTCTGCGGGGAACCGCTGCCGGTGCCGCTGGCGCGCCAGTTGCGCAAGCGCTTTACCGGCGTGCCGATCCTCAACACCTACGGCCCGACCGAGGCCACCGTGGCCACCACGCTGCTGCGCGTGGACGATGCGCTGCTGGCCACCGACGCGGTGATGCCGATCGGGCATGCCAAGCGCGATTCGCTGGTGTACAGCGATGGCGGCGAGCTCTGCATCGTGGGTCCGCACGTGATGCGGGGCTATATCAACCGGCCGGACCTCAATGCCACCCGCATGTTCGTACGCGACGGCCAGCGCGGCTTCCGCACGGGCGACCTGGGCACGGAGGCGGAAGGCGGCCTGCTGTTCTGCCAGGGCCGCATCGACGACCAGATCAAGCTCAACGGCTACCGGCTGGAGTTGCTGGAAGTGGACGCCGCGCTGGCCACGCTGCCGGGCGCGCGCGCCGGGGCCGCCGTGGCCCTGCGCCGGCCGAACGGCACGGTGGCGCGCCTCGTCGCCTTCGTGGAGACCGGCGACGACGGCACGGCCGCCCTGCCGGAGGAACTGGAGGGCTGGAAGGACCTGCTGGCCGCGCGGCTGCCGCACTACATGCTGCCCACCGAGCTGCTGCCCTGCGCGCGCCTGCCGGTGTCGGTCAACTACAAGATCGACCGCGCGAAGCTGGCGGAGATCTACCAGGCGCTCAACGCCTGACGCTGTCCGTGCGGCTGGGCTGCATGGCGAGCACCGGCCGGGCCGCCGGCCCGGTCAGGAACAGGCTGAGGTGGTCGCCGGCCTGCAACGGTGGCAGCGCCCGGGCGGCCGTGGCCGCCGCATCACCGCAGCGTGCCGACAGCCGGGCCTGCACCGGGTTCACCTGCCGCGCGGCCGAGGTGTCCGGGGCCACGTCGCGGAACACCGGCGTGCCTGCGGGCGACAGCACCAGTTGCGCCGTGCCGCAGCCTTGCGCGAGGTTGTAGAAGCGCAGTTCGGCCTTCAGGGCATCCTGCGTGTCCGTCGTATCGTCGATGGGGGTGAAGGCGTATTTGCCGCCCTCGCGGCGCAGCACGAGCGTGCTGAAGCTGCCGGGCCGCACCTCCAGGCTGGCCGCGGGCCGGCCATCCACTACCACCGCGAATGCCTTGCCGCCACCCACGATGGCGTAGCTGGTGGCAGGTGTTTCTCCGCCGATGCGCTGGGCCTCCCCCTCTGCCACGCGCACCAGCAGCGCGCCGGGCAAGGGGTTGGCCACCCGCACGAAGGCGGCGCCGGCCGGCGGGCGCGCGGCATAGAGCTGCGACAGCACGCCCTCCTGGGCACCCGCACCGGCCGCGGCGAGGACCAGGGACAAGGCAGCGGCCAGTCGGCGAAACAAGAGAGGGAAAGCAGGCATGTGCGGGTCCGTGGATCAGAACTGGAAATAGAGGAAGCGCGTTTCCCGGTGCAGGTTGGCCAGGCACAGGAACAGCACGGCCAGCGTGGCGGCGAGCCACGCGGCGCTCGGCTGCCAGCCCATCCACGCCGGCCGGGCCTCCTGCGGGCGCGCGAGCGCGGGCGAGAAGTGCCCGAGGATCTGGTGCGAATTCGGGGCCAGCCACACGATGGCCAGCAGCAGCGGCAGGTACACCGCCAGGAGGTGCCGGCCCGCAAGCACCCGCCACGGCAGTTCACCGGACCACGCCAGCTCCAGCCCGCTGCCCAGCGGCTCCACGCCCTGCAGGCCGGCCATGCCGCGCAGCAGGTCCAGTGCATCCTGCACATGGGCGGCTCGGAAGAACGCATGCGCCACCATCACGGCCACGAAGGTCAGCAGCACGCAGAAGGCACGCCACAGCCAGCGGCTCCACGCGCTGGAGGGCGCGATGCGCCCACCCGCAACGATGCGCCAGGCGTGGTTCACGCACAGGTAGCTGCCGTGCAGCAGGCCATAGATGAAGAACTGCAGGCCCGCGCCGTGCCAGATGCCGGCCAGGCCCATGGTGTAGAGCGTGGGCACGGCGATCATCATCGCGAAGCCGCCGGGCGTGCGGCTGCCCGCGGAGCCCACCGGCAGGCCGCGCCGGCTGCGCCACCGCGACAGCTGCATGGCCATGGGGTAGTACAGGTACGCGGTGAGATAGCGCGTGAGCGTCATGTGCCAGCGCGACCAGTACTCGATGATGCAGGGTGCCTTGAAAGGTGAATTGAAGTTCAGCGGAAAGCGGATGCCGAACATCTTCGCCAGGCCCAGGGCCATGTCCGAATAGCCCGAGAAGTCGAAATACAGCTGCATGGCATAGGCCAGGCTGGTGCCCCAGGCGCCCCAGAACCCCAGTTGCGCGGGCGCGGCGAACCCTGCATCGGCATGGGGGGCGATGGTGTCGGCCAGCAGCACCTTCTTGGCCAGCCCGATCACGAACAGCGTGCCGCCGATCGACAGGTTTTCCGCCCGGAACCGGTAGTTCTGCGCGTCGGCGAACTGCGGCATCATCTCCTTGTGGTGCAGCACCGGCCCCGCGATCAGGTGGGGAAAAAAGGTGACGAACAGCGTGTGATTGAGCAGGCTGGGCGACTTGACCATGCCCGCCTTGCAATCCAGCAGGTACCCGATCTGGGTGAACGTGAAGAACGAGATCCCCAGCGGCAGCAGGATGTCCTCCACCGGGCCCTGTCCCACGCCCCACTCCCGCAGCAGGCCGAGCAGCGCGGCGAAGTACTTGTAGTGGAACAGCAGCGCCAGGTTGCAGGCGATGCCGAAGGCCACCGTCCACCACTGCAGGCGGGGCCGGGGTGCGTTGCGCACGATGAGCAGGCTCACCAGGTAGTTGAAGGCGATCGAGGCCGCCAGCAGTAGCACGAAACGCGGGTTCCACCAGCCGTAGAACACGAACGACACCACGCACAGCCACAGGGCCGCCCACCGCAGGCGGACGGCGCCCAGCGCGTAATAGCCCGCCAGCGCCACGGGCAGGAAGAGGAAGAGGAACAGGTAGGAGTTGAACAGCATGGCGGCTCGTTCAGGGCAGCGCGGCCAGCGCACGCTGCTCCTCGGCGCTCAGCGGCAGCGAGAGCGAGAGTTCGGAGAACTGCCAGACCACCAGCCGGAGGCTGGCGGGCCAGCGTTCCTGCCGCGCGAGCGCCGAGAGCATCGCGCCCGAGAAATAGCCGCCATCCTGGCTCTGGTTCCACACCTCCCGCCCCAGCCGGCGGCCAAGGCGCTCCGCAAAATCGCTGCGCAGGCCGTTGGAGTCGCCCAGCAGCAGCACCTCGGCCTGCGGGCCTTCGTCCAGCAGCCCGCCCGCGTGGACTGGCCGCACGTGTTCTGGGACGACCCGCTCCAGGGGCGGACGCCAGCCGTCCGGCGCATGCTCCAGGCCGGCCAGCACGATGAGGTCGCCCATGCGCGGCTCCGGCGCCGTGCCCCGCTGTGCCTCGAACACCTGGCCGCCCGGCCCTCCCAGGAGCGGCAGCGCGACCTCGGCCGCACGCGCCGCCGCGGCCTCGGCGCCCCGGGGCGCCATGTGGACATCCGTGCGGTAGAAGGCTTGCGGCACGCTGGACAGCGCCGGGCGCAGGTCTGCGAAGGGAACGCCTCCGGCGGCCAGCGCCTGCTGCCAGGCATCCAGCCGCGCCTGCAGGGGCCGGGACACCTCCAGGCCGCACAGGTGCGCGGATTCGATGCGCGACTTGTCGGGCACGACGGCGACCACGGTGTGGATGCCCGCCTGGCCGAGCCGCCCCGTCCAGTGGCGCATGAGCTTCAGGCGCTGCGCGAAGGCATCGCCCTGGCCGGGCTGCGGCTGCAGGCCGTCGCGGTAGAACAGCCAGTCCGGGCAGCCCTCCCGCACCTGGGGCCCCAGGTCGCCCAGGAGCCGGTAGCGCAGCGCAGCGCTCCACAGGTCGATGCGGCCCTGGCCCGGCAGCGTGCCCAGCGCCCGGTTGAGCTGGTTGCCGGCCCGGCCGTCCACCCAGTGGTCCGGCTGCCATTCGGACGGATCGATCTGCATCCGGGCCAGGCGTGCCGCGCTCCAGGCACAGCCCGCGGCCAGCACCAGGGTCACGGCGACGGCGAACCACCGGTGGCCGGCCCAGCGATCGCCGTCCGGGGGCGTCTGCGGTGCGTCCATGGCTCAGCCGCCCAGCGCGGCCTGGAGCCTGCGGTTCCAGTCCGCGTCGCTGATGAGCGCCGGGCCGTCCCAGAGCCCGCGGGCATCGGGCCCCAGGTGGAAGTTGGGCTCGAACAGCTGCCAGACGAGCACCTGCGGCGGCTGCCTGCGGAAGCCTTCCGATTCCAGGTACTCCATCAGGACGGACCAGAAGCCCACGTCACCCGGCTTCCAGTTCACCGACACACGCCGGTCGAGCAGGTTCGAGAGTTTCTGGGCGAAGCCGAAGTACGGCTGCACCATGCTGTTGCCCGTCACGTGCACGGGGGCCGGGATGTCGGCCAGCAGGCTGTCGGCTTCCACCGCGCGGCGCACGGTGAAGGTCTCCCGCCCGACGGCCTTGCGCTGCTCGGGCGAGAGAAAGCGGTCCGCCAGGTCGCCGTAGCGGCGCTCGTTGGAGAGGCTGCCCAGCGGTAGTCCCGTGCCCGGATCGCCGGCCAGCTTCGGCACCAGGCTGCGGATCAGGTCGGCGGTGGCCTGGGCCGTGGCGTCCGCCGCGGGCTGGGCCCAGTGCTGGTCCGTACGGTAATAGACGGGCTGCCCCGCCGCGCGCAACGCGCGCAGGGGCGCTTCGTCGTCGAAGGTGGGAATGTCCGCGGCGCGCATTTTCTCGACGATGCGCGCATAGCGGGTGCGCATCTCGGGGGCCAGGGCCATGCCTTCGGGCAGCTTGTCCTCGTAGATCACCATCTTGTCCGGAAGCACGGGCGCCACCAGCAGGATGCCTTTCGCCGCCAGCCTGCGCCGCACGTCGGCCACGCGGGTGACCGTGGCGTCGATGCCGGCCCAGTCCGGCACGGCCGCATTGCCCCAGCCCGCGAACAGGTAGTTGTCCCTGCCCGTCACGGCCAGCGTCGCAGCCTGCTGCTGGGCGGCGACGGGCAACGCGAGCGCCAGCGGCCAGGCCAGCAGGGAGCGCCGGCGCAAGGAACGGCACGGAGCACATGCCGGGAAAGCGGACGGATTCGTCGTCATGGCGAAGGTTTCAGTAGGAATAGGACAGGTTCATGAACACGCCGCGCGCGCGGCTCGCGTCCCCGCCGCCCAGGTTGGCGCGGTACTGCAGGCTCCAGTCGATATGCGAGCGCTGGGCGGTGTAGCGGTCGCCCGCGAGCCAGTAGCGGAAGTTCACGCCGGGGCCGGCCGCCACCGACCAGGAACGGCCGTTGCCCGCCAGGTCGAAAGAGCCGAAACCTGCCACCGGAACGCCGGAGGCCCGGTTGCGGTTGGAATACCAGTCCGCTGCCACGCTGACGTGCGGGAAGATGACCAGGCGGTCGCTGTAGGGTGTCAGGAAGCTTCGGCCGGCGCGCACCTCCCCGGCGACGAAGCCCTGACCCCGCTTGAGGCGGCCCTCCCCGGTGGCCAGGACATCGCCCGAGGTGTTGCGCACGGCGTAGCGCACGGGCGTGTCCAGCAGGGTGTAGCCGGCCTGCAGGTAGCCTTCCATCGTGAACCAGTCGCTCGCGTCCAGGCGCAGGCCCGTGCCGTCGTAGAAGCCGTAGAGCATGTAGGCCTGCCAGCCACCGGTACCCCGGCTGGACTGGTAGTTGACGGCGCTGGCCTGGTTGTTCAGCTGGCAACGCACATCGTCCGCCGCGGGGTTGAGGGCGCCGCTGCGGGACGCGCTGCCCAGCAGGAACTGCCGCTCGATGCCGAAGGTCAGGTTGGTGGCTGCCGACGGGGTCAGGCGCGCGCCGATCGCGCCGGTGGTGGACGGCAGGCCCGACACGCCGCGGGTGCGGGTCTCGGCGACATCGATCGTGCCGCCGCAGGGATTGCTCACCACCTGGGCCCCGGTCACGTCCGTGCCGCTGCGCAGCGTATTCGACACCCGGCCATAGACATCGAAGGTGGTGTTGCTCGAATTGAGGAATTGCGGCGGCCTCCAGTACACCTCGGCGGTGGAGAAGACTGAATCGCCGGGCACCGACACGGGCTGGCCGACCAGGGCATTGGATGCCGAGCGGGCGCCGCGATAGCCCACCGAAGCGTTCACGCCCCATTCGCGCGAGAAGTTGCCGACGGCGCTGCGGGTGTCGAAGCGCTGCTGTGCGTCCAGTGGCAGCTTGCCGGCGTCCGCGTCGTCGATGGCCTGCCGCAGCATGGCGGCGGCCGCGGGGCGGTTGCCCGTGGCCGCGGTGGCATAGGCTTCGTCCAGCACGTTGGTGGCCGGGGCCTCGCCGGTGCTGCGCGCCGCCACGAAATCCTGCAGCGCCAGCTGCGGCCGGTCTTCGGCGAGGTACAGGTACGCGCGCTGCCGCAGCAGCGTGGCGTCCGCGGGCTGGGCCTGCAGGGCGGCGTCCAGGCGCTGCAGCGCCTCCTGGCGCTCCGCACGGTCGCCCGCGGCCAGCGCGATGGTCAGCAGGTTCTGGTTGGCCGCGTTGGCCGGCTGCTCCGCCACGGCCTTGCGCGCGAGCACGATGGCATCCGCATAGCGCTTCTGCCCGTAGGCCGCGTAGGCACGCGCGGCGGGATTGTCCGTGCCCGGTGCATCCCAGGGTTGCAGTTCGCAGGTGGTGCCGTAAGGCGTTTCGCGGCACATCTGCAGCGGCGCATAGGCCGTGACGTCGCCCGGCACGGCCGACCGGCCCCACCGCGTGGCCTCCCCGGCACGTGCGCGCCGGGCGGCCGCCTGCGCATCGTCCGCGGGCAGCGGGTCGAGCAGCGCGAGCGCCTGCGCGGGCCGGCCCGCGGCCAGGGCGAGGTCTGCGCCGATCAGCCGCGTATCGCGGCGCTGCGCATCGTCGATCCAGTCGTGCCCGAGCACTGCCTGGATGTCTTCCTGGGCGGCGTCGGAGCGCCCCAGTTGCTGGCGCAGGTAGGCCCGCAGCAACTGCACGGCGGTGTTCTCCTCGTCCACGTGCAGTGCCGCAGTGGCGGCCTGCTCTGCCCCTGCGATGTCCTGGGTGCTCTGCAGGATGCCGATGAGCAGCATCTGGTGGCTGCGCACGTCCGGGGCCAGCCGCGCGGCCTCGCGGGCATCCGCCACGCCCTCGCGCGGCTTGTTGCGGGCGATGGCGTCGTAGGCCTTCTGCGCGTGCCGGTTGGCGATGGCCTGCCGCGCGAGCCGCACGCGGGCCTCGATGTCGTCCCGGTTCGGCGCGCCCAGCGCCATGGCTTCGGCTCCCGCGCGGATGGCATCCTCGTAGCGCTGCCCGTCCTGCAGCGCATCCAGCCACAGCAGCACCCAGGGACCCTGGCTGGGGTCCAGCCGCACCGCCTCCTCGGCCGTGCGCGCCGCCTGGGCGTAGTCGCCCCGGTTGTACTGTTCGTAGGCCTGCGTGGCGACGGGAAAACCGCGCCGGTACGCTTCCGTGGTGACCACGCCTTGCGCTGCAGGCTGGGGCCGCAGGTTGGCCACCGCCGCCTCCAGTTCGGGACTGGAGGCCCCCTGCGCCACCGCCTGCTCCGCGGCGCGCAGCGCATCCTCGTTGCGGCCCAGCTTCTGCAGCGCATAGACGCGCAGCAACTGCAGCCGCGCGACGTCCGGACGCAATTGCAGTGCCGCGTCGGCACGCTGCAGGGCACGCTCGTAGCGGCCGCGTGCATAGGCCCGGTAGCCTTCGTTGGCCAGGCGCCAGGCCCGGCCGCGCAGCACCGGCCCGCGCGCAGCCTTGCGCTTGCGCAGCACGGAGCGAGCCCCGGCCGGAGAGCCTGCATCGGCGTGCGTCGCGGGCGAGCGCTCGGTCCTTCCCTGCGCACGCCGGGCAGGCTCCGCCGGCTCTGCAGGCAGGAAAACCGGCGGCGGCCGGTTCGATACGGCATAGAGGCGGGCCGGCCACCACGGCAGCGGCGGCGGCATATCCACGACGATGTCGGCCTTGCCGGAACGCGGAACATCGGCATCCGCCTCGCGGTCCGCCGGCCCGCGCCCCGCGCCCGGATCGCCGTGCAGCGCCAGCTCCATCCGCATGCGCCGCGCCATGGCGTCGCGCGGATCCAGCAGCGTGTGGGCGGCGTGGACCACCGGTTCCTGCGGCAGGTCGGGCAGGCGGGCCGGGCGCGGCAGGCTGAGGCTGTAGCTCATGGCGAGCCGCAGCGGCGGATCGTCCTGGCCCTCATCCATCGTCGCGGCATGCTGCAGGCCGGCCGTGGCCATGGCGGGCGCGACGGGCCACAGGGCGGCCAGGGAAACCGCCAGGATCGTGCGGTGGCTCAGTCGGTTCATGCGGTTCGGGCCTGCGGGGAGGCGTGGGAAAACTCTGCGGCATGGGCCGACTCTTCGCGCTGGAAGGAAATCGCCTCCTCCAGCGTGCCCTCGTCGAGCCAGCCGTTCTCCAGCAGGATGGTGCCCAGGGGCCGGCCCGAGGCGCTCTGCAATTGCAGCGCCTGGTCCAGGTGGGCCTCGTCGATCGCGCGCCAGGACAGCAGCACCTCGCCCAGGCGCCGGCGGCGCTGCACCAGTTGGTCCGCCGAGGGGAAGTCGTGCATCGTCTTGTCCCAGACCAGTCGCGTGCCGAACAGCTTGTTGGACAAAAAGAGCCGCCACGCGCGCGCCGCCGCCATGGCGTTGATGCAGTTGCCCACGATCATGCGCGGCACCGACAGCAGCCCGTGCTCCCAGCCGTACATGCTGGTCACGAAATAGGCGCGCTGCACCACCCGCAGCATCAGTGCGAAGGCGTTGAGGCCCATCACCGTCATGAGCCATCCGCCCGGCGAGAACACCGAGGGGTAATAGACGGTCCACCAGCCCAGCGCATCGGCGATGAAGAAGAGCAGGAAGTTGAACATCAGCAGGTAGCCGAGCATGGCCATGAAGGACGTGACCAGCCCCTTGCGGTCGCGGAAGAGCAGGTATTTGGTCGCCAGCGATCCGCTCCAGCCCACCTGCTCCCAGCCCTGCAGGCCGATGCCCAGCGTCCAGCGCGCCTTTTGCCGGTAGGCCGTGCGGAAGGTGTCGGGGAAGAATTCGCGCACGCCCAGGGGCATCTGGATCGTGCCGGTCTTCTCGCGTCCCAGGCCGAACCAGCCCACGCGGCGCGTGACGTAATCGACGCCGAACTTGCCGAAGATCTGCTTCATTCCCATGCGGCTCAGGCGCGTGCCGATGTCGTAGTCCTCGGTCAGGCTGTCCACATTGAAGGGCTGGTTGTCCATGGTGCGCGACAGTTCCTGCAGCGCACGGTGCGAGAAACACGTGCCCACCCCGGCGGACGGCACCATGCTCGACATGCTCTCGCGCACCACGAGGTCCTTGCTGTGCCACTCCGCGAATTCGTCCATGTAGGTGCCGGCGACGATTTCGAACCAGCTGCGCTCCAGCGAGGTGACCGGCAGCTGGATGAAGTCCATGCGCGGCAGCAGGTAGTTGTAGTACTTGAGCTCCAGCGGGTGGAGCACGTCTTCGCTGTCGTGCAGCACCACCCCGGCGAACGGCTGCGGCATGTGCTGTTCGTGCCGGAAGAGCGCCTGCACGATCCAGTTGAGGCAGTCGGCCTTGCAGGTCGGCCCGTCGTGCGGCACCTCCACGCGCACCAACTGGCGGTAGCGGCGGCGCATGCGCTCCACCTCCGCGATGGTGCGGGCGTCGTTGCGGTAGGTACCGACGAAGATCGTGTAATCCTTGTATTCCAGCGTGGACACCATGTTGCTCAGCATGGGCGCGATCACGTCGTACTCCAGCCAGGCGGGCACCATGATGGCCATCGGCTGCTCGGGCCGGTCGCGCAGCTCCTGCGCGGTCAGGCGCTTGTACCGGCGCCGCACCGTCACGCTGCGATAGGTCTGCCGCGTCCAGTACCACACGTCGATGAACAGGTCATCGATGCTCGACAGCAGGATGACCACGCTCACGACCGCCGTGAGCATCTCCAGGCAGCGGTAGTAGTCCGCGAAGAAGTAAGGCCAGTACAGCGACATGCCGGCTCGGTCCGTGCAGCAAACGGCCTCAGGACGACCTGCGCTGTTCCGCGCGGCGGCGGGCACGGTAGGCGGCCACGAGCACCAGCAGCACCACCAGCAGCACGATGCTCAGCAGCGGCACCCCCCAGGACAGGTAGCGGCGCCATTCGTAGAAGGCGCTCTCCCCTGCGCCCGGCGGCAGGCTGGCCGACGGGTTGCTGCTGTCCACCCAGCTCACCGGGCCGTCCGCGCCGATGAGCGCGATGTCACCGCGATTGAGCACGAAGGCTTTTTGCACTGCAGCCGTCTGCTCGCCCAGCGGCTGCCAGACCAGGCCATGCTGCCCGTTCGAGCGGCTGACCTCCACCGCGGCGAGGCGGGCCAGCCCGTCCACGTCCAGCCACGGCGCCTTGCGCCCGTTGATGCGCAGGTGCGCGTCCTGGATCTGCACTTTGGGCTCCGTGCCCTGCACCGGCACCTGCAGCGCGAGGAATGGCCGGCCGGGCGCGAAGGGTTTGCCCTGCTCCACCACCGCGAACTCGGCGCGCACCGGCGTCACGCCCGCCGCGACGGCGATGCGGATGAGGCGCGCGAGGGACTGCGGAGCGTCCGCCAGGTACGAGGCCGGCACGGCCACCACCGGCGTGCCCGACATCAGGGGCAGCAGGCCGACGAAGGTGCCGTCGGGCTCGGAATCGCCGGCGCGCACGTAGCTCGTGGGCAGCACGTTGACCGGGAAGCCCTGCGGGGTCTCGTTGCAATCGTTGGAGTACGGCTGGCGCTGCACGGACACGCGCACCACGTTGCTCAGGCCCAGGGCATAGCCCGGAACGCGCGCATCGAGCCGCTCGGGCCGGCCGTCGGCCTCCAGGCGCTTGGCAGAGAGCAGCACGTTGTTCCAGAACACCGAGGCCACCGGCCGGGTGGACGAGGCCCCGGGCGCCGCGGCGATATCGATCACCAGGTCGGACGGCATGCGCCCGTTCACGGCGACGGCGGCCAGCGGCAGCGAGGCCGTCCAGTCGCCGCGGGACACGACGTCGAAGCTGGCGTCGCTGCCGAAGCCCGCGAGGCGGATCACCGTGCGGTCCTCCGCGTCGGGCGCGTCCGCACGGGCCACCGTGGCCTGGCGCGTCACCAGGATGTTGCGCCAGACCTCCGCGAAAACGCCGGCCGCCTGTGCGCCCGCGTCCTCGGCCACGGCGATCACCGGGCGCGCACCCAGCGTCGCCAGCCGGATCTGGTGGGAAGCCAGCCCGCCGGGGGCCGCCATGGTCTGCAGGTTGCGCCAGGCGGTGAAGGCACGCGCGCCGTCGGCATCGCCCGCCAGTTGCGTGCCCAGCGCGTCCAGCGCCCTGCCGATCTGCTGCTGCAGTGCGCCATCGGCCACCGCGATGTCGCCGGTGGCGGACACCGCGCCCAGCACGACCAGGGCGCCGATCTCGGCGTCGTCCTTGAGCACGTAGCGGGCATTGCCTGTGGACAGCCCCGCGAACGCGGGCAGGGATGCGAGCCCGGAAGGCACCTGCCAGCCGGTGGTGTCCACCGTGTCGCCCGGCACGGGGAAGGCCTTCACCACCACACGGCGATTGGCCTGCTCCAGTGCCGCGCCGATGCGCCACGCGGTGTCGTAGGATGCCTTGGAAAGATTGCGAGAGGCCACCAGCAGCGTGGGCCGCGCGGGCAGCGTCACCCAGGCATCGGCCAGGCTGGTGAGCGCCCCGCTGCTGAAGCGGTAGTTGAAGCGCGTCTCCGCCGCGACCGACAGGACGTTGCCCGTGGCGCGCTCCACCTCGCAGATGCGGTGGGCCACGTTGTTGAGCCAGTTCACCCCCAGGCGCAGGAAACCGTTGGTGCGCACGCTGGTGTCCACCTTGAGCGTCTGGCTGGCGTCGCCCTCGGGCGATTCGATGCGCCGCGAGAACACCGGACGGCCGTTGACGGACAGCAGCATCGACGTGCGGCCCTCTTCCGCCTTGTAGTAGCGGCCATTGAAGTCGATGCTCGCCTCCGCGAGGGGCAGCGTGCGCGGCACGGGCAGGAAAAACTCCTGCCTCGCGTCGAAGCCGTTGAGCAGCACCGCATCGGTGAATCCCAGGTCGGACAGCGCGAAGCTGCGCGTGACCCAGGTATCGCCCTGCAGGCGCTGCAGCGCATCGCCCGCGGGGCTCGCCATCGCGAGGAGCGGGACACTCAGACCCATCATGCAGATCAGTCTGGAAGCGCGCGGCAGGCGCAGGGGGCTGGGGACCATGGAAATGCTCCGGGGTGACACGGGAAGGGAAAAATGAAGGGCTGCAGGGCCCGGCTCAGGGCGCGAACTCGTCGAACGGGCGCCCGCACAGCGCATCGACGATGCGGCGGCATGCCTGCCCGTCGCCGTAGGGATTGCCGCGCCAGCCGAACTCCGCGTGGAACGCGGAGTCGTCCAGCAGGCGGCGTGCTTCGTGCAGGATGCGCTCGCGCGAGGTGCCCACCAGGCGCACCGTGCCGGCGGCCACGGCCTCGGGGCGCTCGGTGACGTCGCGCATCACCAGCACGGGCTTGCCCAGGTAGGGCGCCTCTTCCTGCACGCCGCCCGAATCGGTCAGGATCAGGTGGGCGCGGCGCATGAACCAGACGAAATCCAGGTAGTCGAGCGGCGGGATCAGGTGGACGGAGGGCAGTCCCGAAAGCGTCTCCGTGACCACATCGCGGACGTTCGGGTTCAGGTGCACGGGATAGACGATCTGCACGTCGTCGCGGCCCGCGAGCTCCGCCAGCGCGGCGCAGATGCTGCGGAATCCGCTGCCGAAGTTCTCCCGCCGGTGCCCGGTGACCAGCACCAGCCTGCGGCCCGCGTCGAGCCATCCATAGCGGCCGGCCACGGCAGCCTCGATGGCGGGGTCGGCGTCGAAGCGCGCGACGGTCGCGGCCAGCGCATCGATCACCGTGTTGCCGGTGACCCATGCGCGGCCCGGCACCTGCTCGCGCGCGAGCGCATCGCGGGCCGCGGGCGTCGGAGCGAACAGCCAGGTGGACATGGAATCCACCACGCGCCGGTTCATCTCCTCCGGGAAAGGCGACTGCAGGTCGCCGCTGCGCAGCCCCGCTTCCACGTGGCCGATCGGTATGCGGCGATGGAACGCCGCCATGGCGCAGGCCGCGGCGGTGGTGGTGTCGCCATGGACCAGCACGCAATCGGGGCGCACCGAGGCGAGCACGTCGTCCACGCTGCCCACGAGCCGGGCGAACAGCCCGTTGAGACCCTGGTCCGGTCGCATCACGTCGAGGTCGTGGTCCGCCTGCAGCCCGAACAGCGACATGACCTGCGCCAGCATTTCCCGGTGCTGGCCCGTGACGCACACGGTGTTCTGCAGCCGGGCCTCCTGGCGCAGTGCAGCCACCAGGGGCGCCATCTTGATGGCCTCGGGCCGGGTTCCGAAAATCGACAGGACGTGCATTCGAGGTGTCAGCAGGAATGCCGGCACAGGCCTTCCGCGGCTTTCGCGGCGGCGCCTGCACAGGCAAAAAACTGGGAGGCAAGGCGCTTGGTGCGCCCCGGGCGGGACCGATCTGCGTCGTCTGACCCTCGATGCGTGGATGTTAGCAAATGTCTCCTCGGGTCAAACGGTATTTCAATAGATTTAATGCTTTCGATAGTCAAAATTGTTGGCCGGATGCGACTGCGCTCCATTGGCCGGCAATGCGGGTAAATTGGCAGCCGATCTTCTCCCTTGCTCCTCCTGTGACTGATGACGCAGCGCCTGCGCGCGTGCCGCCGCCCATGACTTCCACGACCGCATCCGCATCCGACTTCCATTCTCCCGGCGTGCTCCGGCTCCGCCAGGATCTCGCGCTGGCTTTGCGCGCCGCAGCCCACCATGGCCTCGGCGAAGGCGTCTGCAACCATTTCAGCGTGGAACTGCCCGACGGCTCCGGCCGCTTCCTGCTCAACCCGCGGGGCCTGATGTGGAGCGAGGTGTTCGAGGACGACATCGTGCTCGTGGACGCGCAGGGCGCGGTCCTCGCCGGAAGGCATGCGGTCGAACCGACGGCGATGTTCATCCACGCGGCCCTGCACCAGGTGGGCCGGCATGCCTGCGTGCTGCACACGCACATGCCCTTCGCCACGGCCCTGACGCTGACCGGCTGCGGCGGCCTGGACACCGCGCTGTCGCAGAACGCGATGCGCTTCCACGGCCGGGTGGCGATCGACCGGCAGTACAACGGGCTGGCCCTGGATGCGTCCGAGGGCCGGCGCATCGCGGCGGCCATGGGCGGCTGCGACGTCGGCTTCCTCGGCAACCACGGCGTGGTGGTGTGCGGCGCGCGCATCGACCATGCCTACGACGACCTCTACTACCTGGAGAGGGCCTGCCAGGCCGAGGTGCTCGCCCGCTCCACGGGCATCCCGCTGTGCCCGGTCGCACCATCGCTGGCGGCCGAGGTGGCGCGGCAGACGCTGGGCGAGCGGATGCAGTCGGAGCTTTTTTTCGAGGCACTGCGGCGGACGCTGCCGGCGGCTTCCGCTCCCAGGGGCTGACACCGCGACCGGAAGCACAGCGATGTCCCTGCGCGCCGCCTCGCCCGCATTGGCCGCCGCCGTACTGTTCGGCGCCAGCACTCCGTTCGCGAAGCTTCTGGCCGGCGATGTGCCGCCCCTGCTTCTGGCCGGACTGCTCTACCTCGGCAGTGGACTGGGGCTGGGCGCGCTGCTCCTGGCGCGGCAGCTGGCGGGCAGGCGGCAGCACCATCCTCCGGGCGATACAGCGCGAGTGTCCCGCGCGGACCTGCCCTGGCTGGCGGGGGCCGTCTTCTTCGGCGGCATGCTGGGCCCCGCACTGCTCATGGGAGGACTGGCTGGAACGTCGGGCGCGGCGGCGTCGCTCCTGCTCAACCTCGAAGGGGTGTTCACCGCCCTGCTGGCCTGGATCGTCTTCCGGGAAAACGCCGAACGCCGCGTCGTGCTGGGGATGGCCGCGATGGTGCTGGGAGGCGTGCTGCTGTCGTGGGGGCCGGGAGGTTCCGTGTCGCTGCCCCATGCCCTTCTCATCGTGGCCGCATGCCTGTGCTGGGGCGTGGACAACAACCTGACCCGGCAGGCGTCCGCGGGCGATGCCATGGCGATCGCCTGCTGCAAGGGGCTCTGCGCCGGGGCCTGCAACACGGGCCTGGCCCTGTTCCTGGGGGCGCACTGGCCGTCATGGACCTCCGTGGCCGCCTGCATGGCCGTCGGCCTGCTGGGCTACGGACTCAGCCTCACTTTGTTCGTGGTGGCCCTGAGGACCCTGGGCACCGCGCGCACCGGCGCCTATTTCTCGACCGGTCCCTTCTTCGGGGTGCTCCTGTCGCTGGCCCTGTGGCCGGAGGTTCCATCCCTGTTCTTCTGGCCCGCCGCCGCCCTCATGGCCGCCGGGGTCTGGCTGCACCTGGGCGAGCGGCACGAGCACGAGCATGTCCACGAGGCCCTGGAGCACGCGCACAGGCACGTGCACGACGAACATCACCAACACGGCCACGGTCCGGAGTGGGACGGCACCGAACCCCACGTCCATGCCCACCGCCACGAAGCGATGGTCCACCGGCACCCCCATTACCCGGACATCCATCACCGCCACGCGCATTGAGCAGGCCGCCGCGGCCCTTCGTCATTCCGTGCGGACCGGCCAGTCCAGCTGCCGGCCGCTCTCGAACCGGCGCTCGCCGCCCGTGACCGGGTCGGTGAAGGCGATCGCCTGCGCCAGCAACTGCAGCGGCTGCGAGAAATCGCCCTCCGGCGGATCGTTCACCTCGGGATAGAAGGCGTCGCCCCGCAGCGGCAGGCCCAGGGCCGCCATGTGGACGCGCAGCTGGTGGCGCCGCCCCGTCACCGGGGACAGGCGGTAGCGCGCCCAGGCGCCGTCCACGTCCAGCACCTCCATGCGGGTGAGGCTGTTCGCCTCGCCCGGCACCTCGTGCATGCGGAAGAACTGCGGGCTTTCCTCGATCCGGCTGGCCCGCTCCCGGGGAAAGGCCACGTCCGCCCGCCAGGGCGCGACGGCCTCGTAGGTCTTGTCCACCGCCCGGTCGCGGAACAGCGCCTGGTAGCGGCCCCGCGTGGCGCGCTGCACCGAAAACAGCACCAGCCCCGCCGTGTCGCGGTCGATCCGGTGCACGGGCGACAGCTCGTCCAGGCCCAGGCGGCGCTTGAGCCGTACCAGCAGCGTGTGCTGCAGGTAGCGCCCGGTGGGCACCACGGGCAGGAAGTGCGGCTTGTCGGCCACCACCAGGTGATCGTCCTGGTAGAGCACCGCTTCCTCGAAAGGGATGACCGCCTCGCTCGGCAGCTCCCGGTAGTAATAGATCCGCAGGCCCGGAACGAACGGGCGAACGGCGGTGACCGGGCGCGCGTGCTCGTCCACCACTTCGCCGCGCTCCATGCGCTGCAGCCATTCCGCCCGGTCCACCACGGGCAGCCGTTCGGCCAGGAAGTCGATCAGCAGGCCGCCGCCCTGGCTGGGCGTGACCACGCAACTGGGGCTGACGCCCTCGCGCACGGGCAGAACGCGTGGATCGTGGGAGTTGTGCATGGGCGCGCATTCTAGGCAGGCCCCGCCGTCCGCCATCGCCGTGTAGGACAGGGGCGCGTGGCACATGGGATGCCTGCCGTCGCCGGGGCCGTCCGGCGCACACTAGGATCGGACGCAGGCTCTTGCCATCCCGATCCACGCTCCGCTGCCATCCATGCGCCCTTCCACCCTGCTCCCCTCCCACCGTTTCCGCGCGGCACGCCGGCAGCACGGGCGCGCCCTGAACTGGCTCCTGGGCCTGCTGGGCGCCCTGGTCGCCCTGGCGCTGATCGCCCTCGTGGTCCTGCTCACCTTCGACTGGAACCGGGCCCGCCCCTGGATCAACGAGCGCGTGAGTGTGGCGACCGGGCGGCATTTCGCGATCGAGGGCGACCTCACGGCCCGCTGGCACTGGCCCCAGCCGGTGGACATGGAAACCGGCTGGCGGCGCTGGGTGCCCGGCCTGACCGTGCAGGCGGAACGCATGGTGCTGGGCAACCGCGCGGACTTCGGGCGCTACGGCGCGGTGGGCATGGATGCGGAAAATGCCGACGCCCGGGTGGTGGAACGCCGCGCCGCCGCGGCGTCTGCGGCATCGGCCCCGGCGTCGGCAGCCAGCGCTGCGGCGGCCGCTCCCGCCCCGGAATCCGGCTCCCGGCCTCCATCCATGGCCACGGTGGGCCGTGCCACCGCATCCCTGAAACTGCTGCCCCTGCTGGTGCGGCACGTGTCCATCGGCACCCTGTCCATCCAGGCGCCCGACGTGGCGCTCGCGCGGCGTGCCGACGGCAGCAACAACTGGACCTTCGACCGCCCCGCTCCCGACGGCAGCGCCAGCCCCAACCCCTGGACGGTGAACGTGGCCCGGCTGGTGGTCAACGATGGCCGGCTGGCGCTGGCGGATGCCCAGAAGGACCTGGCCTTCGTCGCGCACCTGGCGACCCAAAGCCGGCCCGGCCCCTACGGCGTGCGCTTCGATGTGCGCGGGCGCTACGCCAAGGCCCGCATCGAAGGCAGCGGCCAGGCGGGCAACGCGCTGTCGCTGCGGCAGCAGGACGTGCAATACCCCCTGCAGTTCAAGGCACGCGCCGGCACGGTGCGGGCCGAGGTGGAAGGCACGCTGGCCAATCCGCTGGCGCTCGCCGGCATGGACCTGCAGGTGCTGCTGCAGGCCGAGAGCATGGCCGACCTGTACCCGCTCACCGGCATCGTGCTGCCGAACACGCCGCCCTTCCGTACCAAGGGCCACCTGGTCGGCAGCCTGGAGCCGGGCCGCGCGGTGTGGGATTACCGGGACTTCACCGGCACGGTGGGCCAGAGCGACCTGCGCGGCCAGCTCACCTACACCTCCGGCCAGCCGCGCCCGCGCCTCACGGGCGAGATGGCTTCGCGGCAACTGCGCCTGGCCGACCTGGGACCGGTGGTCGGCGCGCCGTCCGGCGAGCGTCCGCAGGAGAAAGGCACGTCCAAACGCGCGGGCAAGGTGTTGCCCGACGCTGCCTTCGCCACCGACCGGTGGAACGCGATGGACCTGGACCTGAAGTTCAAGGGCGAGCGCATCGTGCGCGACGAAAGCCTGCCCGTCGAGAACCTGGACGTGCATGCCCGCATGGACAACGCGCAGCTCACGCTCTCGCCCCTGCGCTTCGGCGTGGCACAGGGCAAGATCGATTCCAACGTGGTGCTCGACGGCCGCGACGGACCGCTCAAGGCCCAGTTGCGCGGCAGCGTGGACGGGCTCCGCCTGTCGGCCCTCTTCCCCAAGGTCGATCTGATGGAAAAGAGCTTCGGCCGGCTCGACGGCGCCATGGCGGTGAACGGCACGGGCAATTCGATCGCGAAGATGCTGGGCACCAGCAACGGCGAGGCGCGCGTCTATATCCGTGACGGCCGGTTCAGCAAGCAGATGCTCGACCTGGCGGCGCTCAACGTGGGCAGCGTCGTGGTGGCCAAGCTCTTCGGCGAGAACAAGGAAGTGCAGCTGCGCTGCGCCGTGGCGGATTTCGGCATCAAGGACGGTATCGCCCAGACCCGCTCGGTCAAGCTCAACACCGAAGAGGCCGTGGTCGAGGCCATGGGCACGATCGACCTGGGCCGCGAGTACATGGACCTCTACATCAAGCCCGAATCACTCAAGTGGAAATTCTTCTCGCTGCGCACGCCCCTCTACGTGCGCGGGAATTTCGCGGACCCGAAGGTCGGCATCGAAGCCGGCCCGCTGCTGCTGCGCGCGGGCGCCGCCGTCGCGGCCGCGGCCGTGGCCCCGGTGGCGCTGGCGCTGGTGCCGGTCACGGTGCCCGCCGCGGAGGACGACGAGAACTGCGCCACCCTGCTGGCCCATGCCGACCGCAACGTGCAGGCGGGCAAGGCCGGGGCAGCGCCCAAGCCCGCGGCTTCGGCCCCTGCCCGGCGCTGATCTAGTGGAAATCCCGGCTGCCCTCCAGCGCGGGGGCGAGCCGGCCGAGCAGCGGGGTCAGGTCCTTGCAGCGCTGCAGCACCAGGTGGCGCACCACGGCGGCGCCCGGGGCGGCACCATCGGGACGGTGGCACTGCCAGAGGCCCTCCACGGCCAGCAGGCGCGAGCGCAGCAGCGGATTGCGCCAGGTCTCGACGAGCGCAGGCCAGACGATGACGTTCACCGTGCCGGTCTCGTCCTCCAGCGTGACGAACATCGTGCCCTTGGCCGATCCCGGCCGCTGGCGCACGGTGACGATGCCGCAGGCACGCACGCGCCGCCCGTTCGGCACGGCCTGCAGCGCCTGCGCGGCCTGGATGCGCCAGCCGGCCATGCGTTCGCGCAGCAGCGCCATGGGGTGGCGGCGCAGCGTGAGGCCGGTCGCGGCATAGTCGAAGACGATCTCCTCGCCCTCGGGCGCCTCGGGCAGGGCCAGCGGGGCCTCGTGCACCGGGGCCTCCTGCAGCAGCGCCGGCGCGCGCCGCTGCGCGGCCGCATCCCACATCTGCTGGCGCCGGTGCCCCGCCAGGGAGCGCAGCGCATCGGCCGCCGCCAGCGCCTGCAGGTCCTGCCGGTCCTGGCGCGCGCGCAGGGCCAGGTCCTGCACGTCGGCGAAGGGGCTTGCGGCCCGTGCGTGCATGAGCCGGGCCGCCGCCTCGGGCCCGTACCCGGCCACCAGGCGCAGGCCCAGCCGCACCGCGGGCTGCGCCTGCTGCAGGCCGGGCAGCGGCGCGGCCGGCCCTTCGAGGGTGCTGTCCCAGTCGCTGTGCGCGGCATCGGCGGGCAGCACGCGCAGCCCGTGGCGGCGGGCATCCTGCACGAGCTGCGAGGGCGTGTAGAAACCCATGGGCTGCGAATTGAGCAGGGCCACCAGGAAACAGGCGGGCTCGTGGCGCTTGAACCAGCTGCTCGCATAGGCCAGCAGCGCGAAGCTGTAGGCATGGCTTTCGGGAAAGCCGTATTCGCCGAAGCCCAGCATCTGCTGGTAGATGCGCTGGGCGAAATCGTCGGAATACCCGTTCTTGCGCATGCCCTCCATCAGCGCCTGCTCGAAGCGGTGCACGCCGCCTCGCCGCTTCCAGGCGGCCATGGACCGGCGCAGGTCGTCGGCCATGCCGGGCGTGAAATCCGCCGCGATCATCGCGATCTGCATGACCTGCTCCTGGAAGATGGGCACGCCCAGCGTGCGCTCCAGTGCGGGCCCCAGTTTCTTGTGCTCCAGCACGAAACCGTCTCCCCGGGCCACGCTTTCCCTCGCCTGCAGGTACGGATGCACCATGCCTCCCTGGATCGGCCCGGGCCGCACGATGGCCACCTCCACCACGAGGTCGTACAGCTCGCAGGGTTTCAGGCGCGGCAGCATGCTCATCTGCGCGCGGCTCTCGATCTGGAAGACGCCCACGGTGTCGGCGGCGCAGATCATGTCGTAGGTGGCGGGATCCTCGCGCGGGATGTCCGCCAGCTCCCAGGCCTGGCCGCGCAGTGCGGCGCGCAGGTCGAGCGCGCGGCGCAGCGCACTCAGCATCCCCAGTGCCAGCACGTCCACCTTCATGAGGTGCATGTCGTCCAGGTCGTCCTTGTCCCACTGGATGATGGAGCGCCCGTCCATGCTCGCGGGCTCCACGGGCACGAGGCGCGTGAGCTTGCCTTCGGTGAGCACGAAGCCGCCCACGTGCTGGCTCAGGTGGCGCGGGAAGCCGCGCAGCCCGTCGGCCAGCTCCAGCCATAGCGCGGCCGTGTGCGCCTCGATCGGCGCGCCCAGACCGGCCGCCAGCTCCTGCAGGCGCTCGGCGGCGATGTCCTCGTCGAACCAGTGGTGGTCCTTGGCGAAGGCATCGACCACGGCCGGCGCCACGCCCAGGGCCTTGCCCACGTCGCGCAGCGCGCTGCGCGTGCGGTAGGTGATGACCACGGCCGCGATGGCCGCACGCTCGCGGCCGTACTTGCGGTAGATGTACTGGATGACCTCCTCGCGCCGGTCGTGCTCGAAGTCCACGTCGATGTCCGGCGGCTCGTCGCGCTCCTTGCTGATGAAGCGCTCGAAGAGCAGGCGGGTCTTGGTGGGATCGACCGCCGTGATGCCGAGGCAATAGCACACCGCCGAATTGGCCGCCGAGCCCCGCCCCTGGCAAAGGATGCCCAGCCGGCGCGCCTCCCGCACGATGTCCTGCACCGTGAGGAAGTACATCTCGTAGCGGCAATGGGCGATGAGTTCCAGCTCTTTCGCGATCTGCGCACGCACCTCCGGGGGCACGCCCCGTGGATAGCGCTCCCGCGCACCAGCTTCCGTGCAGGCCGCCAATGCCTCGCCCGGCGTCATTCCATCGGGCACGTTCTCGCGCGGATAGCGGTAGCGGATCTCGTCGAGGCTGAAAGTGCAGCGCGCGGCCACCTCCAGCGTCGCCGCAAGCAGCGCGGGCGGGTAGAAGCCCGCGAGGCGCATGCGTGGCCGCAACCGGCGCTCGCCGTGGGCCTGCAGCGCGAAGCCGCATTCGGACACGGGGCGGCCCAGCCGCACGGCGGTGACCACGTCCTGCAGTGGCTTGCGCTGCAGCACATGCATGTGGACATCGCCGGCCGCCACCAGGGGCAGGCCCAGCGCCCGGCCCGCGCGCTCCAGCGCCTCGAGCCAGGCGGCATCGTCCGGCGCCGTGTGCAGCTCCACGGCCACCCAGGGGTGGATGCCTTGCGCGCGCAGCGGCGCACAGGCTTGCGCCACCGCGGCCTCCACGCCACCCGGGTCCAGCGCGGACAGCCGGTCCCGGCGCGGGGCGATCAGCACCTCGCAGCCCTGCAGGCGGGCAAAGTCGCTGCCCGCATGGACACGGTAATCGCCCTTGGGCGCGATGCGCCGCGCATCGCTGATGAATTCGCACAGGTTGCCCCAGCCGGTCTCGTTCCGCGCCAGGGCCACGAGCCGCACGTCGCCGCACGCGAACTCGCTGCCCACGATGAGCTTGAGGCCGCACCGGCGGGCTGCGGTGTGCGCGCGCACCACGCCGGCCACGGAACATTCGTCCGTCAAAGCCAGCGCCGCATAGCCGAGCTCGGCCGCACGCTCCACGAGTTCGAAGGGGTGCGAGGCCCCCCGCTGGAAGCTGAAATTGCTCAGGCAGTGCAGCTCGGCATAACCGGGCAGTCCGGATGCCGCGCCGCCGCCCTCCGCCGGCTCTGGAAGCGGCTCCGCGCTCATGCATACACCCCGTGCCAGAACCATTGAAGGTGCCCGCTCGAGGCGCCCCCCCGCCATTGCCGGTAGATCCACACCGTGCCCACGGCGGCGTTCGACGCCACGAAATAATCCCGCCGCTCCGTGCAGCCGTCCCACCAGCCGCCTTCGAACCGGTGGGGACCGGCCAGCAGGCGCAGAGGCCCCTGCAGGCAGGGGCGGTCGCCCTGCAGGGCCAGGGGCCGGGGTGGATGCACCAGCCAGCCCGGCCAGAAGGCGGCATCGGCGGATGTGCCCGCGGCCTCGGCCGGCGCTGCGGCCGGGACAGCGCCCTGGCGGCGATCCGCCGGCGGGCCCTGCGGGCGCCGCGGCAGGTTCTGCGCGGCGGCCTCCCACCGCTGCATGCGCTCGGGCCGGTGATCGGCCTGCAGCACGGGCACGCGCACCTGCCCGGCCCCCCAGCGGGCGGACATCCGCTCCACCCACTGGTGCCAGCCCTCGCCCTCCCCGCCTTCTTCGGGGCCCGGCGGCAGCAGGCTCTCGCTGGCCTGCGGCAAGGCCGCCGTATCGGCCGCGCGCAGCACGAGGCGATTCACCGGCGCCGCCAGGGGCCGGCGCGACAGGTGTTCGGCCAGCAGGCGGCGCAGGTGGGCGAGGTCCTGCGTCGCCTCGGCCGTGCGCACCGCCAGATGGTCGCCCGGCGGAAGATCCTTTCCGTCGAGCCGGCGCAGGTCGTGGCGCCACGACAGCTCCAGTGCGAGCACGCCCCGGTGGCGCGCCTGCAGCCAGTCGCGCAGGGCCCCCAGCAGGCGGTTCGCGGTCCACAGCAGCTGTTCGGCCGATGTGGCCGGCGCGGGCAGCTCGGCCGGGAGCTCGAAGTGCTCGGGCAGTTCCAGCCATGGCAGGGCATGGGGTACGTCGCCCCAGGCCTGGTCCAGCGCCCGCAGCGGCTCGGCGCCGAACCGCCGGGCCGCGCCGTCGCGCGGCAGTGCGCGCACGGCGCCCCACGTGCGGCAGCCCATGCGCTCCAGGCTGGCGGCATGCGGCCGCAGGGCGGTGAGCGTGACGAGCGGCAGGCCGTGCGGCAGCCGGCGGGGCAGTGGCCGGCCCTCCGACTGCAGCCGCAGCAGGGCCAGGGCCTGCAGGGCCGTGGGGGCCTGGGCCATGGGCGCATGCTCATCCACCCAAGGGGGTTCTTCGCCAGGGTCCGGGCCGCCGCCGGCCGATGCACCGCGCGGAGTCGATGGAGGAAAGGCCCCCTGTCCCTGCCTCAGCAGGGCCAGCAGGTGGGCACGGCCGCCCCAGAGCCGCTCGGTGCAGGACACCTCCAGCAGCACGGCTTCGTCCAGCAGCGCCACGCGCGGCGTGAAGCGCAGTGCCCACCAGCCGGCTGCCGCCGCGGGCATGCCCGGTGGCAGTTCAGCCTGCAGGGACGGCAGTGCGATCCAGTGCATGGCCGGCCTCCGGTCGCTCGCCCCGTGCCCGCAGGCGCGATGGTGCGGTGCGCGCCGCCATTCCTTCCCGCCAGGCGGCCAGGTGCCGCTGCTTCGCGCCGCTCGTGGCTGCCAGGGCCATGGCCAGGGCGGGGCCATGCGCGGGCACGGCCACCGGCGACAGCAGCGGCGCGCCGCGGCGCTTGAGCACGTGCACCTGCAAGGCGCACTCGCCCTCCCCCGGCCGTACCCACAGCCGCAGCGGAGCGGGCGATGCCTGCAGCCTCCGGGACTCGGGACGGAAGACCCACAGCAGCGGGCCGCGCTGCGCCGCCGCCAGCTGCAGGCGCCTCAGCATGTCGGCGTGGGCGGCCGGCAGCCAGGCCAGCACGGCCAGCACGTCCCGGCAGCGCAGCGCCTGCTCGCAGGCCCAGGCGGCCGCGGCATCACGGCCATCTGCGGGCGGTGCCACCCAGCACAGGCGCCCCGCCCGCAGGCCCGCCGCATGCAGCACGGGCACGAAAGGCTCGAACGGCGGGGCCACCAGCACCACCTGACCGGGGCGCACCGCCGCACCGGCCAGCGCCGGCAGCAGCAGGGGCCATTCGGGCCGGCCCTGCCCCGCCAGCAGCACCTCCGACATCGCGCCCCGCGGCCAGCCGCCCCCGGGCAGCTGCGCATCCAGCGCGGGATGGCCCGAAGGCTGCACCTGGGCTCCTGCAGCCCCATCGACCGGGCGCAGCGAGTCGCCCCGCCACACGCCCGGCACATCCACCCACGCCTCTCCCGCCCCAGGGCGGGAGAGGACCGGAGAAACCGGCGGGGAGAGTGGGACGGATGCGGCCATGGCGTCTTGTCGAATACTGTTCAAATATACAGCATTCATTCCGAAGCGCCAACAGGGCAACCACCCTTTCCGTGCCACAGCATGGCAGGCCGCGCGGGCCGCCGCTGCCTGGGCACGTCTTCAGGACCGGGCCGTTGTCAGGCGGTGGAAAGCAGCAGCGCGCAGTGCGCGCACCACTCCGCGACCGCCGCGTCCGCCGGGTCGGCAGGGGCCTGCACGCTCAGCTCCGGCCAGCGCCGCTGCGTGGCATGCACGATGCTGCCCAGCTGCCAGAGCGCCTCGCCCCGCACCAGGGCCAGTTCCGCCAGTCCCTGGGGATCGCCCTGCAGGTGTTCCCGGATCTCGCCTTCCTGGTCCGGATGGCCGCCGGCTTCCACCAGCGATTGCTGCAGCGCCTGCAGGCGCTGATCGACGAAAGCCGCGGGATGCCGGCTGCCACGGTCCAGCACGGAGGGCGGCAGTTGCGGGCGCAACCGGGCCCAGCGGTCGAATGCACCGCCCAGCGTGTCCAGCATCCGGCCAGCCTCTTCCGGAGGCGGAGACAGGGCCACCGCGGAACCGCCGCCATCGGCGAGCAGCGGCAGCAGCAGCGCGGACAGCTCGGGGGGAAATTTCCGGTGGTTGAGCCGCAGGCTCAGCGACAGGCGCTGGGCCGCGAGCGCGCTGTATTTCTCGAAGAAGGCGGCGGCCACTTCCGACAGCATCAGGATCCGCCCCATCGGCGAGATGTCCGGCCCGCGCAGGCCGCGCGGATAACCCGTTCCGTCCATGCGTTCGTGGTGCTCCAGGACGGCCGCCTCCACCGACGCCGGATAGGCCCCCTGGGCGCGCAGCAGCAGCATGGCGGTGATCGGATGGGCCACGAGGTGCTTGCGGTCCGGGCCGGAAACCTTGTGGTCGGGGTCGTTCCACATCGGGTCCATGTGCATCACCCCGATGTCGTGCAGCAGGGCGGCCTCCGCCAGCAGGGCCGTTTCGCGTGCGGCCCATCCGCTGCCCAGGGCGAGGTGGACCGCCAGCACCATCATGCGCACGCTGTGCGCGAACAGCTCCGGCCGCTGCTCGCGCATCACCGTGAGCTTGAAGGCCATGGGCCCGGGCAGCATCATGCCGCGCAGCGGCGCGAGCAGGGGCTCCGGCCCGCCATGCGCCCGCGACAGCAGTTCCACCAGACCGCAGCCTCCATCGGAGCCGCGCCCGCACTGCTGCAGTGCCGCAGCCTCGATGGCGGCCGCGTCCACGGTGCGCTCGGTGCCCAGCAGGCCGTCGATCGGATCGCGCAGCGTGTGGCGCACCAGGCGGTCGTACAGGCGGCTGTCGATGCGCACGCCCTTTTCCACGAGCTTGATGCCGCTGTCGGTGTAGATCGCATCCCGGGTGACCACGGGGCAGCGCTCGGCCATGTCGGTCACGCTGCGCAGATAGTGGGTGCCGTCCCGGGCCAGTTCCTGCGCGGCGGCCAGGGCCTGCTGCGCGGCGGCAGCCGACATCGCGGCGGGCGCGCCGGGACCGCGTCGGTCGTGATCGTTGTCGTTGTTCATGCCCGCCTGAATATACGGTGCCATGGCGGTCCCCCGGGCGCAAAAAAAGCCTGCGGGCGCACAGCCGGCAGGCTTTTCCCGGGGTGCCGGCCGGGTGCCGGCAAGGGGGCGGAGTCATCCTCCGCCCCGGTGCATCAGCCCTGGGCCTTCTGGTAGCTGGCGACGCCGTCGGTGATTTCCTTGTGGGCGGCATCGACGCCTTCCCAGCCGAGCACCTTCACCCACTTGCCCTCTTCCAGGTCCTTGTAGTGCTCGAAGAAGTGGCTGATGGCCTTCAGGCGGACGGGGTTCACGTCGTCCACGGTCTTCCAGCCCTCGTACATCTTGAGGATCTTGGTGGTGGGGACGGCCAGCACCTTGCCGTCCACGCCGGCCTCGTCTTCCATCTTCAGGATGCCCAGCGCGCGGCAGGGCACGACCACGCCGGGATGCAGCGGGTACGGCGTGATCACCAGCACGTCCACCGGATCGCCGTCGCCAGACAGGGTCTGGGGCACGTAGCCGTAGTTGCAGGGGTAGTACATGGCCGTGGTCAGGAAGCGGTCCACGAAGACCGCGCCGGATTCCTTGTCCACTTCGTACTTGATCGGATCGGATTCCGCGGGAATCTCGATGACCACGTTGAAGGTTTCGGGAAGCTTCTTGCCAGGGGTGACGTTGTTGAGGGACATGGTTGGGATGGTGGTGGGAATGCGATGGATACGCTGCCGACTTGACGGCCGCGCAGGGCGGCCGCAGGTGGCGCATTCTAGGGCGAGTCACCCGATGCTCCCGCGGCGGCCGGCCGCGGCCTGCCTGCCACGGCCCCAAGCCGGGATGCGTGAAACGGGCGGTTTCAATGCCCTGCGGAAACCCGCTTATGCTGGCACGGCCTCCGAGATAATCCCCATGGCCATGGAATTTCGGCCCGGGAGGCGCTGTATAAAAAATTATTTCTGCGTCAAAAGATTATTTTCATGCTTGATTCGACCTTGAAACTCGCGGATCCGGAGGACGTTCCCGGCGCGCTGAAATCGGCGGGTGCGGAAATCATCCGTTCCGTCGCCCTTCCCTCGGGCATCGTGCTGTCCGAGTGGAGCTGCCACAACACCCTGACCGACTACAAGAGCGCTTCCGAGAACGTCCTCAGCATTTACCTCTCCGGCGGGGAAAACTGCAGCCAGATGCGCCAGCAGCAGATCGTGCGCAGCGGTTTCGAAAATGCCACCTGCCTTTTTCCCAAAGGCGGTGGTGAATCGCGGTGGCGGATCACGGGGCGGCTCAATTTCCTGCATATCTATTTCGATCCGGAAAAATTCGGCCCCGCGATGCAGCAGTCGCTGCGGCAGCCCCCCGAGGCCTGCCAGTTCCGCGAGGTCTTCCAGGAGGCCTCGCCCGTGATCGGCTCGGCGGCCCGCAGCATCGCGCTCACCGACTGGAACGACACCGGGCTGTCCACGGGCATCGAAGGGCTCACGAGCTGGATCATCCTCCACGCCATCCGCGACTATGCCGTGCCCGGCCTGGAGAAGACGGAGACCCGCGGCAGGTTCTCGGCGCGACATGCCCGCCTGCTGCGGGATTACCTGGACGCCCACCTCGGCGCATCGGTGCAGCTCGACGACCTGGCCGGGCTGGTCAACCTGAGCCGCTACCACTTCCTGCGCAAGTTCAAGAGCACCTTCGGTCAATCGCCGCACGCCTTCCTCACCGAACTGCGCATGGCGCGCGCCCATGACATGCTGCAGCACACCACGCAGAAGATCGCGGCGGTGGCCTTCGAGTGCGGCTACAGCCAGCAAAGCCATTTCACCGCGGCCTTCCGGCGTTGCTATGGCTACCCACCCAGCGCGGTCCGGCGGCGTTGACACGCCCTATGCCGCCGTCCGGGCAGCCCGGATCGCCTCGGCGACGCCCGGGGCCCTGAGCTTGCGGTGCGACAGGGCCGGCACGCCGAGTTCGGAGGCGAGTGCGCGCACCTGCGCCTTGAAGCCGGCCTTGAGGTTGTCGTGGAAGACGACCGCATCGACCCCTCCCGCGATCGAGCGGGCGCAGGCCAGCATGTCCGGCAGGCGGCCGTCCGCGTCGTAGCCATGCGCCACCAGCCAGTGGTTGGGCAGCACGTGGGACAGGGCCAGGCCTTCGGCGGCCCCGAGTTCGCGCAGCGGCTGGGTGAATCCCGGCTCGAAATGCACGCCCCCGACGCACAGCAGCGACACCGCGGCCTCCTCCCATCCGGATGCGCAGAGCGCCACCAGGGCCCGCGCGAGCACCTCGGCCGCGGCAGGATCGGACCATGCCTCGGGGGTGCTGCCGATCTCCAGGTCGATGACCGAGGGCCTCAGTTCCGAAAGCAGCCTGCCCGGCTGGCCCCGGTAGAGCGGCCCGGACCAGTGCGTGGCCTCCATCCAGGTGGCATAGGCGTCCAGCCCGGCGCGCTGCCGCTCCGCCTCCACGCACAGGAACAGGGCCCGCGTGAGGGCGGGATCGACCGGGCTGAAGCACCCGCTGTCCATGTCCCCGGTCGTCTGCACGGTGAAGATGCGGTCGGGCGCGTTCCGTCCCTCGTGCCAGTTGACGACGACTACCGCGTCCGCGTCGCCGAACCGTTCATTGACGAGGGGCGCGTACCGCAGGTAGTCGTGGCTCAGCACATCTTCGAGCTGCAGCAGGTGGCATCGCGTCTCGCCGATGACCGCGGACAGCACGGGATGCCCATCGACGTGCCCCGCCCCGGCGTCCTGCCAGGGAATGCCGGACGACAGCAGGCGGCCGAGGACGTGCGAAGCGACAGGATCCTTGAGGGGATCGGTACAGAAGGCCAGTACGAGGTGTCTCATGCGTTCGCCTCCCGTGCGGCCGCGGGCCGTGGCAGGGAGAGTTTCCGGAAAGCCTTCCTTCATCGGACGGGCTCCTTGCCGGCGCCGCGCGCTACCGGCCGGCGGCGCCATCCACGGCCCAGGTGGTGGGCCAGTTCGACGAGCGGTCCGCGGTCCCGCATGCGATAGAGCCGGCCCCTGGGCTCCTGCGGAGCGCTGTCCCAGGTGGACACATCGGGCGTGCGGCGCAGGCGGGCGACGAGATGGTCGATGGCCGCCTTCTCCGCCCGCGAGTACAGCGTCTCGGAATTGTCGCCTTCGGCGGGCTGCACACAGTGCCGGCTGACGATGTCGCCGGCATCGAGTCCGGCGGAAACCCGGTGGATGGTCGTGCCGAGCCGGTCGTGGCGCCCTTCGTGGAGCGCGAAGAAGAAGCAGTGGTTGCCCTTGTAGTCCGGCAGGTAGCCGCCGTGGATGTTGAGGATGCGGCCTGCGGGAATGGCAGATAGCACGGCGTCCCCGATCTTCTTCGTGCCCATGACGATATAGGCGTCCGACACCCCGCCGCGCAGGACCTGCCCCACGAGGGGATCGTTGATCGACGGGGTGTCGTGGAACTCCACATCCGGCTCCTGGCTGAGCGCGGTCCAGGTGCGCGGCCCCTCCGTGCGGGCGAAATACCGCTTCCGGTAGGCCTCGTAGCCGAACAGCTTGCGGCGCAGGCCGTGGTAGAGCGTCCAGAGATAGGAGCGGTAGTGGCCGCTTCGGCGCAGCGAGGCGGCCTGGTCGTGTCCGGACTCCACGATGACCCGCAGGCTGCCGAACGCCTTCAGCAGTTCGGCGGCCAGATAGAGGTGGTGCGGACCATCGGAACAGAGCAATGTGACGCGGGGCATCATTGGATCCTCCTGAAGCGGGTGTCGAGTTCGCGGCGGGACGCTTCGAAGCGCGCTGCCGCAGCGAGTTGGCGAATACCGCAGCGGCGCAGCCGGCCGTGCAGTTCGGCGATGGCCTCGCGCGTGGACGAGGCCGCGGGACCGCCGCCGGAGCGCAGGCGGCCGAAGGGCTGCCCGTGGTCCAGTTCGGTCCGCAGTTGCGCGAGCAACCCGGAGGCCCGTGCCGCCAATGGGCCGGAATCCTCCGTGGGCGCCTGCGCGAGAAGGCGGCCCACCGTGGTGTGGGCCTCCCGGAAGGACGCCCGGCCCTCTTGGACCAGGGCCTCGGCGGCGAGCGTGGCATGGGCATCCCCGGCGCCGAGCGCGCGGCGGATGGCGGGCTCGTCGAACCGCATGCCGGCAATGGCATACGTGGCCACGGTGCACATGTCGCCCAGGCTCCCCGCGAGGTCCGCAATGGACTCCACGGCGCAGCGGCTGGCCTGGTAGGAATTGCCGGTGGGCAGGTGAGACAGCGAGGACAGCAGGCCGGCGAACTGCCCGGCATGGCGGTCATGGTGCAGCCGCAGCCATTCCAGGAGGTAGGGGTTGCGCTTCTGCGGCATGTTCGACGAACCGCCGTACATGGCCTCCGGCAGCTGGACGAAGCCCGTTTCCCGCATCGTCCAGAGTTGCAGGTCGGTGGCGAGCCGGTTCAGGTGGCCGCTCAGTTCGATGAACAGGTAGGCGCAGCGCAATGCCGGCGTCTTGTCGCTGATCGCGGCCAGGGAATTGGAGGGCCCGCGCACGCAACCCAGCAGGCGGGCGGTTTCATGGGGGGCCGTGCGGAAGGTGGTGCCGGCACCCGCGCACGCGCCGAGCGGCGAGGTGTCCAGGCCGCCCTGCAGCGACGCCAGCGCCTCCATCGTGCCGAGCAGGACCGTGGCCTGGGCCGCCAGGTAGTGGCCCGCCGTGCCGGGCATCGCCACCTGGTACTGGCTATGGATGGGCCATGTCGTTTCCACCGTGGCTTCGGCGCGCTGCAGCAGGGCTTCGCCGAGTTGCAGCGCGCGGTCCATGGTGCCCGAGATGGCCTGCCGGAGCGCCAGCAGCAGGTGCGTCGCATTGATGTCGTTGCGCGAGCGCGCGGCCTGGACCATGCCGCCCGTGGCTTCTCCGCACCGGTCGATGACGTAGTGCTCGTAGTCGAAGTAATCGCCGCGGCCGGAGGCATGGGCACGCAGCAGTTCCGGCTCCGCCTCGGCCGCCAGCACCGCCTTCCGGAGCGCGCCGAACTGCCCGGCGGACAGGATGCCCTGGCTGCGCAGCATCAGCAGGTGCGCCTTCTCGATCGGGAACAGGCTGCCCGCCAGGCTGCCGGGGCGGAATGCGCTGCGTTCGCCCAGCGCGATGCCGCGGACCGTGGCCGCATCCGGCAGGGGAGCCTCCGGTGGTGCGTAGAGGACCCGCGACCGGGCCCGCAGCGACAGCGCCGCGCGCAACGCCGACGACGCCGTGCGGCCGCCGGCGATCACGTAGCCGGCGCGGTCGGAGAAGTCGAAGCGGCCCTGGTTGGTGCCGCCCTCCCCGAATGCACCGGCATCGGTGGCATCCTCCGGAAAATCGATGCCCAGGTAGCGGCGCCCGGCATCGGGGACGATGAAGGCGACGGCGGCATGGAGGGCGGGCTCCGGCACGGCGAACTGGCAGCGCCCGGCCAAATGGCTGCGCACGTACAGGTCGGCGACGGACCAGCCGAAAGCGAGCTCCAGCAGGCGCGGGATCATGCCGCCCGCGAGCCGGGCATTGATCTCGATCACCGTGGCGACATCGCCCTGGAGCTTGACCTCGGTGTGCGCAGGCCCGAAGGCGTAGCCGACCGCGTCGAGCGCCCGGGTGACGGTCTCCACGATCCTGCGGGCCGCGTCCGGGCCGATGTCCGCCGGGAGCACGTGCGCGAGCTCCAGGAAGTGCGGGGGCCGCGTGAGGTACTTGCGCGTGACCGCCAGCACGTGGTGCCCGGCGGCGTCGCTGAAGGTCTCCACCGAGAACTCGGTGCCTTCCACGAAGCGCTGCGCGATCCAGGGCCCGTCCTGCGCACCGGGCATGCCGCGGGCCTCGGTGACGAGCCGCACGCCGATGCTCCCGGTGCCCTGCCGCGGCTTGACGATCGCGGGGAGCCCGATGCTGTCCATGTCCCCGGCAGAGCGCACCTCCCGCGTCGCCGGATACGGCACGCCACGGAACTGCAGCACCTCCCCCAGCCGCAGCTTGTCGCGGCACAGCGCGATCGCGGCGGAAGGATTGCAGGGCAGGCCCAGCCGCTCCGACAGGCGCGCGGCCATCTCGATGAAGCCGTCGCTCGTGGAGGCGACGTACCGGATGGGACCGATGCCGGACACGGCCTGCACCAGTGCATCGAGCGATTGCGTATCGCAGGCGATGGTGGACAGCCCCGCGGGCAGCCGGCCGGCGAAACCATAGCGGGCCGGGTCCCGGACCAGCCAATAGACCGCGCCGTACCGGCACGAGGTCTCCAGCAGCCGGTGGCCGAAGCCGGTGGTGTTGGACTCGATATAGACGATCGCCATGGCTCAGCCGAACGCGTGGATCTCGGAACGGTTCCATGCCATGCAGGCCCAGTCGCTGCCCGCCCTCTCCGACCGCGGATGCCGGACCTGGACCGGCTGGACCCCGAAGTGGTCCGCGCACGGAGGGTCGCTGGCATAGGTGGAGTCCACGTAGCGCGACCCGTCGTCCGGGCTCACGAAGACGATGGGCGTGGACGGGTACTGCGCCTGCAGGCTTCCCGCCACGGCATAGGCCGCTCCCGTGGTGGGTCCGCGGAAATGGCCTGTGGTCTTGTAGAGGTGGCGGGTGTAGTGGTCGGCCAGGGGGGCGCTGATCCAGTGGACATGGTCGAACATCGAATGCTTCAGGTTGCCCGGCATCACGGTGTTGCCCAGCCCGCGCAGCGGGCGCGGGCCGTCGGGCTGGCCGAACAGGATGCTGTTGAACGTGTCCACCCCGACCAGCGTGCAGTCGGCGCCGGCCGCGCGCAGCGCCCCGGCGAGGCCGCAGCTCGAACCTCCGGAGCCCACGGGCGCCACGAGGACGACCGCGTCGCCGACCAGGTCGCGCAGCTGGCGCCCGATGCCCTCGTAAGCCAGCGAGTTGTCCTCGTTGTCGTACTGCCGGCACCAGAACGATCCGGGTTCGGACTCCAGGATCTCGTGGAGCCTGTCCAGCCGGGCCTTCTGGTAGCCCTGGCAGCCCTTCTTGTCGGTGACGATCTCCACGCGCCCACCCAGCATCTCGAGCTGGCGCCGGTAGCTGTCGTCGATCGCCGGGTCGCTGATCGCGATGAAGCGCGAGTTCATGCGATTGCAGACCATCGCCATGCCGAATGCGAAATTTCCGCTGGAAGTCTCGATGACGCTGCCGCCGGGCTTCAGGTCGCCGCGGGCGATCGCCTTGTGGATGATGAAGTGCGCGGGCACGATCTTCATCGCCTTGAACGCCAGCATGTGCATTCCCTCGTCCAGGGGAAAGACGACGGCGTCGCGCATGGCATCGAGGGGGGATTCGTAACGGAGCATCTGCGATCTAGGCGGTGGTGTAGAGGTGGGTGGAGATGTCGAGGGCCTGCAGCCGCTTCTGGGCATGGAAGGCCTTGGCGGCGCACTCGGGATCGCGCGCGCCGTAGAGCAGCCCGATGTAGGTGCCCGAATGCGCGGCCACCATGCCCAGGGCGCCGGTCTCTTCCTTCAGGGCGCGGAGGTGGCCGATGTGCGGATGGGGGTTGAAGGCCTGCGAGATTTCGCAGCTGCGCGTCGCGACCTCACCGATCCTGCGCAGGTCCACGGCACGGGCGGCGGACTTCATGTCGTCGAGCAGCGCGTGGTACTCGGAGCACAGGGCACTGGAGACCGCGCACCGCGTCCGGTTGAACTCGATCGTGTCGCATTCGCCGCCGCGGTCGGTCCCGACGATCATGAGCTCGGGCGTCTCGCCCAGCTGCTCGTCGAGCTTCACTTCCCGGTGGTAGAAGGAGACGATGCCGTCGTACATGACCCCGTCGGTGGGTTCGATGCCGCGGAGGATGGACTCGATGGTCTCGGCCTCCGGTTCCCGCCCGTGCGCGCGGGCCGTCGCCCGGATGACGGCCACCATGTCGGCGGAGGAGCTCGCGAGCCCCTTGCCCGCCGGGAAGACCGACTGGAAGTGCAGCCGCCCGCCCGGCGGCAGGCCATGCAGGCGCAGGTAGTCCTGCGCGGCGCGGCAGGCCTTCGTGCGGCAGGCGATATTGCAGACCACCGCGGGCCCGTCCGTCACCTGGAATTCGACGATGGACATGAGATTGACCGGCAGGGTCACCAGGAAGTGCCTGCCCCCCGGCAGCACCCCCTGCATGAGCTCGCCGAAGGTGCCCCGGCACTGGCCGGTGGCCCGCAGCGGCGGCCAAGTGGCGGACTGAAGCGCTTCTCCTCGTTCTTGCGGAACCATGTTTCTCCTTGTTGTGCGGGCTCCCAGTCCCTTTGGCCAACAAGGCTAAACGCCGGGAGACGGCGTTTTTTTCCAAAGATTGCTCAGTCCTGTCGAGAAATTGCTGTGCCGCGGCGCTCTTGCAGCCGGCTTCCGGCCGGCGTACATTGGGACGGTTGGCCAATCGTCTCCACCCGCCTTCGCGGGCCGATGGGCGCGAGGAAGCAACGCAGCGGAAACACCGCGATGCGTTGCGTGTTTCCCTTTCGTGCATCCCTTGGAAAGGAGACGACGATCATGGCGACATCCCCCCTCTTCCCCCCTGCCCTCTGGCTGGCATTCCTCTGCGGCGCGGCCGCCGTGGCCTACGGACTCTGGGCACGCCGCTGGATCCTCGCCCAGGACGCCGGCAGCGAGCGCATGCAGGCCATCGCCGCCGCGATCCAGGCCGGCGCGGCCGCCTATCTCGCGCGGCAGTACCGCACCATCGCCGTGGCGGGTGCCGTGCTGGCCGTGCTCATCGGCTTCTTCCTGGACCTGCGCACGGCCGCCGGCTTCGTGCTGGGCGCGGCGCTCTCGGGCGCCTGCGGCTTCATCGGCATGAACATCTCGGTGCGCGCCAACGTGCGAACCGCGCAGGCGGCGGCACGGGGCATCGGTCCGGCGCTGCAGGTGGCGTTCCGCGGCGGAGCCATCACCGGCATGCTGGTGGTGGGCCTCGGGCTGCTGGGCGTGGCCGGCTTCGGTGCCTTCCTGCTGCATGCGGGACCGGCAGCGCCGGCATCCGGCGCGGGGATCGCGGCGCAGCTGCATCCGCTCATCGGCTTCGCCTTCGGTGCGTCGCTGATTTCCATCTTCGCCCGGCTGGGCGGCGGCATCTTCACCAAGGGCGCGGACGTCGGGGCGGACCTCGTGGGCAAGGTGGAAGCCGGCATTCCCGAGGACGACCCGCGCAACCCGGCCGTGATCGCCGACAACGTGGGCGACAACGTCGGCGACTGCGCCGGCATGGCGGCCGACCTGTTCGAGACCTACGCGGTCACCCTGATCGCCGCCATGGTGCTGGGCACGCTGCTGGGCCTGCCGTCCATGCTGGCCGTGGCCTACCCGCTGGCGCTGGGCGGCGTGTCGATCCTGGCCTCGATCGCGGGCTGCGCCGTCGTCAAGGCGTCGCCGGGCATGACCGACGTGATGCCCGCGCTCTACCGGGGCCTGGCCGTGGCCGGAGGGCTGTCGCTGGCGGCTTTCGCGCTGGTCACGTTCTGGCTGTTCCCCGACGCCGCGCTCTTTCCGCAGGCCACCGCCGGGCGGCTCTTCGGCGCCTGCGCCACGGGCCTGGCACTCACCGCCGCGCTGGTCTGGATCACCGAGTACTACACGGGCACCCAGTACGCACCCGTGCGCCACATCGCGCAGGCCTCCACCACCGGGCACGGCACGAACATCATCGCGGGGCTGGGCGTGTCGATGCGCTCCACCGCCTGGCCGGTGGTGTTCGTGTGCGTGGCGATCCTGGTCTCCTACACCCTCGCGGGCATCTACGGCGTGGCGGTGGCCGCGACGGCGATGCTCAGCATGGCCGGCATCGTGGTCGCGCTGGACGCCTACGGCCCCATCACCGACAACGCGGGTGGCATCGCGGAGATGGCCGAACTGCCGGCCAGCGTGCGCGCCGTGACCGATCCGCTCGACGCCGTGGGCAACACCACCAAGGCCGTCACCAAGGGCTACGCCATCGGCTCGGCCGGCCTGGCCGCGCTGGTGCTGTTCGCCGACTACACGCACCAGCTCGGCGTGCAGGGGCAGGCGCTGCGCTTCGACCTGTCGGATCCGCTGGTGATCGTGGGCCTGTTCATCGGCGGCATGGTGCCCTACCTGTTCGGCGCCATGGCCATGGAGGCCGTAGGCCGCGCGGCGGGCGCCGTGGTGGTGGAAGTGCGGCGGCAGTTCTCCACCATCGACGGCATCATGGAAGGCCGCGCGCAACCCGAATACGGCCGTGCGGTGGACATGCTCACGGCCGCTGCGATCCGCGAAATGGTGATACCCAGCCTGCTGCCGGTGGCCGTTCCCATCGCGGTGGGCCTGCTGCTCGGGCCGCGCGCGCTGGGCGGCCTGCTCATGGGCACCATCGTCACGGGCCTGTTCGTGGCCATCAGCATGTGCACCGGCGGCGGCGCCTGGGACAACGCCAAGAAGTACATCGAGGACGGCCACCACGGCGGCAAGGGCAGCGAGGCGCACAAGGCCGCCGTCACCGGCGACACGGTGGGAGACCCCTACAAGGACACCGCCGGCCCGGCCGTGAACCCGCTCATCAAGATCATCAACATCGTGGCGCTGCTCATCGTGCCCCTCGTGGCGCGGCTGCACGGCGGAGGCTGAGCCGACGGCCCGGCGCCGCGCGGCCATAGCGGCCGGCCCTGGGAGCCCGGAGACCATGGGGATGGGCCGCCCGCAGGTGACAAGCCAGGGGCCTGGCCCGGGGTAAGGTGGCCCTCTCCCCGGTCCTCCCAGGAAAGGCTGTCCGATGCCGCTGCACGCATCCCCTCGATCCCTCCCCGCTTTCCGCCAGCCGCCCGCCGGCTGGAAACCCGTCCTGGCGGCCGTGCTGGCGCTCGGCGCGCTCGCCGCCGGCCCGGCCTCCGCCCAGGCCAACGCACCGCAGCCCGGCGCCAGCCCGGCCATGCAGGACACGCTGCAGGCCGTGCGATCGGCCCCGGCGGTGCGGCAGGTGCTGGACGACCTGCGCACCGACCACGACCGCTCCATCGCCGAACTGCGCCAGCTGGTGCAGATCCCGGCGCCACCCTTCAAGGAACAGCGCCGCGCCGAGTATGTGGTGAAGCGCTTCCGGGAACTGGGCCTGGCGGACGCCGCCATCGACCGGGAGGGCAATGCCGTGGGCATCCGCAAGGGCACCGGCAACGGCCCCAGGCTCGTGGTTTCGGCCCATCTCGACACCGTGTTCCCCGAAGGCACCGACCTCACCGTGCGCGAGGAGGGCGGCCGGCTGTACGCCCCCGGCATATCGGACGACACGCGCGGCGTCACCGTGCTGCTCTCCTGGCTCAAGGCGCTCGGCGAACGCCGTCTGCAGACGGTGGGCGACATCGTCTTCGTGGCGAACGTGGGCGAGGAGGAGCTGGGCAACCTGCGCGGCATGAAGGCCCTGTTCCGCGAGCATGCCGACATCGACGGCATGGTCGGCCTGGAACCCGGCGACGGCGACGGCATCCTCAACCAGGGCACGGGCAGCCACCGCTACGAAGTGGCTTTCAAGGGGCCGGGCGGCCACAGCTTCGCGGCGTTCGGGCAGGTGCCCAGCGCCATCCATGCGATGGGCCGCGCGATCGCGCACATCGGCGATGTCCAGGTGCCGGCCGATCCCAAGACCACCTTCACCGTGGGCAAGGTGGGCGGCGGCACCTCCGTGAACACCATCGCGGGCGACGCCACGATGGCCGTGGACATCCGCTCCAACGCCCTGCCCTCGCTGCTGCAGGCGGAGAAAGACATCATGGCCGCCATCCAGCGCGGCGTTCAGGAAGAAAACCGCCGCTGGAACACCGCCGCGCAGATCACGGCCGAGCCGAAGATGATCGGCGACCGCCCGGCCGGTGCCACCGCCGCCGACCAGCCCATCGTGCAGGCCGCCGTGGCCTCGGTCATCGCCTCGGGCGGCAAGCCCACGCTGCGCGCGGCCAGCACCGACGCCAACGTGCCCATGGGGCTGGGCATCCCCGCCATCATCCTGGGCAGCGGCGGCAGGACCGGCGGCTTCCACGCGCTGGGCGAGTGGTTCGACCCGGCCGACGCCTGGAAGGGCGCGCAGACAGGGCTCGCCACGGTGCTCACGCTGGTGGGCGTGCAGGGCGTGAGCGAGCCGGTCCTCGCCCGCCGCCCGCGCCGCTGAGGGACAGCACCCGGGACAGGACCCGGGTCAGGCCCGTGCCGGCCGGCCCGGCCGCTCGTTGAGGCGCACCGGGCCCGAACGCGCCTCGACCGCCGCCTGCACCTCGCGACGCAGCCCGAGCACGAAGCCGATCTCGGCCGCCACGAAAAGCGGCCCGACGATCAGGCCCACGAGGTCGTCCACGAAGGCGGGCTTGCGGCCCTCGTAATAATGGCCCACGAACTGGATCACCCAGCCGACCACGAACAGGCCAAGGCCCGCGCCCAGCCACAGCGCGGTACCCTGCGCCGCCAGCCACTGGCCCACGGCCAGCATGGCGGCCAGCACCGCGGCCATCGCGAGCCCGTAGCGCGCATCGAGCCGGAAATAGAACAGGCTGGCGGCCAGCGCCGCGACCAGGGCGGGCGATACCGGCAGCAGGCCGGCCGCCGGCCACGCCGGACGCGACAGCAGCACCGTGACGGCCAGCATGATCATGGGCACGCCGGCGAAATGGGTCTGGATATTGCGCGGATCGCGGTGGTAATCCGCGTACTGCGACAGATGGTCGATCAGGGTTTTCATGGAGCGTCTCCTGCGTGGCGGCCCTCTCGGTCGGGGTGCCTGGGGCGAATAATCCGCAGTGGCCGCCGCACCGTCTGTCGGCCAGCCGACACAAACCCGCCGGAGCGGCCGCCCCCGATCCCCCGCATGCCCGACGCCCTGACCTCCCCCGCGGACCATCTCGCCACGCTCGCTTCGGGCCGGTGGTTCGCCGCCCTGCCCCCGGAACTGGCCGGCGCGCTCGCCGGCATGGCACACATGCGCGCGCTGCAGCCCGGGCAGGCGCTCTTCCTGCGGGGCGATCCACCGTGCGGGCTGTATGCGGTCGTGCGCGGCGCCATCGACATCTCCGGCGTGGGCGGCCCCGACCCGCAGCCGCGCGCCGCCCTGCTCACGCGGCTGGAGCCACCCGCCTGGTTCGGGGAGATCGCGGTCTTCGACCGCGCTGCGCGCACGCACGACGCGCATGCGGCCGAGCCCGGAACGCTGTTGCTGCACGTGCCGCAGGCGCCCCTGCTGGCCTGGCTGGCGCAGCATCCGGCCCATTGGCACGCCCTGGGCATGCTGCTGGCCGACAAGCTGCGCACGGCCTTCGTCGCGCTGGAAGAGCTCGCGCTGCTGCCCGCGCCCCGGCGCCTCGCGCGGCGGCTGGTGCTCATGGCCGAGGGCTACGGGCAGTGGGCCGGCGAAGGGCGCTCGCGCCGGCTGCTCTCGCTCTCGCAGGAGCAACTGGCGCTGATGCTCGCACTCTCGCGCCAGACCACCAACCAGATCCTGCGCGACCTGCAGGCCCGTGGCCTGCTGCGCATGCACCGCGGCGGCATCGAGATCCTGGACCTGGCCGGCCTGCGCGCGGCCTGCGGCTGACTGCCGGGGCGTGCGTGTCGCACAATGCCCCGCATGCAATACCACCACATTGCCAATGCCGCGGTGCCCTCCACCGGCGGCCGCACCCTGCCGGTGATCGACCCTTCCGACGGCCAGCCCTACGACGAGATCCAGCGCGGCACGGCCGAGGACATCGACGCGGCCGTGCGTGCCGCGCGAGAGTGCCATGACACCGCCTGGCGCAAGCTCGCACCGGCCGAGCGCGGCCGGCTGCTGATGCGCCTGTCGCAGGTGGTGGCGGACCATGCGGAGGAACTGGCGGACATCGAGCGGCGCGACTGCGGCAAGCCCACCCGGCAGGCACGCGCCGATGCCGCCGCGCTGGCGCGCTATTTCGAGTTCTATGCCGGCGCCTGCGACAAGCTCCACGGCGACACCATCCCCTACACGGACGGCTACAGCGTGCTCACCTGGCGCGAGCCGCACGGCGTGACGGGGCACATCGTGCCCTGGAACTACCCCATGCAGATCTTCGGCCGCTGCGTGGGCGGCGCGCTGGCCGCCGGCAACACCTGCGTGGTCAAGCCCTCGGAAGACGCCTGCCTCTCGCTGCTGCGGGTCGCGCAGCTGGCCACCGAGGCGGGGTTTCCGCCGGGCGCGATCAACATCGTGACGGGCTACGGACACGAGGTGGGCGAGGCGCTGGCACGCCACCCCGGCATCGACCACATCAGCTTCACCGGCAGCCCGCGCATCGGCACGCTGATCCAGCAGGCGGCGGCCGAGCGGCATTGCCCGGTCACGCTGGAACTGGGCGGCAAGAGCCCGCAGATCCTCTTCGCGGATGCGGACCTGGACGCTGCCCTGCCCGCCGTCGTCAACGCCATCGTGCAGAACGCGGGCCAGACCTGCTCGGCCGGCTCGCGCGTGCTCATCGATGCCCTCATCTACGAGCGGGTGCTGGAGCGGCTGGCGGGCCTGTTCGAAGCGCTGCGCGTCGGGCCCGCGGCGATGGACCTGGACCTGGGGCCGCTGATCCGCCAGAGCCAGCAGCAGCGCGTGTGGGATTTCCTCTCAGACGCACAGGTGGCGGGCATCCCCGTCATGGCCCAGGGCACCGTGGTGGACGGCGCACCGCAGACAGGCTTCTACCAAGCGCCCACGCTGCTGCGCGACGTGCCGCCGGACCATCGCCTCGCGCAGGAGGAAATCTTCGGCCCCGTGCTTTCGGCCATGCCCTTCGAGGACGAGGAACATGCCGCGCAGCTGGCCAACGCCACGCGTTTCGGCCTCGTGGCCGGCGTATGGACGCGCGATGGCGGGCGCCAGTTCCGCATGGCACGGCGCATCGCCAGCGGCCAGGTGTTCATCAACAACTACGGCGCCGCCGGGGGCGTGGAGCTGCCTTTCGGCGGCGTGAAGTCCAGCGGCCATGGCCGCGAAAAGGGCCTGGAGGCGCTGCACGGTTTCACCACGCTCAAGACCGTGGCCATCCGGCACGGGTGACGCGTCAGCCCAGCGCGGTATCGAGCAGCATCATCAGCACGAAGCCGATCATGAGCCCGCCGGTGGCCCAGGCCTCGTGCCCCTTGCGGTGCGACTCGGGAATGATCTCGTGGCTGATGACGAACAGCATCGCCCCGGCGGCGAAGCCCAGGCCCCAGGGCAGCAGCCCGGCCGACAGGCCGATGACCGAGGCGCCGAGCACCGCCCCCAGCGGCTCCACCAGGCCCGAGGCCATGCCCAGCAGCACGGCCAGCCAGCGCCGGTAGCCTGCCGCGAGCAGCGCCACCGCCACCACCAGCCCCTCCGGCACGTCCTGGATGGCGATGCCGGCCGTGAGCGTGCCGGCCTGCAGCGGGCTGGTGCCTCCGTAGGCCACGCCGATCGCCAGCCCCTCGGGCAGGTTGTGCAGCGCGATCGCGAAGACGAACAGCCAGGTGCGCCGCAGCGTGCGCGGCGAGGGGCCTCCCTCCACCCCCTTGATGAAATGCTCGTGCGGCAGCAAGCGCTCCATGGCGAGCAGCGCCAGGCCGCCCAGCAGGATGGATGCGCCGATGATGCCGCCGGCCGCCCAGGAGCCCGCGCCGTTGGCTTTCGCGGCGTCCAGCCCGGGGATGATGAGCGAGAAGGAGCTGGCCGCCAGCATCACGCCGGCCCCGAAGCCGAAGAGCGTGTCCTGCACGCGCTCCGACAGGCGCTGGGAGAACACCACGGGCAACGTGCCCAGCGCCGTCGCCAGCGCCGCCACGAGACCGCCCTGCCAGGCCTGGGCCACGCGTGGATTCGCCTGCAGGAACTGCGTGAACTGCAGCGCCAGCACCACGGCGCCCGCCACGGCGATGGCCAGGCCCAGCCAGCGGCGGGTGCTCCAGGCGGGGCGGCGCAGGGAAAGCGAGTTCTGGGCGGGCATGGGCGGAGGCTCCGGCTGGGTTTTCACGGTGGAAGATCCCGGTGCATTCGGGGCGGACGGGACTGTGCCGGCGGGATCAGCCGCGCGCCTGCGCATACCGGCGCGCGACCTCGTCCCACCGGATCACACGATAGAACGCGGCGATGTATTCGGGACGCCGGTTCTGGTACTGAAGGTAGTAGGCGTGCTCCCACACATCGAGTCCGAGGATCGGCGTGTGGCCGGACAACAGCCCTGCCATGAGCGGACTGTCCTGGTTGCCGCTGCTCTCGACCGCGAGCCGGCCGGCACCATCGACCACCAGCCAAGCCCAGCCGCTGCCGAAGCGGGTGAGCGCCGCCTTGGTGAAAGCCTCCTTGAACGCATCGAAACCGCCCAGGTCCCGGTCGATGGCCTCGCCGAGCGCGCCGCCCGGCTGCCCGCCGCCGCCCTGCCCTTCAGGGGCCATCACGGTCCAGAACAGGCTGTGGTTCGCATGGCCTCCGCCGTTGTTGCGCACCGCCGTCTGCAGCGATTCCGGCAGCGACTGCAGGGCCGCCACGAGCGCGTCCACCGGGGTATCGGCATGCGGCGTGCCTTCCAGCGCCGCATTCAGGTTGTTGACGTAGGTCTGGTGGTGTCTGGTGTGGTGGATCTCCATGGTGCGCGCATCGATGTGCGGCTCCAGGGCGTCATAGGCATAGGGCAAGGCGGGAAGCGTATGCGGCATGTGGCTCACTTTCGGGCAAATGGACGGAGGAAAGATCAATAGATTTTGAATGATAATTATTCCTATTGTCATTTACGTCAAGTAGGACATTGCCCTTCCGTGACAGGCCGGGCTCCCGGCCACTGCCCTGCCGCCGGCCCTGCAGATTGGCAGCAGACCGGCAGGCGGCCTGTGGCTGCCCCCGGCGTCAGGCCAGGGGCGGCAGCAGGTTCATCAGCATCACCATGGCCAGCCCCACCAGGGCCACGATGGACTGCACTACCGAAATCGTCTTGGTGGCCTCGCCCATGTCCATGCCGAACGACTCCTTCACCAGCCAGAAGCCGGCATGGTTGGCATAGTTGAAGAAGAGCGATCCGCAGCCGATGGACAGCGCGAGCAGCGGCTGGTTCACCGCCGTGCCGGAAGCGGCCAGGGGCGCCAGCAGGCCTGCCGCGCCCACGATGCCGACGGTCGCCGAGCCGGTGGAGACGGACAGCAGCATGGAAATCAGCCAGCCCAGCAGCAGCGGGGACACGGGCCACTGCTGGCTCAGGTGGACGATGGCGTCGCCCACGTGCGCGTCGGTCAGCACCTGCTGGAAGGCACCGCCGCCCGCGATGATGAGCAGCACGTTGGCGATCGGCTTGATGCTGTCGCCCAGGGCCTTGCGCACGGCCTCGGGCCGGCCGGGCCGCAGCGCCAGCACGGCGAAGAGAACGCCCAGCAGCATGGCGATGATGGGGTGGCCCACGAAGGCAGCGAAATGCAGCAGGGCAGAGCCCTTGGCCAACAGCACCTCGCCCAGCGCGTGCAGCAGCATCAGCAGGGCGGGCGCCAGGGCGGCCAGGATGCCCAGGCCGATGCCTGGCGGGTTCTGGCGCGCGGGCTGCGCCGCAGGGCTCCCCGCATCGGCGGCATCGGGCGCGTACTGGGCGATCAGCGCATCATCAGGGCGCACCTTCAGGCGCCGGGCGATGAACGTGCCATACACCGGGCCTGCCAGCACGATGGCCGGAATGGCAGCGATGAAGCCGTAGATCATGGTGGCGCCGACGCTGGTCTTCAGCGTGGCGATGGCCGTGAGCGGGCCGGGATGCGGCGGCACCATGCCGTGCATGGCCGCCAGCGCGGCGATCACCGGCACCCCGACATACACATAGGCAGAACCGCGGCCCTTGCGTCCGGCCTCCAGCTTGCGGGCCACGCCGAAGATCAGCGGCAGCAGCACGACCAGCCCGACCTCGAAGAACATCGGGATGCCGATGACGAAGGCCACGCCCGCCATGGCCCACGGCAGCATCTTCGTGGAGGCGCGTTCCAGGATGGCGCTCGCCAGGCGGTCGGTGACCCCCGAGTCCGCCAGGATCTTGCCCAGCATCGCCCCCAGCGCCACGACCAGCCCGACCGCGCCCAGCGTCTTGCCTGCTCCTCCGGAAATGGCCCCGACGAGCTTGTCCAGCGGCATGCCGGTGAACAGGCCGGCGGCCACCGAAACGATGAGCAGGGCCAGCAACGGATGCAGCCGGAGCCGGGACACGATGAGTGCGACCAGCCCGAGCACGCTGGCCAGCGCCGTGACCAGCAGTTGAATGTCCTGAGAGTTCATGGAAGAAGCCGGGGTGCGGAAAAAACGCGTGGACGTGCATCGTACCGGCCGGGCCCATCCCTCCGGCCTCCCGGATGACGGCCATGGGAGCGTCGGGTGAAACCCTGGGCCCTGGTTCATGCAAAATCCGCACAATGGAATGGCCACGCCCCGTCGGTTCCGGCGGGTGCGCAGGCGACGACAGACCAACGACGACCGGCCGGCAGCCGGCACGGCCAGCAAGAGAGAGGGTTCCCATGCAAGACAGCACATCTCCCGCCTCCGGGGCGGGTACGGATACGCGCATCGTGCGCGCCGCCATCCACCCCGCCATCGGCATCGCCCGCGTGGGCAACAGCCGGGAGGATTTCTACATCGGCCCGCAGGTCACCCATCCCGCCCCCCGGGAGCCCGGCTTCTACCGAGATCCCACGGGAGCGCTCAAGCGCGAGGCAGCCGAGTTCCGCATCTATGGCTACAACGCCGCGGGCGAGGTGGTCCGCGAACTGTCGTCTCCTGCGGACGACATCACCTGGGAGGTCCACGTCGCCAACCGCAAGGCGGCCTGGTACCAGTGGCAGATCGCCATGGACATCCCGGAGGCGGCCAAGGTCGTCCTGCCCCGCCGCAATGCCAACGTGACGGCGCCCGCGCGCAATACCCTGGCCATCGACGCCGGCGCGCAGCGCATCCAGGGACCGCATGCCGCCGCCGTCGCGTGCATGGGCCACTTCACCGGCGTGGCGGTGCAGATCGGCGAACTGCGCACCGACGGCCAGGGCCGGCTGCTGTTCCTGCCCGGCCACGGCGTCTCCGCCTCGCCCACGGGCAGCCCGATCTTCATCGAGGGGGACGACAACTCCTTCATCAATGCCGACGGCTGGTACGACGACACCTGCGACGGCCCTGTCTCCGCCACGGTGCGCATCGACGGGCAGCCGGTCCCGGTGGAGGGCGCCTGGGTGGTCAGCGCCCCGCCCAATTACGCGCCCCAGGTCAAGGCCGAACGCACGCTGTACGACCTGCTGCACAGTCTCTACATGCAGGCGGGCTGGCTGCCCTTCCCCAGGGAGATCTCGTTCACGCGCGATGTGTACCCCATCCTGCAGCGGCTCTCCGGGCTGCAGTGGGTCAACCAGGGATTCGCGACGCAGTTCGGCCACAACGGGGTGTTCGATTTCGAGCACCCGGCGTTGATCGAGCGCCTCGCCGCCCTGCCCCCGGACGGCGCCTACGACCCGAACGCGGAAGTGCGCCGGCAGGTGTTCAACAGTTTCCGCCCCCCCGAGCCGGCAGACGGAAACCAGATGCCCTGGCCCTGGATCTATGGCGACGCCATGACCAACCCCGCGGGCCAGAGCCCGCGCCAGAACGCCGCCATCAGCCAGACCCAGAGCGACATCCTGGCCCGCTGGGCGGACGGCCGGTTCACTGCGGACTGGGGCACCGTGCCCGCCCCTGCGGACCACATCGACGCCGTGCCGCTGCAGGAGCAGCCGGCCATGCTCGACCGGGCCGCCCTGGAATTCTGCCTGGCCGATGCCTTCCACCCCGGCTGCGAACTGACCTGGCCGATGCGCCACCTCACCCTCTACAGCGCACCGTTCCGCATCCGCCGCCGGCCGGCGGGCGAAGTGGAGCGGGACTACGGCAACACGCTCGACCAGGCGACCGCGCTCTCGGCGAACGGGCCGCTGTATGCGCAGGGTCCCGGCGACCTCAATCGCTGGATGGGCCTGCCCTGGCAGGCCGACACCGCCTTTTGCCGCGCGGGCTACGACACGCGTTACGACCCGTTCGCTCCCGCCTTCTGGCCGGCCCGCGTGCCCAACCAGGTGCTTGCCGAACAGGACTACGCCATCGTGGTGGACTCCGCCCAGCCGCCAGAGCGCCGCGTGGAGGCGTTCACCAACCGCACCGACTGGAACAAGCCGCTGCCCGGCGGCACCGCCGAAGCAATGACGACGATGGTGCGCATCTTCGGATCCATGGGCCTGCTGGAGGTGCGCCCGGGCGTGCAAGGCGATCCGCGTTTTCCCGCCACGATGATGGTGGCGTCCTACGGCCCCGACGTGGCACCCGCCGACGCCCGCAGCACTGCCGGCACGACCGCCGCACCGGCCGGCGATGCGGTGCGGCCCATGGGCCTGCAGGCCGTGGCACCCGCAGGGGGAGCGGCCCGCCCGCTGCCATCCGGCGCCAACTTCCGTTCGCACGACGATGCCCGCAGGGCGCCCCTGCCTGTCCGCAAGGGCCCGCCCCGGGCATGAATGCGGCCGGTGCGGTCTTCGACGCGGCGATCGCCGGTGCAGGCCCCGCGGGCTCGGCCTGCGCGGCGGTGCTGGCGCGCGCGGGCTGGCGCGTGCTCCTGGCGGACACGGAGGGCGAGCGGAACGCGCGCATCGGGGAGAACCTGCCGCCCGCGGTGTTCCACCTGCTGGCGGAACTGGGCCTGAGCGAAGCGGTGCGCGCCGATGGACACCGCCCATGCCTGGGCAGCTGGTCCAGCTGGGGCGAGTCGTCCGGCCGGGCCAGTGACACCCTACGGCAACTGCAGGGCGACGGGGTGCAGCTGGACCGGGCCCGCTTCGACGCGCGCCTGCGGGCGGCCGCCCTTCTGGACGGCGTGCGGTTCTGGCCATCCACCCACCTGCAGATCGACCGGCCCGCGGAAGACGGCCATCCCCACGCGATCCGTGCCCGGGCGACGGGCGGAGGAGACACCGTGCAGGTCGCCACACGCTGGTTCATCGACGCCACCGGGAGGGCGGCCGCCCCGGCCTGCCGGCTCGGAGCCCGGCGCCAGCGCCATGACGCCCTGCTCGCCTTCCACCTGCGCCTGGAGAGCAGCGGCCCCCGTGACCGCGACGGCCGCACATGGATCGAAGCCGTCGAGGACGGCTGGTGGTACAGCGTGCTGCTGCCCGGCGGGGAGCGGGTCGTTTCGTTCCTGGGCGACGCCGATCTCGTCGATCGCCGCGCGCTGCTCTCCAGCGACGGCCTCTGGAGCAAGCTCCAGTCCACGCAGCACCTGCGCGCACTCTGCGCAGGACATGGTTACCGGCCCTGCGCCGCCGTCCAGGGCGCGGACGCCTGCAGCTCCGAACTCGACCAGCCCGCAGGCCATCGCTGGCTGGCCGTGGGCGATGCCGCCCAGGCCTTCGACCCGCTGTCGTCCAAGGGCATCGGCAACGCGCTCCATACCGGGCTGTGTGCTGCCAGGGCGATGCTGGCGGCCGAGAGCGGCGATGCGGGGGCCGTCGGGCGATATGCCGCCCATCTGCGGAACATCCACCGGGTGTACCGGGCGCAACTGGCGGCCGTCTATGCCCAGGAACGGCGCTGGGCCGGCGAGCCGTTCTGGGCCCGCCGCCATGCACGGGCCGGCACGGCGGCCGAGCCGCCCATGGCCGCTACACTGGCCTGAGCGCCGGGCCATCCGGCCCCCGAAGGAGTCACAGGCCATGCGCGTTCCAGGCAAATCCACCATCGTCACCGGCGCCGGCGGCGGCATCGGCGAAGGCATCGCGCGGCGGCTCGCGGCCGAAGGCGGCCTCGTGATCGTGAACGACATCCGGCCCGACGCGGCCGAACGCGTGGCGGCCGCCATCCGCGCCGACGGGGGCTCCGCCCAGGCCTTCGCGGCGGACGTCACGCGGTCGGACGAGGTGCGGGCCCTGGTGGCCGAGGCCGTATCCCGGCACGGCGGGCTCGACGTGATGGTCAACAACGCCGGCTGGACGCACCGCAACCGCCCCATGCTCGAAGTGAGCGAGGAAGAATTCGACCGGGTGTACGCGGTCAACGTCAAAAGCATCTACCTGTCGGCGCTGCACGCGGTGCCGGCGATGCGCGGCAACCCGCAGCGGCGCGGCGGCTGCATCATCAACATCGCATCCACCGCCGGACTGCGGCCGCGGCCCGGGCTGACCTGGTACAACGGATCGAAAGGCGCGGTGATCGTGACCAGCAAGTCCATGGCGGCCGAACTCGGCCCGGACAACATCCGGGTGAACTGCATCAACCCGGTGTTCAATCCCGATACGGGCCTGGCGGCGGAGTTCGCGGGCGGCGAGCTCGACGATGCCCGGCGGGCGAAATTCCTGGCCACGATACCGCTCGGCCGCTTTTCCACGGCGCTGGACGTGGCGAACGCGGCGCTCTACCTGGCGAGCGACGAGGCCGCCTTCGTGAGCGGCACCTGCATCGAGGTGGACGGGGCCCGCTGCGTCTGACGCAGTCAGGCGAAGGTGTTGAGGCGCGTGCCCAGCGTGCCGAACGTCGCCAGGGCCGGTTCGGCGAACGGCAGCGATTGCAGCACGGTGGCCTCCAGCGTGCCGGCGGTGGCCAGCGTGGGGTCCAGGGAAGGCAGCGGGTCCAGCAGGCTGTCTTCCAGCGTCCCGAAGGGCACGAGGGAGGGACCGGTGATGGACTCGGACTGCAGCAGGGCCGACACATCGGACTCCTGCACGGCGAGCGAATTCCGGAGGGCCCCCGCGGCGCTGCCGTTGCGGTCCTGGTAGGCAAAGCTGGCCGTGTTCACGATGGATTGGTAGATGGAGACGTCCATGTCAGCTCCCGATGTCGCCGGTATCCGCATTGTGCCCCCGCCGGCGTGCGGGTGCCAAGGCCTCTGGCGCTTGGAGGCACGGGCCGGCAGGAGGTTCCCCGGGCGCCGGCGGAAATGACGGGCGTCCATATTCCGCCGTCTTCCATACCCCTACTGCGGCCATGCGGCAGAATCCCGCCATGGCCGAACGTGTGATTCCGCTCGTGGACCAGCGCATCGCCGCGCTGCGTCCCCGCATGCCCGACGGCCCCTTCGCCGGACCCGACGGTCGCCTGGCCGACGCGCTGGGCCGGCCCCTGCGCGACCTGCGCATCAGCGTCACCGACCGCTGCAATTTCCGCTGCAGCTACTGCATGCCCAAGGAAGTCTTCGGCAAGGACTATCCCTACCTCTCCCACGGCGACCTGCTCAGCTTCGAGGAGATCACGCGCCTGGCGAGGGTCTTCCTGGCCCATGGCGTGCGCAAGATCCGGCTCACCGGCGGGGAGCCGCTGCTGCGGCGCCACCTGGAGAACCTGGTGGAGCAGCTCGCGGGGCTGCGTACCACGGAGGGGCGCGTGCCCGACCTGACGCTGACCACCAACGGCTCGCTGCTCGCCCGCAAGGCCCGGGCCCTGCGCGATGCGGGCCTGGCGCGGCTCACCGTCAGCCTGGACAGCCTGCAGGACAGCGTTTTCCGCCGCATGAACGACGTGGACTTTCCCGTGGCGGAGGTGCTCGCCGGCATCGAGGCCGCCCAGGCGGCCGGGTTCGAGCACATCAAGGTGAACATGGTGGTCAAGCGCGGCACCAACGACCACGAGATCGTCCCCATGGCGCGCCACTTCCGGGGTACCGGCATCACGCTGCGCTTCATCGAGTACATGGACGTGGGCGCCACGAACGGATGGCGCATGGACGAGGTGCTGCCGTCGGCGCAGGTGATCGACCGGATCCGGCAGGAAATCCCCCTGGTACGGTTGCCGCCTGCGGCCCCCGGGGAGACGGCCGAGCGCTGGGGCTATGCAGACGCCCTGGGCCGGCACGATCCCGCCCTGGGGGAAGTCGGAACGATCAGCAGCGTCACCCGGGCGTTCTGCGGCGATTGCAACCGCGCCCGGCTGTCGATGGAAGGCCGGCTCTACCTCTGCCTCTTCGCCACACAGGGCTGGGACCTGCGCGCGCTGTTGCGCGGCGGGGCCGCCGACCCCGATCTCGCCGCGGCCATCGCCGGCATCTGGCAGGGCCGCACCGACCGCTATTCCGAACTGCGCGGCAGCCTGCCGCCGGCCACCGGCGCCCCGGCCGCGCGGCGCGTCGAGATGAGCTACATCGGCGGATGAGCCGCGGGGTGCCATGGTGATCGCCCGCGCGGACATCGCCGGCCTGGTCCTGGCCGGCGGCCAGGGCTCGCGCATGGGCGGGCTGGACAAGGGGCTGCAGGCATTCCGGGGCCGGCCCCTGGCCGCGGTCGCATTGGAGCGGTTGCGCCCGCAGGCCGCTCCAGGACAACTCGCGGTCAGCGCCAACCGCCACCAGGACCGTTACGCCACGCTCGGCGTACCCGTACTGGGCGACGCCCTGCCCGGCCATCCAGGCCCCCTGGCCGGCATCCTGGCGGGCCTGCAATGGTGCGGCACGCCGTGGCTGCTGGCGGTGCCCTGCGATACGCCCTGCTTCCCGCCCGACCTCGGCGCCCGGCTGGCCGAGGCCGCCATGGCGGCTGGCACGGACATCGCCATGGCAGCTGCCCCCGAATCCGTGCCCCCATCCCCGCCCACCGGCGGGCCGGTGCCGATGCGCGTGCACCCCGTGGCCTGCCTGCTGCGCGCGGGCCTGCAGGACGACCTGCGGCGCTATCTGGAGGGCGGTGGGCGCAAGGTGCTGGACTGGATGGGCCGCCATGCCCCGGCCACGGCCGCTTTCGACCGGCCCGGGGACGATCCGAACGCCTTCCGCAACGCCAACACCCTGGACGAATTGCACCGACTGGAAGCCGACACTGCATGAGCCACTCCCAGCCATCCCCCGCCGAGCCGACCCCATCGATGCCGCAGGCAACGCCTCCCGGCGCCCCGGTGGCGCACGACCTGCCCGTGGAGGCGGTGCACGCACGGCTCGCCGCACTGGCCGAACCGGTGCGCGGGACCGAACAGGTGGGCATCTTCGCCGCGCTCGACCGCGTGCTGGCCGAGGATGTCGTCTCGCCCATGGACGTGCCGCCGCACGACAACTCCGCCATGGACGGCTTCGCCTTCGACGGCGCGGCCCTGGCGGACGGCCGGCCGCTGGCCCTGCAGGTGGCCGGCACCGTGCTCGCCGGCCATCGCTGGGAGGGGCGCCTCGGCCCGGGCCAGTGCCTGCGCATCATGACCGGCGCGGTGATGCCGCACGGAGCGGACACCGTGGTTCCCCAGGAAGCCGCCCTTCCCGCGTCTCCCGCAGGCGGGCCGGAGAGCATCACCATTCCCCCGGGCGCGGTTCGCCGGGGCGACCATCGGCGGCGCGCGGGCGAGGACTTGGCGCGCGGCCGGACCGCCCTCTCCCGGGGAACACGGCTCACGCCGGCCGCGCTCGGGCTGCTGGCGAGCCTCGGGCAGGCCACGGTGCCCGTCGTCCGCCGCCTGCGGGTGGCGTTCTTCTCCACGGGAGACGAGATCCTCAGCCTGGGAACGCCCTGGCGCGAGGGGGCCGTGTACGACAGCAACCGCTACACCCTGTTCGGGCTGCTGGCACGCATGGGCGTGGAGCCCATCGACCTGGGCGCCGTTCCGGACGAGCCGCAGGCACTGGAAGCCACGCTGCGCGCGGCGGCGGCGCGTGCCGATGCCATCGTCACCAGCGGTGGCGTCAGCGCGGGTGCGGCCGACCACACGCGCACTTTGCTGGACCGCCTCGGCCAGGTGGAGTTCTGGCGCATCGCCATGCGGCCGGGCCGCCCGATGGCCGCGGGCCGCATCCCGCGCCCGCAGGGAGCCGGCGGCGGCGAAGCCGGTGCGGACGGCGCCGCCGTGCTGTTCGCGCTGCCCGGCAATCCGGTGGCGGCGATGGTGGCCTTTCTGGTGTTCGTGCGGCCGGCGCTGTGGCGCATGATGGGCTGCGAGCCCACGGCACCCCCCGCGCTGCGCGCACTCGCGGCCGGGCCGCTGCACAAGCGCCCCGGGCGCACCGAATACCAGCGCGGCATCGTCTTCCAGGATGCGGACGGCACCCTGCGCGTGCGCACCACCGGGCCGCAGGGCTCCGGGCTGCTGAGTTCCATGGTGCAGGCCGACGGACTCATCCTGCTGCCGCATGCCCGCGGCCCCGTCGCCGTGGGCGAGCCGGTGGACGTGCTGCTGTTTGACGGCATGCTCTGACACGGGAAGGCCCGGGCCGGGCGTACCCTTGCAGCCATCCCCCCACCGACCGGAAAACCCCATGCCCTATACCGCCCAGCATCTCGCCGAAGCCCCCGCGCGGGAGGACATCGACCGCCTGCAGGGCGCGGCCGTCCTGGAATTCGGCACGCCCTGGTGCGGCTACTGCCAGCGTGCCCAGCCGCTGATCGAAGCCGCCCTGAAGGACCAGGACCACGTACAGCACATCAAGGTCGAGGACGGCCCGGGCCGGCCGCTCGGCCGCAGCTTCGGCGTGAAGCTCTGGCCCACCCTGGTATTCCTGCGCGACGGCAAGGAAATCGACCGGGTGGTCCGCCCGCAGGACGCGACGGCGCTGCATCCGGGGATGCAGGCCATCGCCCATGCGCCGGCCATCAGCATCGGCCCGGCCTGAAGCGCGGGTGCCGGACGCCCTGCGGCCCTAGCCGCGGCCCAGGGCCTTGTCCACGCCCTTGTTGGCGAGGGCGTCGGCGCGCTCATTGCCGGGATCGCCCGCATGGCCCTTCACCCACTTCCAGTCGATCACGTGGCCGCCGCCGGCTACCAGGTCGTCGAGCCGCTTCCACAGCTCCACGTTCTTCACCGGCTGGCCGGATGCCGTGCGCCAGCCCTTTTTCTTCCACCCTTGGATCCACTCCGTGATGCCCTTGCGCACGTACTGGCTGTCGAGATAGAGCGTGACCTCGCACGGACGCTTGAGCGCGCCCAGGGCCTCGATCACGGCCAGCAGTTCCATGCGGTTGTTGGTGGTGCCCAGTTCTCCCCCGAACAATTCCTTTTCCAGCGCGCCCGAACGCAACACCACCCCCCAGCCGCCGGGACCCGGATTGCCCTTGCAGGCCCCGTCGGTATAGATCACAACCTGATTCAAAACTCGCTCGCTTCCTTTGTCGTCATTCATAACTTCCGCTTCTTCATCGGCCATCGCGCCGACGCGGCACGCCGCCCGGCACAGGTCCGGCGCGCTGCGCCACGGGCATCGTGGCGGCACGCGCCTGCGGGGCCTGGCCGGTGCGCCAGGACGGCTCCAGCAGGCGCATGCCATGCACGCGCTTGACAGCCACCACCATGTAGGCGGCCCCGAGTATCGGCCACCAGCGCGCCCCCACCGCATCCAGCCACTCGTACCGGTCGAGCCAGCGCGCGCTGCGCACCGCGGGACGGTAGGCGCCGAAGCTGATGGTCTCGATCTCGAAGTTCAGCAGCCGCAGCCAGTCGCGCAGCCGCCAGTGCCCGATGAACTCGCCCACGTCGGGCAGGTAGAGCTGCCCCCCGGCCCCCAGGCGCTGGTACAGCCGCACGCGGCGCTGGCGCAGGCCCCAGAGGCTCACGGGATTGAGCCCGCTCACCACCAGCCGCCCTTCCGGCATCAGCACCCGGTGCACTTCGCGCAGCGCGGCATGCGGATCCACGCTGAGTTCCAGCGCGTGCGGCAGCAGCACCAGGTCGAGGCTGTTCTCGGGAAACGGCAGTGCCACCGGGTCGGCCAGCAGCGCCGCGCGCACGGGGCCGTCCGCCGGTCCGGGTTCGGACTCTGCCGGTGGCGGCCACAGCAGCGCCTCGGCGGCGCCGAGCGCCAGCCAGCGGTGCGGCATGCGGTTCGCGCGCAGCCCCTGCAGGCCGGGCATGCCGAGCTGCAGCGCATGGAAGCCGAACACGTCGGCCACCATCTCGTCGTAGCGCTCCTGCTCCCACGCCAGCAGGTAGCGGCCGGGCGGTGAGTCGAACCAATGGTGCAAACCTATAATTTCGTCGCTCATGAACTTGCTGCCGCTGCCCGCTTTCACCGACAACTACATCTGGATGCTGCACGACGGCCGCTCGGCCGCCGTGGTCGATCCAGGGGAGGCCGGCCCGGTGCTGCAGGCCCTGCAGCACCATGGCCTGGCACTGCAGGCGATTCTAGTCACGCACCACCACGGCGATCATGTCGGCGGCGTGGCGGCGCTGCGCGAGGCCACCGGCGCGCCGGTGTACGGCCCGGCGCGCGAGTCCATTCCCCAGCCGGCGCAGCCGCTGGCCGATGGCGACACGCTGCAGGTGCTGGGCCTGCGCCTGTCCGTGATCGACGTGCCCGGCCACACCGCGGGGCACATCGCCTACTATGCCGCGGACGCCGCAGGCGGCCCGCTGCTCTTCTGCGGCGACACGCTGTTCTCGGGCGGCTGCGGCCGGCTCTTCGAGGGCACGCCCGCCCAGATGCAGCATTCGCTCGACCGGCTCGGCGCGCTGCCGCCGCAGACGCGGGTGTGCTGCGCCCACGAATACACACTTTCGAACCTCGCTTTCGCGCGGGCCGTGGAACCCGGCAACGCGGCGCTGCTCCAGTACAGCCATGACTGCGAGGCACTCCGCGCCGCGGGACAGCCCACCCTGCCCTCGCGGCTCGGCATGGAGCATGCCGTCAACCCCTTCCTGCGGACGCGGGAGCCCGGCGTGGCCCGTGCGGCGCAGGCCTTCGCACCGCGCACCGACACCGGCGACCCGGCCTCGGTGCTGGCGGCGCTGCGCCAGTGGAAAAACGAATTCCGACCGACCTGACCCCATGAAACTCCTGCACATCCTGGGCCTCGCGAGCGTGCTCTGGCTCACCGGCTGCGCGGCGCCCGGCACCCCCGGCAAGGACGCCCCTGCCACCCCCTCCAGCACGGGCGGCACCGCGGCCACCCCGCCCACGGCCGGCTCCCCTCCGCTGCGCCCCATCACCGCCGCGGACGCCAGCCACTTCGGCGTGACCTCGCTGGCCGCGCCCACCGACCTGTGGGACCGCATCCGCCGCGGCTTCGCCATGCCCGATCTCGACCAGGACCTGGTGCGCGACCGCGAGCTCTGGTATGCGACGCGTCCCGACTACATGCAGCGCATGACCGAGCGCTCCAGCAAGTACCTCTTCCACATCGTGGAGGAACTCGAACTGCGCGGCATGCCCACCGAACTGGCGCTGCTGCCCTATATCGAGAGCGCCTTCAATCCCATGGCCGTGTCCAGTGCCAAGGCGGTGGGCATGTGGCAGTTCATGCCCGCCACGGGCAGCGACTACCAGCTCAAGCAGAACGCCTTCCGCGACGACCGGCGCGACGTGCTCGCGTCCACCCGCGCGGCGCTGGACTACCTGCAGCGGCTCTACGGCATGTTCGGCGACTGGCACCTGGCCCTGGCCGCCTACAACTGGGGCGAAGGCAATGTGAGCCGCGCCATCGCCCGCAACCAGAAGATGGGCCTGGGCACCAGCTACACCGAGCTGAACATGCCGGCGGAAACCCGCATGTACGTGCCCAAGCTGCAGGCGGTGAAGAACATCGTCGCGCACCCCGAGCGGTTCAACACCGAGCTGCCGCTGATCGAGAACCACCCCTACTTCCAGACGGTGGACATCACCCGCGACATCGACGTCTCGCTGGTGGCCAGCTTGGCGGGCGTGCGCGAGCAGGACTTCCGCGAACTCAATCCTTCGCTGCACAAGCCCATCATCCTCGCGGCCGGCATGCCGCAGATCCTGCTGCCCTGGGACAACGCGCAGGTCTTCCGCAAGAACCTGGAGGCCTACACCGAGGGCCAGTACGCGAGCTGGACGGTCTGGAGCGTGCCGACCACGATGAGCGTGTCGGCGGCAGCACAGCGCGTCGGCATGAGCGAGGCCGACCTGCGCAACGTGAACAAGATCCCGCCGCGCATGCTCATCAAGGCCGGATCGGCCCTGATGGTGCCCCGCGGCAACGCGACGCAGGCGGACGTGCCCGGACAGCTGGCGGACAACGGCCAGGTCGCCTTCACCCCCGAGATCGTCACCCGCCGCACCACGGTGCGCGCCGGCAAGCGCGATTCGGTGGCCACGATCGCCCGGCGCTACAAGGTGACCACCGCGGACGTCGCGACCTGGAACGACGTGAAGTCCACGGCCTCCTTCAAGGCCGGCGAGGCGGTGGTGGTGTATCTGCCGGTGCGCATGACCTCCGGCGCCTCGGCCAGCAGCGGCAGCCGGAGCAGCCGGCAATCGGCCGCGCCGTCGAAGGGGAGCGCGAAGAAGGCATCGGCGCCCGCGCCCTCCCGCAAGGGCGGGACCCCGTCGCGCGTGAAGAAGCGCTGACGAAGTGCGCTGGCGGAGCGCCGCCCGCGCCCGTCAGATCCTCAGGTTGTGCATGCCCACCAGCCCGAGCACGCCGATGAGGATGAGGTAAAGCGCCACGATGAAGTTGAGCAGGCGCGGCATCACCAGGATGAGGATGCCGGCGATGAGCGCCACGAGCGGGCCGATGCTGAGGTTCAGTGTCATGGGAGAAGTTTCCTCGGGAAACAGGATGGAAGGCTGCATGCAGGCGTCCGCGGTGCGGCCGGCCGGTGCCCGGATGCCGATTGCCGGGCAGTGGCCGGAATCTAACGCCGAGCCGTGGCGCCGCGGTGTCGGACCATGGCGCCACTTGGAGCCCTGCCGGCGTTCTCAGGCGTTGAACTTCGCCTTGGCTTTGCGTGCGTATTCATTGGTGTAGGTGCGTCCCAGATCCACCTTCGAGGCAGCCCATTCCGGCCGCAGCCGGGCCAGCGCGCGCAGGGCCGTGGCGGGGCCGTCGTCGGGCATCATGCCGTCGGGCGAGAAGGTGTCGCGCACCTTGTGGAACGCCGCCATGTAGGCGCCGCGGTCGCCGAGCAGGTCGTCCTGCGGCACCACGCGCATGAGGTCCGTGGCACTGGCCGTCTGCAGCCACTTGAGCGCATGCACCATGGCATGCACGAGCGCCTGCGACACGGCGGCATGCTGCTGCACGAACGCCCGGGGCGCATACAGGCTGGACGCCGGCATGGTGCCGCCGAAGAGCTCCTGCGACGCCTTGAGGGTGCGCGTGTCGCACAGCAGCCGCACTTCACCGTGCTGCTCGAGCACGCTCACCACGGGGTCGGCATGGCACAGCGCATGGATGCGGCCCTGGCGCAACGCGGCCAGTGCACCACGGCCGGAGGCGCCCACGCCGACGAAGGAAATCCCCTCCAGCGATGCACCGTTCTGCGACAGCGCCAGCTGCGCCAGCATGTGCGTGGACGAGCCCGGCGCCGTCACGCCCACCCGCAGGCCCTTGAAGCTCTGCACGCTGCGCACGGGCCAGTTGCGCGCGGAAGCGGCGAACGCCAATTGCGGTGCCCGGCCCTGCAGCACCAGGGCGCAGTAGTCCTGCCCCTGCAATTGCCGGCGCAGCGTATGGTCGTAGCCCCCGCAGCAGACATCCGCCGCGCCCTGCTCCACGGCCTGCAGCGCGAGTGCCCCACCGGCGTAGTCCTGGATCGTCACGTCCAGTCCTTCGGCACGGAAGAAGCCCAGCTGCCACGCCACGGTGAGGGGCAGGTAGTACAGCAGGCCCGCCCCGCCCACGGCCACCCGCACCCGCCCCTGCGATGCCGCGCTGAATGGCGGTACCAGCGCGTGCGCGCCGGCACCTGCCAGGCCGGCCAGCGGCAGGGACAGGGCCATGGCGCCCAGGCGGCGGCGGCTGAAGGACGACGGGATCATGGAACGAGGCGTGATTTATGCTGCACTGCAGCAATCGTGCCCGAAAAGCCTCCCGCCGGCACCGGGGAAAATCCCTGTGAACCGCAAGGAAAAGCAGGGAACCGAAGCCGTACCGGCTTCGCCGCACGGCCATTGCCGCGCGGCGGGCTGCAGGCCCGTCAGCGGTAGCCGAGGAAAAAGATGGCCGCGTTGACCGCGAAGGCGCCCAGCCAGACGGCGCTGCGGATGGTGGGCATGTCGGAGACGTACATCAGCACGTAGAACATCCGCAGCATCACGAAGGCCAGCGCCAGCAGGTCCAGCAGGGTCTGCGCGGCACCCAGCTGGTGCGCGACGATCACCGCGCCGATGAAGAACGGCAGGCATTCGAAGGTATTGGACTGGGCTGCCAGCGCGCGGGCGCGCCAGTCGGTCTGCCGCGCTGCCCAGCCGCGCGGATCGCGGTTGTCCGCGGCCCTGAACCCGCCGCGCTTGGCCAGCATGGCACAGGCGACCGGCATGAGCGCCATCGCGAAAACGCACCAGTACGCCACGGTGAAGCGGGCGATGTGCAGGGAATTCATGTCGATCTTCCAGAAAGCCTGGCGCAGTACGGGCTACCGCCGGTCCACGAGGGCATGGGCGATGGTGCCCAGGTCCACGTATTCCAGCTCGCTGCCCACCGGCACGCCGCGCGCCAGGCGCGTCACGTGCATGCCGCGTGCCTTGAGCGTTTCGCTGAGGGCATGCGCGGTCGCCTCGCCCTCGGCCGTGAAATTGGTGGCGAGGATGACCTCCTGGACCACGCCGTCGCCCGCACGCTCCAGCAGCTTGCCGAAACCGATGTCCTTGGGGCCGATGCCGTCCAGCGGGGACAGCTTGCCCATCAGCACGAAGTACAGCCCGCGGAAGGCCCCGGTGCGCTCGAGCGCGGCCTGGTCCGCGGGGGTCTCCACCACCGCCAGCCGGGAGGCATCGCGCGACGGATCGAGGCAGGTCGAGCAGACCTCGCCCTCGGTGAAGGTATGGCAGCGCGCGCAGTGCCGCACCGATTGCGCGGCGTCGTGCAGCGCGCGCGACAGCACTTCCGCGCCCTGGCGGTCGTGCTGCAGCAGGTGGAACGCCATGCGCTGGGCCGACTTCACGCCCACGCCCGGCAGGCGCCGCAGCGCCTGCACGAGGGCATCGAGGGAATGCATGTCGGAGCCGGATGCCATGGCGCGCACGGTACCGGTCAGAACGGGAACTTCATGCCGGGCGGCATGCCGGGCATGCCGGCGGTCAGCTTGCCCATCTTCTCCTGCGAGGTTTCCTCGGCCTTGCGCACCGCGGCATTGAAGGCGGCGGCCACCAGGTCTTCCAGCATGTCCTTGTCGTCCGACAGCAGGCTCGGGTCGATGGTGACGCGCTTCACGTCGTGCTTGCAGGTCATCAGCACCTTGACGAGGCCGGCGCCGGATTCGCCCTCGACCTCGATCAGGGCGAGTTCGTCCTGGGCCTTCTTCAGGTTGTCCTGCATGGCCTGGGCCTGCTTCATGAGGCCGGCGAGTTGTCCTTTGTTGAACATGGGGTTCCTTTTCTCTGAGGGTCGAAGACGAAAGCGAAAAATCAGGCGGGTCCGGCGGGACGGTGCGCCAGGCCGGTACCCCGGACCGGGCGGTGCGTCATGCGGGCCTTCATGCGGGTTTGATGCTGCCAGGGACGATTCTCGCCCCGAAGTCCCGCACCAGCGCCTGCACATAGGGATCGTTTTCCACGATCTCCTGCGCGCGCCGCTGGCGCTCCGCGGCCGCATGGGCGTTGCGCCGCGCGGGGCTGTCGATGACCGCGCCCACCTCCACGCTGATCTGGCGGGCGAAGCCGGCCGCCTCCAGCGCGGCGCGCAGGCGCTCGCGGGCCGTGGGCTGGTTGAGGGACTCGCGCTCCACGCGCAGCAGCCAGTGGTCGGCGTCGCGGGCCACCAGCTGGGACTGCAGCGCGAGTTCGCGCACCAGGGCATTGATGGCCTCGGCCGCGACGAGCTGCATCACGGTGGCATGCCAGACATCGCCCTCTTCCGTCGGCGTGTAGCGGGCCGAGGCCGGCAGGGCGCCGGGCGCGGCCGCCGGCTGCAGCCGCATGCCGGGCTCGGGCGCGACCCGCACGGGAATGGCCACGAAATCGGGGGGGCTGGCGGCAGGCGGCGCGGCCTCGGCAGGCCGGTGCGCCTGCAGGTCGGCCGGCGTCCTGACCGGCAGGCGCACGGCCGCCGCCACGGCGGCGTCGGGGGGCGACTCCTGCGCAGAAGCCGGTGCCTCCATGGTGGCGGTGGCCAGAGGTGGGGCATCGTCCGCCCAGGGGTCCTCGCCGGAGGGTGGCTCCTGCGGCGCGGGGGACGGCGGCACGGGCCCGGGCGGATGGGCTTCGGCAGGCCGGGCCTGCGCCTCGGGCAGTGCCGCGGCGGCGGGCTCCACAGGCAGGGGGGCCGCTCCGGGTGCCGGAACGGGAATGGAAGGTGCCGGTTCCGCGGCGGATGCCGTCTCCGGCTCAGGCGCCGGAGGCTGCGCCTGGGGCGGTTTCAGTGTTTTTTTTTCCGCCGGGGGCGTCCCGCCCTCCGCAGCAGGCTTGAAGGCCAGCAACCGCAGCAGCGCCATGGTGAGGGCCGCGTACTCGTCGGGTGCGAGGCCGAGCTCCGTGCGTCCGTGCAGGCAGATGCTGTAGAGCAGCTGCGTCTCGTCGGCGGGCAGCGTGCCGGCCAGCCGCGCGATTTCGGAGGCCTCCGGATCGGCAGGATCCACGGCGTCGGCCATCTGCGGCACGGCCTGGAACACCGCCATGCGCTGCAGCACGGCGCTCATTTCCTCGAGCGTGGAGGCGGCGGACAGCCCGTGCATGCGCAGGGATTCGGAAGTCTCCACCACCGTGCGGCCGTCGCCGCGGGCCAGCGCGTCGATGAGGCGGAATACATAGCTGCGGTCCACGCTGCCCAGCATCTGCCACACGCCGGCTTCCTGGAGCTGGCCGCTGCCGAAGGCGATGGCCTGGTCGGTGAGGGACAGCGCATCGCGCATGGAACCGCGCGCCGCGCGCGCCAGCAACCGCAGCGCCTGCGGCTCCGCCGGCACGCTTTCCTGGGCGAGCACCCGGGTGAGGTGCTCCAGCACGGTTTCCGGCGCCATGGGCCGCAGGTTGAACTGCAGGCAGCGGCTGAGCACGGTGACCGGCACCTTCTGCGGGTCGGTCGTGGCCAGCACGAACTTCAGGTATTCGGGCGGCTCCTCCAGCGTCTTGAGCATCGCGTTGAACGCGGTGTTCGTGAGCATGTGGACCTCATCGATCATGAAGACCTTGAAGCGGCCCTGCACCGGCTTGTAAACGGCCTGTTCCAGCAGGCCCTGCACTTCGTCCACGCCGCGGTTGGAGGCGGCATCGAGCTCGGTGTAATCCACGAAACGGCCGGCATCGATGTCCCGGCACGCCTGGCACACGCCGCAGGGCGTGGCCGTGATGCCACCCTGCCCGTCCTCGCCCTGGCAGTTGAGCGACTTGGCCAGGATCCGCGACACCGTGGTCTTGCCCACCCCGCGCGTGCCGGTGAACAGGTACGCGTGGTGCAGGCGCTGCTGGATGAGTGCGTTCGAGAGCGCCTGCACCACATGTTCCTGCCCGACCATCTCCGAGAAGGTCTTGGGGCGGTATTTGCGGGCGAGCACGAGATAGGACATCCGCGGGATTCTACGGGGGTCGCCGGCCCCTGCAGGGCGCGCCGCGCCGCTAACATTTCGTGACAAGGGGCCGCCGGGCATTTCCGCATCGGCCACCCGTACCTGAAAAGAGGCCATCATGGACAGAAACACGCCTTGGCTCGCCCGCATGGGCATCGCACGCCGCCTGGGCCTGCTGATCGGCTTCGCCCTGCTGGGTATCGCGCTGATCACCGCCGTACTGCTGGCCTCCGAGCGGAAACTCATCATGGAGGAACGCCAGGCCGGCGTGCGGCAGACGGTGGAAGTCGCCCACAGCCTCGTCGCCCGCTACCACGCCCTCGCCGCGGAGGGCAAGGTCAGCGATGCCCAGGCCCGGCAGATGGCCATGGACGCCCTGCGCGCCATGCGCTACAGCGGCAGCGAGTACCTGTGGATCAACGACATGGGGCCGGTCATGCTCATGCACCCCATCCGCCCCGAGCTGGAAGGCAAAAACCTGGCGGACAACAAGGATCCGACCGGCAAGCACCTGTTCGTGGCTTTCGTGGACATGGTCCGGCAAAGCGGCGCGGGCTTCGTCCCCTACCTGTGGCCCAAGCCCGGCGCCACCGAGCCGGTGCCGAAAATCTCGTACGTCAAGGGCTTCGCCCCCTGGGGCTGGGTGATCGGCTCCGGCGTGTACGTGGACACGGTGGCCTCCACGGTGAATGCGCGCATCCTGCGCTTCGGCCTGGGCTCGCTGGTGCTGGCCGGACTGCTGCTGGCGCTGGGCCTGCTGATAGCGCGCAGCCTGGTGCGCGAACTCGGCGGCGAGCCCGGCGAAGCCCTGCGCATCAGCGAGGCCATCGCGCAGGGCCACCTCGCCCAGCCGATCGCCCTCAAGCCGGGCGACCAGTCCAGCGTGCTGCACGGGCTGGAGCGCATGCGCCAGAGCATTGCCCACATCGTGGCCGAGGTGCGGTCCGGCACCCAGTCGATCAACACCGCATCGGCCGAGATCGCGGCCGGCAACAACGACCTGTCCGCCCGCACCGAGCAGCAGGCCGGGGCCCTGCAGCAGACGGCCGCCTCGATGGAACAGCTCACCAGCACCGTGCGCCAGAACGCCGACAACGCCCGCCACGCGGCGCAGCTGGCGGGCTCCACGTCCGAGGTGGCGCAGCGCGGAGGCGCGATGGTGGGGCAGATGGTCAGCACCATGGGCGCGGTGACCGATTCCTCCCGGCGCATCGTGGACATCATCGGCGTGATCGACGGCATCGCATTCCAGACCAACATCCTGGCGCTGAACGCCGCCGTGGAAGCGGCCCGGGCCGGCGAGCAGGGCCGCGGCTTCGCGGTGGTCGCCAGCGAGGTGCGCAGCCTGGCCCAGCGCTCGGCCTCGGCCGCGAAGGAGATCAAGCAGCTGATCGACACGTCGGTGCAGCAGGTGGGCGAAAGCTCCCGCCTGGTGAACCAGGCCGGCACGACCATGGGCGAGGTGGTGGAGAGCGTGCAGCAGGTGGCGCGCCTGATCCAGGAGATCGCCTCCGCCAACCAGGAGCAGGCCGCCGGCATCGACCAGGTGAACCAGGCCGTGGCCCACATGGACCAGGCCACCCAGCAGAATGCCGCGCTGGTGGAAGAGGCCACCGCCGCGGCCCAGTCCCTGACCACCCAGGCCTCGCGGCTGGAGCAATTGGTGGGCGTTTTCCGAATCACGGCCACCGCGGACGGGAATTTGCCCGGAGGCGTTCCCGGCATTGGGTACAATCCGACGTGACGGGCCTCCCCGCATGGGGAAGCGGCCAACCGGGTCAGGTGGGGAACCAAGCAGCCCTAACCGTGGAGCCAGTGCCGGGGGTAAGGCTCGTCAACTTCATTTCTCTTCCTGCAGCCATTGCAGAACGCCCTGCCCCGCCACCGCGCCGGTGGCCATGCAGGCGGTGAGCAGGTAGCCACCCGTCGGGGCTTCCCAGTCCAGCATCTCTCCCGCGCAGAACACGCCCGGCCAGGCCGCGAGCATGCCGTGCGCGTCCATCGCCTCGAATGCGACCCCCCCGGCCGTGCTGATGGCCTCGTCCAGCGGCCGGCAGGCCACCACGGTCACTGGCACGGCCTTGATGGCGTGCGCGAGCGCCCGGGCATCCTGCATGCCTTCCTTGCCCAGCTGTTCATACAGCACCGCGGCCTTGATGCCGTCGAGCCCGAGGCGGCTCTTGAGGTGGCTGCTCAGGCTGCGCGAGCCGCGCGGATGCCGCACTTCCTTTTCCACGCGCTCGGGCGTGTGGTCCGGCAGCAGGTCCAGGTGGAAGGTGGCGTGCCCATGGGCGGCGATCTCGTCGCGCAGCAGGGCGGATGCCGCATACACGAGGCTGCCCTCCACGCCGGACGCGGTGGCCACGAACTCGCCGCGGCGGTGGAAAGACCGTCCCCGGCTGTCCGTGAAATGCAGGGCCACCGACTTGAACGGCTGGCCGGCGAAGCGCTCGGCGAAGTGCGGCGTCCATCCCACCGGCGGAGCACCGCGCCCCAGGAGCGCCTGCAGGAAGTCGCGCCGGCTGGCGTCGGCCGGCGCGCCGGGGCCCAGGACATCGAAGCCGCAGTTCGCCGGCCGCAGCGGCGCCACCGCCACGCCCCGGGCCTCCAGCCACGGTACCCAGGCCCCGTCGGAGCCCAGGCGCTGCCAGCTCGCGCCACCCAGTGCCAGCACGGCAGCGCGCGCCTGCACCTGCACCTCGCCCGCCGGGGCCGCGAAGCGCAGCGCGACTGGCCCTGGCGTGTCGTCGCCGGTAGCGGCGGCCTCCGGGGCAACCTCGGAGCCGAGCCAGCGGTGCCGCATGTGGAACTGCACGCCCATGCCGCGCAGCCGGTGCAGCCAGGCCCGCAGCAGCGGCGCGGCCTTCATGTCCACCGGGAAGACGCGGCCGGAGGTGCCGACGAAGGTTTCCACGCCCAGCCCCCGCGCCCACTCGCGCAGGGCGTCGGGACCGAAGGCGCGCAGGCCGGCATCCAGGGTGCCGGACCGATCACCATAGCGCTCCAGGAACGGGTCGAACGGTTCGGAGTGCGTGAGGTTGAGCCCGCCCTTGCCCGCCAGCAGGAACTTGCGCCCCACCGAGGGCATCGCGTCGAACACATGCACCGACAGGCCGCGCGCGGCCATCACCTCGGCCGCCATCAGGCCCGACGGCCCGCCGCCGACCACGGCCACATCACAGGTCGGAAGGCCGGAGGCCGGCAGGGAAGGTGAAGAAGACGACATGGCAGTGCGAACGGTGGCGTGGGGTGGAGGAAGGAACCGGGCGGGCCGGGCACGCTGCCCGGATCCATGGATCAATCGAACAGCGAGCCCTGCACGGGCTGCGGCCCCGATGGAGGGGCCGCGGCGGCCGCGGGCGATGGGCCGGCTGCCGGGGTGGGCGATGGTAAGGGCGGAGCGGGCGCCGGCACGCCCCGGGCGGAAGAGTCCACCTCCACCATGCGGCCATCGCCGGTCAGGAAGGCCGCACGCACGGGCTCTCCGGGGAACTGGCCCTGCACGGCCTCGCGGTAGCGCCGCATCTGCTCCACCAATTCCGCCTGCCGCTCGGGATTCGCCGCGCTCTTGTAGTCCAGCACCCACCATTCTCCGCCGCGGTCGGTGGAGCGCCGCACGAGCCGGTCGATGCGCAGGGTCTGCCCGCGGTGGACGATGGGGGCCTCGTCCATGGCCAGTTCGATTTCGGCGCTGTTCCAGGCCCAGGCGCCCTCGCCCTGCAGGATGCGGGCCGCCATCACGGCGGCGTGCTCGGCCAGTTCGGCAGGCAGCTCGAAATCCCGCGCCAGCTGCAGCAGGCGCGCGCGTGGCCAGCAGGCAGAGCCCCCTGCGGCACTGCCGGGCAGCGCGCCCGCCAGCCCCGCCTGCTCAAGCAACTGGTGCATGGCCTCGCCCTGCCGGGACACCGGCGTGGAGGGCGCACGGCGCTCCCGGGGAAGTCCGGCAACCGCCGCTTCGGCCTGTGTACCGGCCTGTGTACCGGCCTGTATGTCGGCCGCGGGCGGCAGCCCCATCGGCAGCGGCACGGCGTCCTGCCACCCGGGCAGTTCCGGCAATTGCGCTTCCACCGTGGCGCTCGGCCCATCCTCCATGCCGCCCATCGGGCCGGAGAGGTCCTGCGGCACGTCGGCCGCCAGGGGCGCGACCCGGTTCCACCAGCTGCCCGGCGCGGATTGCGACGCACGCACGCACGACAGCGCCAGGCAGTGGCGCGCGCGCGTCATGGCCACGTACAGGGTATTGATCTCCTCGCGCTGGCGCTCCGCCAGTTCGGCGGCCAGCGCATCGGCGGCGCTCGGCGGGGGCGATGCCTCGCTCGCCAGGAACACGAACCGGCGCGGGGCCGGCAGTTCGCCAGGCCAGTCCACCAGCACGCCCATGGTCTCTGCCTTCTGGGCGCGGCCATCGGTGTCCAGCAGCAGCACGGCGTCCGCCTCCAGTCCCTTCGCCCCGTGGATGGTCAGCAGGCGCACGGCATCGGCGTCCACGCGGCCGGGCGCCCGCTGTCCCGGCCGCTTCAGGGCGCGCACGAAGGCATAGGGCGTCAGGTAGCGGCCGCCGTCCTGCTGCAGCGCCGCCGACAGCAGCGCGCGCAGGTTCGCCAGCACGCCGGCCCGCAGCGGCGCGGGGGACGCGGCCGCATACCGGGCCAGCACGTCGCGGTGCCGGTAGATCGCGTCCAGCGCGTCGTGGGGCGGCCATTGCTCCACCCAGTGGCGGTAGAGCCGCAAATCGTGCGACAGCCCGGGCATCTCTGCGTCCAGCAGGGCCCGGTCCGCCAGCAGCTCCATCCATCCCGGCACGCCGCTTTCCTGCGGTCCGCGCTCCGCGTCCCTGCGGGCCACCGCCACGCGCACCAGCAGGGCGTCGTCCACGCCGAACAAGGGGGAGCGCAGGGCACGGGCGAGGGACAAGTCGTGCCCCGGAGAGACCAGCACATCCAGCAGGGCCACCACGTCCTGCACTTCCGGGGCTTCGCACAACTCCACTTTTTCGGGCTGCACGCACGGCAGGTGCAGGTCGCGCAGGGCATCCTGCAGGGCCGACAGGCGGTCTCGCTTGCGCGCCAGCACCATGATCTGCCGCGCCGGCACGCCGGCCGCGATCCGCTCGGCCACCCAGCGGGCGGCCTGCTGGCACTCGCGCATGCGCAGCGTCTCCTCCGCTTCATGGCGGGGCTGGACCAGGCTGTCGCGCCAGGCCAGCGGATCGGGCCGCGCATCCGGCGCCCCGTCCCCATTCTCGTCCTCGTCCGCGGCGTTTTCGATGGGCGGCAGGCGCAGCAGCACGCCCACATCGCGCGATTCGGTCGTATGGTCGCGGAAGCCCGCATAGTCGCCCTGGGCCTGCGCGGCACCCATGACGGCATTGACCGCGGCGATCACTTCCGGGGCATTGCGGCGCGTGTGGTCGCAGGCCAGCAGGTCGCCGCCCAGGCCCTGGCGCACGAAGGCCTGCGCCGCGCGGAACACCTGGGGCTCGGCGCGGCGAAAACGGTAAATGCTCTGCTTGGGGTCGCCCACGATGAACACGCTGGGGGGATGCTGCCCGCCTCCGGTGCCGACATAGCCGGCGAGCCAGGCATGCAGCGCCTGCCACTGCAGCGGGTTGGTGTCCTGGAACTCGTCGATGAGCAGATGGCGCACCCGCGCATCCAGGCGCTCCTGCACCCAGCCGCTGAGCACGGGGTCGGACAGCATCACCAGCGCGGTGCGCTCCACGTCGTTCATGTCCACCCAGCCCCGGTCGCGCTTGAGCGCGCCGAAAGCCGCCACCAGCGCGCGGGTCAGCCGCGCCATGCGCTGCTGGTGCAGCCAGGCCTCGTGCTGGCGCCGCGCCAGGCACAGCGCCTGCAGCTCCCGCTCCGCCTCCTGGGCCGCGGCGAATTTCTCGAGATGGCGGGTGAGCCGGTCCTCTCTGGCGACGAAGAGCGCGCTCCGCAGCGCCTCCAGCCGCTCCTGCAGGTCCGCGGTATCGCAGAACGCCGTGACGATGGCGTCCGCAGCTTTCTGCGGCGTCTTGCCGGATTCCGCCCCCAGCGCCGCGGCCCAGGCCAGCCAGCGTGCACGGCAATCCTCCGCCGCGAGCGCCTGCGCGGGGTGGTCCAGGCCCGCCCACTGCGGCGACTGCGCATGGAACGGCGGGACCGACGCATCGACCACGCCGCCCTCTTCCGCCAGTTCGAACTCCACGCGCTTGGCCAGGGCCGACTCCAGCGCCTTGCGGGTCTGGGAGCGGCCGTGCAGGGCGACGGACTCGGCGAAATCCGCCCCCAGGCCGGCATCGGCCGCCACCTGCTGCAGGAACAGCGGCCACACCCGGCGCACGGCCTCGGCATCGTCCTCCAGCAGTTCGAAATGCAGCGGCAGCCCGCGCGACTGCAGCACGGCCAGCGGCGCGGTACCGAGCAGCGCGGCGAACCAGCTGTGGAAGGTGCGGATCTGCACCGGCCGGCCCGCACCCAAGACCTGCAGGAACAGGCCCTGCAGGCGCGCACAGGCGTCGTCCGTGGCCTGCTCCGCCGGGATGCCCCGGGCCTGCAGTTCCCCCCGCAGCGCCGGCAGCGGCGTGCGGGAGAAAGCCTCCAGCCATTCCAGCAGGCGCTGCCGCATCTCGCCCGCGGCCTTCTTGGTGAACGTGATCGCCAGGATCTCGTGCGGCTCGCAGCCTTCCAGCAGAGCGCGCAGGATGCGGGACACCAGCATCCACGTCTTGCCCGCGCCCGCGCAGGCCTCCACCGCCACGCTGCGGGCGGGGTCGCAGGCTATGGCGTAGAAAGCCTCCCGCTCCACGGGCCGGCCGTTGTGTTCATAGGCAGCCTGCACGGATTGCCCCAGGGCGTCGGACCTATTCACTCCAGAAATCCTTGCGGCACAGGCCGCGGGCGGCGCAGTAGTCGCACACCGCCCCCTCGCCGAGCGCGGGCAGCGGAGCACCGTCCGCGATGCGGGCGAAGTCGTGCAGCAGGCCCTCGACCAGCTGGTCGCGCAGCGCCACGACATCTTCCTGCTCGAAGCCGCGGGTCTCGCCCCGCTCGCCGACGTTCACGTAGAGCGCGCGCAGGGTGTCGTCGCCCAGCAGCGCGGCATAGAAGGCCAGTTGCGTGTCCTCGGTACCGGCGGCGATGCGGCGCCGGGTCGCGGATTCGCCTTCGGTCTTGTAGTCGATCACCATCACCGTGGGCGGATCGCCAGGTGTCTGGCCGCGCACCGCGTCCACGCGGTCCAGGGTACCGATCAGTTCGAGGGGCCCGAGCGGCTGCACACAGCGCCGCTCCGCCTCGCGGAAACGTGCGCCCCCCGCCTCGTGCCCCGCCAGCCAGCGCAGGTAGCCTTCGCGCAGGGCCGGCCAGCCGGCCGAGAACGGCAGGAACTCCCCCGCCGACAGCCGCTGGGCACGGGTCGTGGCCTCGGCCGCGGCATCCAGCAACTGGCGGCGCGTGGCGGCGTCCTCCACCGGCGCATCGCGCAGGCCCTCGTGGAAGCGCTGCAGCACGGCGTGCAGCCAGTTGCCGAAGTCGCGCTTGTCCACCTCCGCGCCCAGTTCGTCCGACTCCTGCAGGCCCAGCAGGCGCAGGGCAAAAAAACGGTAAGGACAGTGCCGCAGGTCCGCATAGGCCGACGAAGACACCCGCGCCAGGGGCAACGCATCGCCACGCGGCAGCGGGCGGGGCACCGGCGACGGCGCCACGGCACGCAGCTCGCGCGGGTCGGTTCCCGTACGGCGCCCCCCTTCCGCCTGCAGGGCCAGCACCAGCGGACTGGCCAGCAACGGCTCGCCCCCCTCGTCGCCGATGCGCCACAGCACGTCCACGTGGCCGACCGACAGCGCGTGTGCCCAGGCGGCGCGCTGCGCGGACTCCAGGTCCTGGCGCGTGGGCAGTCCCATTTCCCTGCGCTGCTCCTTCGTCCAGGCACCGGGAGGCTCCGGTGCAGCCTGCAGGCGCTTCTCGTCGCATCCGGCAGCGACCAGGGCCGCGAAGGGCCGCGCCAGCATCTGCGGCAGGGGCACCACCACGGCGTCCGGGGCCCCGTCGCCACCGAATTCGGGGCGGAAGCGTCCCGCCTCCAGCACCTCGTCCGCCCAATGCACGAACTCGGCCAGCGCCATCGGCCGGCCGGAGGCATCCAGCCCGCGCCACTCGCCTTCCTGGGCCAGGTCGAGCCGCAGTTCCGCCAGCACGCGCAGCCCCGCCGCATCCTCCTGCAGCCGTTCCCACTGGCCCGTGGCCTGCAGCAGCGCCCGCAGCGCAGCGAGCCAGCCCGGCAGATCGCGCGGAGCCTGCATCGCAGCGCGCCAGGCCTCCGTGCGCCGCACCAGCGTGCGCCAGCCCTCCGCGGCATCGCGACCTGGCGCGTCCGGGCCCTCCGCATCGGCCATGTCCTGCACCGGTCCCGCCGCCAGCCCGGAGCCGCGCACGGCCGCCGGCCAGTCGCCCATGCCCGTGCGCCGCAGCCAGCGCTCGGCCAGCCGCAGCGCCCCGGCATCGGCGGCGGGAACATGCTTGAGCCAGTCGAGCACCGCATCGCCGGAGGCATGCGCCATGCAGGCACGCAGGGCCGCCATCACCTGCGCCCCCGCCCGGGTGGTGGACAGCGTCCAGCCGTTCTCGTCGTGCACCCCCACGCCCCGCCCCGCGAGCAGCGCACTGATGCGCCGCGTCAGCGCCCGGTCGATGGCCGCCAGGGCCACCGGCGTGCGGCCTTCGGCCACGTGCCGCAGCACGCACGCGGCAGCCCTCTGGGCCTCGTCCTCCGCGTCCGCCGCGGCATGCAGCGCCACGTTGCCAGCGGCAGCCGATGCATGAGCCACAGCCGTGCCACCCGCTCCGGGGGCGGGACACAACGGCAGCACGCAGGCGCGATCCGCCCCCCAGAGGGCACACAGTGCATGCGCCAGGGGATCGGGCTGGAACCCGTCCAGCACCACCAGCACCGGTGCGGACGAGCGCACGCGCGGTTCGAACAGCACGTCGGTGGCCTGGCGCGTGGCCAGGGCCCATTCCAGTGCGATGCGGGCGACCGCCGCTTCGTAGCGCAGTGCCGCGCCATCGGCCGCTGGGGGCAGCAGGGGCCGCACCCTGCCGGCCCAGGCCTCGCGGCCCGCGGGAGGCACCGCCGCAACCGCCGGCGCCAGCTGGCAGGCGGCGTCGAGCAGCGGCCCCGCCAGCACGTCGCGCTGCCCGCCCAGTCCCGCACGGTCCAGCAGGGAGCGGGCGGTGAGCGTGTCCCGCGCCGTATCCCGCGCCAGGTCGTCGCCCTCGGGCACGAAAGGCGCCAGGCGCGCGGCCCAGTTGCGGGTGGTCTCGAAGCGCGGCGCGAAACCGTCCGGGAAGGCGCTCGCCCAGCGGCGCTGGGCTTCCCCCATGAGCTGGGCATAGGGCACGAGCACCACCGCAGCGCCCGCAGGCTGCCCGGTGCCGCGCACGAAGCTGTCCAGACGGCCGAGCAGCGCCTCCCAGGCATCGTCCCGCGATTCGGTTTTCGCTATGACTGTCATAGCGCCTGAGTCGCTATCCACCACATCGAGCAGGGAATGTCTTTCTGTCACAATCCCAGGACTGTATCCGCACCTTTCCCCACAATCCATTTCTTCGCCTCCACAAGGAACGCGCCATGGCCAGCGAACTGATCAAACACATCTCCGACGCCAGCTTCGAAGCCGACGTGCTGCAACCCGGCACCACGGTACTGGTGGACTACTGGGCCGAATGGTGCGGCCCGTGCAAGATGATCGCCCCCATCCTCGACGAAGTCGCCGATTCCTACCAGGGCAAGCTCACCGTCGCCAAGATGAACGTGGACGAGAACCGTGAAGTGCCCGCCAAGTTCGGCATCCGCGGCATCCCCACGCTCATGCTGTTCAAGGACGGCCAGCTCGCCGCCACGAAGGTCGGCGCGATGAGCAAGGCGCAGCTGACGTCCTTCATCGACCAGCAGCTCGCCTGAGCCGCTTTTCGGCCCCCCGGTGCGCCAGGCCTGCATGCCGCTTGCGCACCGGCCCTCCCCCTTCCGGCAGGCACTCGCCGGCACCCGCGCAGAGACCCTGATGAGCGGGCGTCTTTTCCTGTCATAATCCGCATCGATCACCGGGCCAGCCCAGCAACGGCCCCCGTCGCAGATCCCCCAGACCCGCCTGGACGCCATGAGCAGTCCCCACGGCTTGCGGTCTCCCCCTGAATTCCTATTTACTCCGTTCCGGAGTCACCCCCATGCATCTAAACGAACTCAAGGCACTGCACGTGTCCGAAGTGCTGAAGCAGGCCGAAGAGCTGGAGATCGAGAACACCGGGCGCATGCGCAAGCAGGAGCTGATGTTCGCGATCATCAAGAAGCGCGCGAAGGCGGGCGAGCAGGTCTTCGCCGACGGCGTGCTGGAAATCCTGCCCGACGGCTTCGGCTTCCTGCGCAGCCCGGACACGAGCTACACCGCGAGCACGGACGACATCTACATCTCCCCCAGCCAGGTGCGCCGCTTCAACCTGCACACGGGCGACATGATCGAGGGCGAGGTCCGCACGCCGAAGGACGGCGAGCGCTACTTCGCGCTGACCAAGCTCGACGCCGTGAACGGCGGCCCGCCGGAGCAGAACAAGCACAAGGTCATGTTCGAGAACCTGACCCCGCTGTTCCCCAAGGAGCAGATGAAGCTCGAGCGCGACATGAAGGGCGACGAGAACATCACGGGCCGGATCATCGACATCATCGCTCCCATCGGCCGCGGCCAGCGCGCGCTGATCGTCGCGCCGCCCAAGAGCGGCAAGACGATGATGATGCAGCACATCGCCCACGCCATCACGGCCAACAACCCCGACGTGCACCTCATGGTGCTGCTGGTGGACGAGCGCCCTGAGGAAGTGACCGAGATGCAGCGCACGGTCAAGGGCGAGATCATCGCCTCCACCTTCGACGAGCCCGCCGCCCGCCACGTGCACGTGGCCGAGATGGTGATCGAGCGTGCCAAGCGCCTCGTGGAACTGAAGAAGGACGTGGTGATCCTGCTGGACTCCATCACCCGCCTCGCCCGCGCCTACAACAACGTCGTGCCCTCTTCCGGCAAGGTGCTGTCCGGCGGTGTGGATTCCAATGCGCTGCAGCGTCCCAAGCGCTTCTTCGGCGCCGCGCGCAAGGTGGAAGAAGGCGGCTCGCTCACCATCATCGCCACGGCCCTGGTGGACACCGGCAGCCGCATGGACGAAGTGATCTTCGAAGAATTCAAGGGCACCGGCAACAGCGAAATCCACCTGAACCGCCGCCTCTACGAGAAGCGCGTGTTCCCGGCGATCGAGCTCAACAAGAGCGGCACGCGCCGCGAAGAGCTGCTGCTGCCCCCGGAAATCCTGCAGAAGACGCGCATCCTGCGCCAGTTCCTCTACAACATGGACGAGATCGAAAGCATGGAGCTGATGATCAAGAACATGAAGGCCACCAAGACCAACGTCGATTTCTTCGACATGATGCGCCGCGGCGGCTGATCCGCGCCACGCGCTCCTGCGAAGGGCCTCGGGGCCCCGCCACGGCAACGCGGCGGGGCCCTTTCGTATTCCGGCATGCCGGCGTCAGGTGCCGCCGGCCACGGCGAAGCGCCGCTCCAGCGCGCTGTAGCCCAGGCCCACGCCCTTGCGCACGCGGATCTGCACGGGTATGCGCTCCTTCACGGCTTCCACGTGGCTGATGATGCCGATGGTCTTGCCGCCGGACTGCAGGCTGTCCAGCGCATCCAGCGCGACTTCGAGCGTGTCGCCGTCGAGGGTGCCGAAACCTTCGTCGAGGAAGAGCGAGTCGATGCGCGTCTTGTGGCTCACGAGATCGGACAACGCCAGAGCCAGCGCCAGGCTCGCCAGGAAGCTCTCGCCGCCGGACAGGGTGCGCGTGTCGCGGGCCACATCGGCCTGCCAGGTGTCGATCACCTCCAGTTCCAGGTCGCCGCCCGCGCGCCGCGCCAGCAGGTAGCGCCCATGCAGCCGCTGCAGCCGGAGGTTGGCCAGGTGCACCAGGTGGTCCAGCGTGAGGCCCTGGGCGAACTTGCGGTACTTGGCCCCGTCGGCGGACCCGATCAGCCCATTGAGGTGCTGCCAGGACTCGGCCTCGGCCTCCTGCGCCGCGATCTCAGCCAGCAGGGCCTGCAGGCCTTCCCGGCGCAAGCCATCCTCGTGCAGCTGGCCGGCGATCGCCCCCTGGCGCTGCGCTGCCGCCAGGCCCTGCGACTCCCAGGCCGCCAGTTCCTCGTCCACCTCCGGCAGGCCGCGCTGCGATGGCGCAGTGGCCAGCAGACGCTCCAGCGCCTGCCCGGCCTCGGTGTGCAGCGCCTGGGCAGCCACCCATGCCTGCCGGGTACGGTCCACGGACTCCTGCAGCGCCTGCCGCTCGGCGGGCTCCATCCGGGCGTCCAGGAAAGCCTGCGCATCCGCGAACGGGCTGGCCGCCAGCGCGGCCTCCCAGGCAGCGGCCCGCTGGCGGACCTGCCCGGCCGCTTCGGCCTGGGCCCGCTGCAGTTCGCGCTCGGTGCCACCCAGCGATGCCAGGGTGTCCTCGCAGGAATGCACCGACTGCGCCGCCTGCTGCAGCCAGCCTTCCAGCCGTGCCACGTCCCGGACAGCGCCGGCATCGATGGCACCGTCCCCGGCTTCCCCGTCGCCAGGCCGCGCAGGCGATGCCGGCAGCGCGGCCAGCCGCTCCGCCCACTGCCGCGCCACCGCCGCGGCGTTTTCGGCGGCATCGTGGCGCAGGGGCAGTTGTGCCTGCAGTTCCTGCCGTCGCCGGCAGGCCGCATCCCAGGCCTGCACATCGCGGCCGCGTTCGCGCAGCCAGGGTTCGGGATCCTGCGGCAGGGTGTATCCCTGTCCGGCCAGATCGCGCTCCAGGTTCTGCCGCCCCGATTGCAGCGCGGCAGTCTGGCGCTCCAGGGCCTCGTCCAGGGCCTGCAATTCGCGGCCCGCCACCTGCACATCCTTCTCCGCCAGCGCAAGGGCCTGTTCCGCCGTGGCGGCCTCCCGCTCGGCCTGCTGCACGCTCCGTCGCGCCGCCTCGGCCCTGTCCCGCGCCGCGCCCAACGCAGCCACCTGCGTGCGCGCCTGCTCCAGGAGTCCGGCATGCCGGCGCTGCGCCGCATCCAGTGCAGCCCCATCGAGCTGGTCGGCAGGCCATGCCAGCACCGCGCACCGCGCCGCCCATTGCGCCTGCCATTCGTCCTGGGCGCGCCCGTCCTCGGCCTCGTCCTCGCCAGCCCGGGTCTCCTGCGCGCGCAATGCCGCCAGCTCGGTCTCTGCCGTCCGGCACTCGTGGTCCAGTGCCTCCAGGGCCCGCCTGGCGTCCTCCAGGCGGGTTTGCGTCACGGAGACATCCAGGGCTTCGTAGGCACCGATGGCGGGATGCTCCCCGGAGCCGCAGAGCGGGCAGGCCTCGCCCGGGCGCAACTGCCGGCGGTGGGACTCCAGCGACTGGATGCGCCGCTCCTGCTCCAGCAGGCGCTCCAGGTCGCGCAGGCCCTGCTGCAGTTCCCGCCGCCGGCCGTCCAGCCCGCGCAATGCCGTCTCCAGCGCGCTCATCCGGGCCTGTCGGTCCGCCCCCGCCTTCACGCGACGGCTCCGCTGCGCCGACAGTGCCTCCCTGCGGGCCAGGAGATTCCGGGCGTCTGTCCAGGCATGGCCTTCTTCCACGAGGCGCAGGGTTTCCTGCTGCCAGTGGGCCTCGTCATGGCCGGCCAGCTGCCGGAGGTATTCGCCCTCCGCCTGCTCCAGGGCCTCGCGGGCACCCGCGAGGGCTGCCTGGGCCTGCAGGCGCGCCTCGGCGGCGGCCTGCTGCCGCTGCCGCTCCTGCGCGCGGCGGATGGTCTGGCCCTCGCGCTGCCCCTCCAGGCGGTGGATGTCTTCCTGCAGCCCGGCCAGCGCCTGGAACCGTGCGCTCCACTCGCCCAGCCGCGCCGCGAGCGCCGCATGCCGCGGATCATCGATGCCTTCCGCCTCCAGCCCGGCCAGCGCGTCACGGTCCGCCTGCCACCCGGCATGCCGCAGGGCCGACACCTGCCGCGCCAGGGCCTCGGCCCGGCGCAGCACCGCCGCATGCCGGGCCCGGGCCTGCTGCGCCTGCATCCCGGTCTCCTGCAGGCGGGAAGTTACCGTCCGCTCGTCCTGCACCGCGGCCAGCCAGGCCGCGTGCAGGGGTTCGAGCCGCATCGCGGGCTCCGCGCGCAGCAGGCGCTGTACATCGGCGTCCCGTGCGGCCCAGGCCGCGCCCGCATCGCGCACCTGCCGGTCCGCATCGGCCACGCGTTCCCGCGCACGCTCCACGGCCACCAGCGCGTCGCGCTCTCCCTGGGTGGCCGCACGCCGATCGCGCAAAACCCGCAACTGCTCTTCCAGCGCCTCGGACTCCTGCGCCAGCGCGTCGCGTTCCGCGGTGTCCAGCAACGCCACGCCGCCCGCCCTGGCACGCGCCGCCTCCAGTGCCGACCGGGCGTCCCGCGCGCATTCATGAACGCGCTGCGAGATCTTTCCGTAGATGTCCGTGCCCGTCAGTTCCTCCAGCAGTTCGGCGCGCTTGCCGGCCGGCGCCTCCAGGAAGGCGGCGAAGCCCCCCTGGGCAAGCAACATCGACTTGGTGAAGCGCCCGAAGTCGAGTCCGGTCAGGGTCTCGACCTGCTGCAGCTTTTCCTGCACCTTGTGCGTCAGCGGCCGCGCGGCACCGTCGGCCGACAGCACCTGCGCCAGCTCCACCTGCGGAGGCTGCAGCGCGCCACCGGGCTTGTCGCGCGCCCGCCGCTGGCTCCAGAACGCGCGGTAGCGGCTGCCACGCACCTCGAACTCCACCTCCGCGAGGCAGTCCGCGGTATGCCGCGTCATGAGTTCGTTGCCGCCCTGGGACACGCCGCCGATGCGCGGCGTCTGGTGGTAGAGCGCCAGGCAGATCGCATCCAGCAGCGTGGTCTTGCCCGCGCCCGTCGGCCCGGTGATCGCGAACAGCCCACCCTCGGAGAAAGGAGGCGCCGTGAAGTCGATGCGCCACTCGCCCTTGAGGGAGTTGAGGTTCTTCAGGCGCAGTGCCAGGATCTTCATGCGGCGCCCTCCTCCCGCAGCCCGGACAGTACCCGGCCGTGCAGCGCCGCCAGCCGCTCCCGGAGCGCTTCGTCAATCGATTCCGCCCCCAGCCGGCGCTGGAACACCTCGGCGGGATCGAGCTCATCCAGGGTTTCGCGGGCCACCGGGGCCCATGCAGGGACCGCTCCCGCCCGTGCCCGACGCACGCGCAGCACCTCCACCGGCAGGCCTTCGGCCATCGCGGCGATGCGCGCCTGCAGGCTGGCGAGGTAATCGTCCCCCACCACCTCCACGTCGAGCCAGACAGGCCTCTCGGCCGTGCCCGCCCCCGCAGCCTGCCCCAGCGCGGCAGCCAGCTCCTGCAGGTTGCCCCGCAGGGATGCCATGGGCTGGAAGCACGGCACCGGCAGCGCGGTGACCGCCTGCAGGCCCGCCAGGTCGAAATCGACCTGCAGCACTTCCTTGCGCTGGCCCGCCTCGTCGAATCCCAGCGCGATGGGTGAGCCGCAATAGCGGATGTGCTCCTGGCCGCCGACCTTCATCGGCTGGTGGATGTGCCCCAGCGCGATGTAGTCGGCCGGCGGGAAGGCGTCCGTCGGAAAGGCCTCCAGCGTGCCCACGTAGATCTCCCGCACGGCCTCGCCGCCCGAGGCGCCCACGGTTGCCAGGTGCCCGGTGGCCACGATCGGCAGGCCGCCCAGGGATTCGCTGCGCTCGCGCGCCAGGTCGAAAAGGGCGTGGTAGTGGCCGCGGATGGCCTCCTGCAGGGCCTGCCGCTTGTCCAGGGCGCTCTCGCCGGGCAGGCTCAGCAGCAGCTCCCGGGCCCTCAGGTAGGGTACGGCGCAGAGCACCGCGCCCGGCCCGCCCGTGCGCTTGTGCAGCACCAGGACCTGCTCGTCCGGGCTGTCGGCCGCGCACGGAACCACCCGCGTGCCAAGTTGCGCGAGCAGCGCGCGGCTTTCGCCCAGCACCGCGACCGAATCGTGGTTGCCGCCCAGCACCACCAGCGCGCACCCCGCTTCCCGCAGGGCCAGCACGGCGTGGTGGTAGAGTTCGCGCGCATGGCTGGGCGGGGCGGCGGTGTCGAACACGTCCCCGGCGACCAGCACGGCATCCGCCTGGCAGCCGGCCGCCCGCCCGGCCAGCCAGTCGATGAACGCACGGTGCTCGGCCTGGCGGCTCTTGCCCATGAAATGCTGGCCCAGGTGCCAGTCGGAAGTGTGCAGCAGACGCAAGATGGAGGGGTTCCCATGGAAGGCCCCGTGCCCGGGGCTGGCGCTTCATTGCGCGGTTATGCGATAATGGTAGGCTTTTTCGAAGCGGAAAGTGCGTCGCAATGGGTGCGGCGTGGCTACCGCAGCAGCCCCCCAGAAAGGACCATGCCATGAAAGAAGGCATTCACCCCAACTACCGCGAAGTGCTCTTCGTGGACCTGTCCAACGGCTTCAAGTTCGTCACCCGCTCCTGCGTGAACACCAAGGAAACCGGCAAGACCGACGACGGCCGCGAACTGCCGCTCTTCAAGCTGGACACCTCCAGCGAATCGCACCCTTTCTACACCGGCACGCAGAAGTCGGTGGACAACATGGGCGGTCGCGTCGAGCGCTTCCGCAACCGCTTCGGCAAGACGGCCGCCGCGAAGTAATCCAACGGTCCACCGGACCCGGGGCGGCACGGATGGCCGCATGGCATTCCACCCCCGCATCCCGCCAAAGGCAGCCCGGCACGTCCGCGCTGCCTTTTTTACTGCCCGGCCTCCCGGCTGGCCCCGCGCAGGCTTTTGCCTTTATTCTCGATCGATTTTTTCGGCACTGAACGCGTGAATCCTCCGACCCCCGCCATCGTGACCCAGGACGCCGTGCGGCCGCTGCCGCGCTGGGCGCTGCTGCTGCTGTGCCTGGCCTATGTCGTGCCCGGCTTCGTGGCCCGCTCGCCCTGGAAGAACGCGGACGTGACCGCATTCGGCTACATGATGGAACTGGCCCGGGGGAACACGCCCTGGATGTCTCCGACCCTGGGCGGCATGGCGCCCGACACCGACGGACTGCTGCCCTACTGGCTCGGCGCGCTGGCCGTGCGGGCCGCACCCGACTGGCTGTCCGCGGACATGGCCGCCCGGTTGCCATTCGTCGCACTGCTGGCGCTCACGCTCGCCGCGACCTGGTGGGGCATGTACCACCTCGCGCGCAGCCCTGGCGCGCAGCCCGTGGCCTTCGCCTTCGGCGGGGAGGCCTCCCCGTCGGATTACGCGCGGGCCATGGCCGACGGCGCGCTGCTCGCGCTGCTGGCCTGCCTGGGGCTCGCCCAGCTGTCCCACGAGGTCACCAGCTATCTCTCGCAGCTGGCCTGCACGGCACTGCTGTTCTTTGCCGCGGCCAGCCTGCCGCGCCGCCCGCCCATTGCCCTGGCGGCCGCCAGCCTCGGCCTGCTCGGGCTGGCCCTGAGCGGCGCACCGACCATGGCGGCCCTGCTCGGTGGCGGCAGCGCGCTGCTGGTGGCCTGCACCGCCCGCGATCCTGCCGAGCAGGATTCCCTGGGCCCCACACGGCCCGGGTGGGTGTGGGGACTCGCCCTGGCCTTGCCGGTCCTGCTCGTGGCGGCGCTGTCCACGGCGCTGGACCTGTGGCGCTGGCGCATCCTTCCGGCCAGCGAGGTCAAGGAGTGGGGCAGCCTCGCACGCCTGCTGGTCTGGTTCGCGTGGCCCGCATGGCCCCTGGCCCTGTGGACGATCTGGCGCTGGCGCCGGCAGATCCTGAGCCGTACGCTCCACCGCCACCTGCTGCTCCCGCTGTGGTTCGTGGGTGTCACCGTCGCGGGCTGCCTGACGACGAGCCCCGCCGACCGGGCCCTGCTGCTCGGGCTGCCCGCCCTGGCCACGCTGGCTGCGTTCGCGCTGCCCACGCTGCGCCGCGCCATCGCTTCGCTGATCGACTGGTTCACCCTGCTGTTCTTCAGCGTGTCGGCCATCACCATCTGGGTGATCTGGGTGTCCGTGCAGACGGGCGTGCCCGCGAAGCCGGCAGCCAACGTGGCCAAGCTCGCCCCCGGCTATCCCACGGGTTTTTCCGCCATGGCTTTCGGCGTGGCGCTGGCCGCCACTGCCGTCTGGTGCGCACTGGCATGGTGGCGCGCCTCGCGCAACCGCACGGAAATCTGGAAGAGCCTCGTGTTGCCGGCCAGTGGTGCCACGCTCGCATGGCTGCTGCTCAACACGCTCTTTCTTCCCATACTGGACTACGGCCGCAGCTACCGGCCGCAGGTGGAGAATCTTGCGCGCGTGCTTGGCCCCGAGCCGGGGTGCGTGCTCGTCTATGGCCTGAGCCGTGCCCAGATCGCCGGGCTGCAATACCACGGCGGCTGGAGCCTGCAGCCGGTGGCGCTTCCCTCGGAAGTGCGGGAAAGCCCGTGCGAGTGGCTGGTGGCCGACGCCGGCGTGCAGGCCACGGTCCACGAACTGGCCCGCGGCCGCGGGTGGCACCGTGCCGCGGTGCTGCCGCGCCCGACCGACAAGAACGACCAGCTCCTGGTGCTGCGCCGCCGGCCCCCCGCGGCCGGGCAGCCCTGATGCCGTCCGAGCGCGCCCAGGTCGCGCGCCACGCGGCCACCGTGCTGGCGGGGCAGCTCGCCGTGATGGCGTTCGGCGTGACCGACACCATCGTCGCCGGCCGCCATGCGCCCTCCTCCCTGGCCGCGCTCTCGATCGGCTCGGCCGTCTATGTGAGCGTCTATGTCGCCCTCATGGGCGTGCTGCAGGCGCTGCTGCCCATCTGGGCGGAGCAGCGCGGCGCGGGCCACACGGCCGAGATCGGCCGCACGGTGCGCCAGGCCCTGTACCTCTGCGCCCTCGCGAGCCTGCTGGGCATCGCCGTGCTGCTGTCGCCCGGCGCCATCCTGCGCTGGACGGAGGTGCCCGCCGATCTGCGCACCGAGGTGGGCCGCTACCTCACGGTGCTGGCCGCGGCCCTGCCGCCGGCCCTGGCCTTCCGTCTCTACACCACGCTCAACCAGGCCCTGGGACGTCCGCAGCTGGTCACCTGGCTGCAACTGGGTTCGCTGGCCGTGAAGATCCCCCTGTCCATCGGCTTCACCTTCGGGTTCGCCGGCCTGCCCGCGCAGGGCGCCGTCGGGTGCGCCTGGGCCACGCTGGTCGTGAACTACCTGCTGCTGGGCATCGCGCTGTGGCTGGTCCGCTCCTCGCCGATGTACGCGCCGCTGGCGCTCTGGAAGCGCATGGAGCGCCCCGACCCGGCGCAGATCGGGCGCTTCGCGCGGCTGGGCGTTCCCGCGGGGCTGGCCGTGATGGTGGAGGTCACCTCCTTCACGCTGATGGCGCTGTTCATCGCCCGGCAGGGCACGGTGGCGGCCGCGGCCCACCAGATCGCCTCGAACCTCACCGCCGTGCTCTACATGGTCCCGCTCTCGCTGGCCATCGCCACCAGCGCCCGGGTCAGCTACTGGCGCGGCCGCGCGGACGAGGCGGTCGCCCGGAGGGTGGCCTGGATGGGCTTGCGCATGGCAGGCACCATCGCCCTCGTGCTGTCCGGGCTCCTCCTCCTGGCACGCGACGGCCTGGCCGGCCTCTATACCTCCTCCCCCGATGTCCTGGACATGGCCCGCGGGCTGCTGGCCTGGGTCGCGGCCTACCATGTCGCCGATGCGCTGCAGACCTTCTGTGCGTTCGCCCTGCGCTGCTACCGGATCACCATCGCTCCGCTGGCCACCTACGGAGTGCTGCTCTGGGGCGCCGGGCTTCCTGCAGGCTATGTCCTGGCCTATGTGGGCTTTGCCGGGCATCCGCCGCAGCAATCGCCCGCCGCCTTCTGGATCGGCGGGGCGCTGGCGCTGGGCCTGACGGCCGCGGTGTTCATTGCGATGCTGGCGAGGGCATTGCGGAAGGCCCGCTCGCCGGACTTGCACCCGGCTTCGGCAGGGCAGGCTTAGCCGGTGCGCTGCGCACCGCGGCACCGCGCTGGATGCGGTGCGGCGGGAACGTCACGGAAAACACGGAGCCCTTGCCCACGGTGCTCTCGATGCCCAGCGACGCCGAATGGCGCTGCACCACGTGCTTGACGATGGCCAGGCCCAGCCCGGTGCCGCCGGTGTCGCGCGAGCGGCTGCGGTCCACGCGGTAGAAGCGTTCGGTCAGCCGCGGGATATGCACGGCCTCGATGCCGGGCCCCGTGTCCCGCACCGAAAAGCGGCCGCTGCCGTCGGCCAGCGTCTCCCATGCCACGGTGATGCGGCCGCCAGCGGGCGTATAGCGCACGGCATTGCCGATCAGGTTCGCGAGCGCGCTCTGCAGTTCGGCCGCCACCCCGACCAGTTGCCCGGCGCCCTGCAGCGCCTCGGCCGGCGGAAACTCCAGCACATGGCCCGCCGACTGGCTGCGGGTGAGCAGCGCGGACAGGCCGCGGGCCTCGTCTTCGCAGCGGCGCAGCAGCGCATCCACCGGCGTGCATTCGGTCAGGCCCGGCGGCGGGCTGCCCTCCAGGCGCGACAGGGTCAGCAGGTCCTGCACCACGCTCTGCATCCGGCCGGCCTGCTGCGACATCATGTTCAGGTAGCGTGCGCGTTCTTCAGAGGACAGCGGCAGCGTCTGCAGGGTTTCCACGAAGCCCATGAGGACGGTGAGCGGCGTGCGGATCTCGTGTGACACGTTGGCCACGAAATCGCGGCGCATGGCCTCGGCCTGCTCCAGCGCCGTCACGTCGCGCGACAGCAGCAGCTTGCGGCCGTCACCGTACGGGTGCAGGTGGACGGAAATGCGTACCGGCCGCGAAGCCGTGCTCTCGCGCCCCTGCAGCACCACGTCCCTGGAGAAATCCTGGGCGGCGTAGTAGGCGCTGAATTCAGGGTCGCGCAGCAGGTTGCCGATCGATTGGCCCATGTCGCGCGCGGCGTCCAGCGCGAACTGCGTGACCGCGATCTGGTTGCACCACTCGATGTGTCCCTCGGCATCGAGCAGCACCACGCCATTGGGCGTCGCCTGCAGGGCCGCGAGGATCTCCTGCAGGCGCGCATCGCTGGCGGCGATGTCGGCCTGGTTCTGGCGCAGCAGGCGGCGGGTCCTGTCGGCGACCTCGCCCCAGACGCCCTTGAGCGAGGGGCAACTGGCCAGGTCCCCGTCGCGCAGCCAGCGCAGCACGCGGGAGCCGCGCCAGAGATCCCAGAGGAACCAGAGCCAGACGCCCGCGAAAACGGTCGCCACCGCGCCATGGAAGCCACCCCAGAACCAGCCGAGCAGGAGGCCTGCGACCTGGAAGGACAGGAAGAAGATGCAACGCCAAACCATGGAATCCGGGAGGCTCCGCGGGGCCCCACCCCGTCCGCACTCCGCTGCCTTGTTGTCAGATAACGAAAAGGGGGGCCGCCCGCGGGCGGCCCCGGCCGGCGGTCAGGCCCGCATCAGGGCGGCAGGCTGGGCCGTCAGCCGGTAGCCCGCGCCGCGCACGGTCTCCACCATGGCGCCGGCGACGCCCAGGGCCTCGCGCAGGCGCTTGACGTGCACGTCCACCGTGCGCTCCTCGATGAAGACATGGTCGCCCCACACCTTGTCGAGCAGTTGCGCCCGGCTGTGGACGCGTTCGGGATGCTTCATGAGGTAGTGCAGGAGCTTGAACTCGGTCGGGCCGATCTTGAGCTGCTGCCCCTGGTAGGTCACGCGGTAGGTGCCTGCGTCCAGGATCAGGTCGGAGATGGCCACGGTGTCGGTGGCCTGCTCGGGCGCCCGGCGCCGCAGCACGGCGCGGATGCGTGCCAGCAGTTCCTGGGTGGAGAACGGCTTGGTGATGTAGTCGTCCGCACCCGCGTCGAGCCCGGCCACCTTGTCGGGCTCGTCGCCACGCGCCGTGAGCATCAGGATGGGAATGGGCTTGGTGCGCGCATCCGCGCGCCACTTGCGCGCGAGCTGCAGGCCGCTTTGGCCGGGCAGCATCCAGTCCAGCAGGATGACGTCGGGCAGAACCGCATCCAGCTCGCGCTGGGCGGACTCGCCGTCCTCGGACCAGATGGGCTGGAAACCGTTGTGGCGCAGGTTGACGGCGATCAGTTCGGCGATGGCGGATTCGTCTTCGACGATGAGTACGCGGGGAAGTCTCTTCATGGAGGGACAGGCCTTTCAGAGCAAGGCCGACTCGATCTCCTCGAGGGCCGTGTGGCGCACGTCCTTGCCCTTGACGAGGTAGATGATGAGTTCGGCCACGTTTTTGGAGTGATCGCCGATGCGCTCGATGGCCTTGGCCAGGAACAGCAGGTCCAGGCTCGCGGAAATCGTGCGAGGGTCTTCCATCATGTAGGTGATGAGCTTGCGCACGAAGCCGTCGAACTCGCGATCGATGAGGTCGTCTTCCTTCAGGATGGCCACGGCCGCCTTGGTGTCGAGGCGGGCGAACGCATCCAGGGCCTTGCGCAGCAGGCCCGACGCCAGGTCGGCCGCGACGCGCAGGTCGGTGGTGGGCAGCAAGCGGGCGGAGCCGCTCTCGATGATGGACTTGACCATGCGGGCCATCTTGTTGGCCTCGTCGCCCATGCGCTCGAGGTTCGCCGTGGCCTTCGAGAAGGCGATCAGCAGGCGCAGGTCGCGGGCCGTGGGCTGGCGGCGCGCGATGATGGACGAGAGTTCATGGTCGATCTCGACCTCCATCGCGTTCACGCGGTGCTCGGTGGCGGAGACCTGGTCGGCCGCCTCCACGCTGAACTGCGACAGTGCGTAGATGGCCTGGCGGATCTGGGATTCGACCAGTCCGCCGAGCTCCATCACGCGGGCGGAGATGCTGTTGAGTTCGCTGTCGAACTGGGAGGAAAGGTGTTTCTCGGGCATGCGGAGTCTCCTCGTCCGTTCAGCCGAAACGGCCGGTGATGTAGTCTTCGGTTTCCTTGCGCTGGGGCTTGAAGAACATCTGTTCGGTCTCGCCGAACTCCATCAGGTCACCCAGGTACATGTAGGCCGTGTAATCGCTGCAGCGGGCTGCCTGCTGCATGTTGTGCGTGACGATCACCACGGTGTATTCGTTCTTCAGTTCGGCGATCAGTTCCTCGACCTTGGCCGTGGAGATCGGGTCCAGCGCCGAGCACGGCTCGTCGAGCAGCAGCACTTCGGGCTTGATGGCGATGCCGCGCGCGATGCACAGGCGCTGCTGCTGCCCGCCGGACAGGCCCGAGCCGCTCTGGTGCAGCTTGTCCTTGACCTCGTTCCAGAGGGCGGCCTTGCGCAGCGCCCACTCCACGCGGTCGTCCATGTCCGTGGCATTGAGGCTTTCGAACAGCTTCACGCCGAAGGCGATGTTGTCGTAGATCGACATCGGGAACGGCGTCGGCTTCTGGAACACCATGCCGACCTTGGCGCGGATCAGGGCCACATCCTGCTTGCTGGTCAGCAGGTTCTCGCCGTCCAGCAGGATCTGGCCTTCGGCGCGCTGCTCGGGGTAGAGCTCGTACATGCGGTTGAAGGTGCGCAGCAGCGTGGACTTGCCGCAGCCCGACGGGCCGATGAATGCCGTGACCTTCTTCTCGGGAATGTCCAGGTTGATGCCCTTCAGGGCATGGAACTTCCCGTAGTAGAAGTTCAGGTCGCGAACCGTGATCTTGGAGGTGCCGGCGGCGCCGGTGTTTTTCGTGGACATGGGAAAGGGTCCGATCTGTGGCGGATGGGTTTGTCTCAGGACTTCTGGCGCGTCAGCACGCGGGCCAGGATGTTGAGGCCGAGCACGGCGAGGGTGATCAGGAACACGCCGGCCCAGGCCAGCTCCTGCCAGTTCTCGTAGGGGCTCATCGCGAACTTGAAGATGGTCACCGGCAGGCTGGCCATGGGCTTGGACAGGTCGGCATTCCAGAACTGGTTGTTGAGCGCGGTGAACAGCAGCGGAGCGGTCTCGCCGGCGATGCGGGCCACGGCGAGCAGCACGCCGGTGATGACGCCGGCGCGGGCAGCGCGCAGCGTGACCAGGATGATCACCTTCCACTTCGGCGTGCCGAGGGCATAGGCGGCTTCCCGCAGGCTGGCGGGCACGAGCATCAGCATGTTCTCGGTCGTGCGGATCACCACCGGGATGACGATGAGCGCCAGGGCCAGGATGCCGGCATAGGCGGAGAAGCTCTTGAATCGGGCGACCACCACGGCATACACGAAGAGGCCGATCACGATGCTGGGTGCCGACAGCAGGATGTCGTTCACGAAGCGGGTGGACGAGGCCAGCCAGCTGCGCTTGTCGTATTCGGCGAGGTACACGCCGGCCATGATGCCGATGGGCGTGCCCACGAACGTGGCCAGCACCACCATCACGACGGAGCCGAAGATGGCGTTGGAGATGCCGCCGACCTCGTTGGGCGGCGGGGTCATCTGCGTGAACAGCGTCACGCTCAGGCCGCCCACGCCCAGGCGGATGGTTTCCCAGAGGATCCAGATCAGCCAGAACACGCCGAACGCCATGGCCGCGAGGGACAGGCCCAGGGCGATGGTGTTCACGCGCTTGCGGCGGGCATAGCGCGCTTGGCGGTCGCTGGCCAGCTGGGCCGCGGAAATGAGTTGCTGCGAGGTGCTCACGAGCGGGCTCCTTCGTTCTTCTGCAGGCGCGACAGCAGGATCTTGGACAGCGACAGCACCACGAAGGTGATGAAGAACAGCACCAGGCCCAGGTAGATCAGCGACGCCTGGTGCAGGCCTTCGCCGGCTTCCGCGAATTCATTGGCCAGCGCCGAGGTGATGCTGTTGGCGGCCTGGAAGACCGACAGCGAATCGAGCTGGTTCATGTTGCCGATCACGAAGGTGACGGCCATGGTTTCGCCCAGGGCGCGGCCCAGGCCCAGCATGACGCCGCCCAGCACGCCGGTCTTCGTATAGGGAAGGACGACCTTCCACACCACTTCCCAGGTCGTCGAGCCCAGGCCATAGGCGGATTCCTTGAGCAGCGCGGGAGTGACTTCGAACACGTCGCGCATCACCGAGGCGATGAAGGGGATGATCATGATGGCCAGGATGATCCCGGCCGAAAGGATGCCGATGCCCACGGGCGGGCCGGACACCAGGGCGCCCAGGTAGGGAACGCCCGACAGCAGCGACTGCAGGGGCTGCTGCACCCAGGTGGCGAGGATGGGGCCGAACACCATCAGCCCCCACATGCCATAGACGATGGAGGGCACGGCGGCCAGCAGTTCGATGGCGGTTCCCAGGGGCCGCTTGAGCCAGGCGGGGGACAGTTCCGTGAGGAAGAGCGCGATGCCGAAGCTCACGGGCACGGCGATGAGCAGCGCGATGATCGACGTGGCCAGCGTGCCGTAGATCATGACCAGGCCGCCGTAGTCGTTCTGCACCGGGTCCCACACGCTGCGGCCGAGGAAGCTCACGCCGTATTTGTGGATGGACGGCCAGGCGCCGATCACGAGCGAGACCAGGATGCCGATCAGCAGCGCCAGGGTCAGCATGGCAGCGCCCCGGGCGAGCCACGCGAAAATGCGGTCCGCCACCGCTCCGGAGAGCAGTGGCGCGCGGGACGGTGGAGTGGTTCGGGGAGCGCTGGCGCTGCGCTGCAGCGGCGTCGCGGGAGGTGCGGGCATGGTGCTGGACACGGAGGGTGGCCTTTTCAGGTTTGCGGCCGCCCCGCCTGCGCGGCAGGGGCGACCCGGGGACTTACTTCAGCGGGATGGCCTTGCCGGAAGCGTCCTTGATCTCATCCCAGGACTTGACCACGATGGCCTTCACGCTGTCGGGCATGGGCACGTAGTCCAGGTCGGCGGCGGTCTTGTCGCCGTTCTTGTAGGCCCAGTCGAAGAACTTCAGCGACGTGGCGGCCTGGGCAGGCTTGTCCTGGACCTTCTGCAGCAGGATGAAGGTGGCACCGGTGATGGGCCAGGATTCCTTGCCCTTCTGGTTCGTCAGGATCTGGTAGAAGCTCTTGGACCAGTCGGCCCCGGCGGCAGCGGCCTTGAAGGCGGAATCGTCGGGCGAGACGAAGGCGCCGTCGGCGTTCTGCAGCTGCACGTAGGTCAGCTTGTTCTGCTTGACGTAGGCGTACTCGACGTAGCCGATGGAGTTCGGCAGGCGGCCGACGAACGCTGCGACGCCTTCGTTGCCCTTGCCGCCCGCGCCGGTGGGCCAGTTCACGGCCGTGCCTTCGCCCACCTTCGTCTTCCACTCGTCATTCACCTTCGACAGGTAGTTCGTGAAGATGAAGCTGGTGCCGGAGCCGTCGGCGCGGCGCACCGGGGCGATCTGCGCGTCCGGCAGGTTCACGCCGGGGTTGAGGGACTTGATGGCCGGGTCGGACCAGTTGGTCACCTTGCCCAGGTAGATGTCGCCGAGCACCTGGCCGCTCAGCTTGATCTGGCCGGGGGCGATGCCCTTGATGTTGACCACCGGCACGACGCCGCCGATCACGGTGGGGAACTGCACCAGGCCCTTCTTGGCCAGGTCTTCGTCCTTCAGGGGGGCGTCGGATGCGCCGAAGTCCACCGTCTTCGCCTCGATCTGGCGCAGGCCGGCGCCGGAACCCACCGATTGGTAGTTGATCTTGACACCGGTTGCCTTGTTGTAATCGGCCGCCCACTTGGAATACAGCGGAGCGGGGAAACTGGCGCCGGCGCCCGTGGCCTCCTGCTGGGCCCACGCGGCGGAGAACGCACCCGCCGAGACGACACCCGACACCAGAATCCGAATCACAGACAGTTTCATGAGGGAACCTCTTGGTTGAAAAGAATCAGTGGTGCGGACTGTAGGAGTGCTTTATGACAGGACTGTGACGCGCCGTCCAGCGTGTCACGGATGGCTTTCCGAGGGAAAGCGGCTGCCTTTCCGCACCCGAAAGTCACGCGAATGTCACGATTTCGCCTTACTCTGGACATCCGCGACAAGGCTGCATGCCGGCGCCGGCCACCTGGGCCACCCGCCGTGCGGCACCCACCGACCACCCTCCGGGCAGGCCTTGCCCGCGGGTGCGCACCCGCTTTGCCTCCGGCACGGGAAAAGGGAGTGCTATGCTGCGCCGCCAGAAAAACCAGCGCGCAAGGCGCGACAACATGCACGACGGAACATTGCTCGCCGCGGTGGATCTCGGATCCAACAGCTTTCGCCTCGAAATCGGACGCTTCGAGCACGGGCTGGTACGCAGGATCGAATACCTGAAGGAAACCGTTCGCCAGGGCAACGGCCTGGACGAGGAACGCAACCTCACGCCCGAAGCCATGCAGCGCGGCTGGGACTGTCTCGCGCGTTTCGCCGAACGCATCAAGGGATTTCCGGCCGAAAGGGTGCGCGCCGTCGCCACCCAGACGCTGCGCGAGGCGCGCAACCGCGACGCCTTCCTGCAGCGCGGCAGTGCCTTGCTGGGCCACCCGATCAACGTCATCTCCGGCCCCGAGGAGGCCCGCCTGATCTACCAGGGCGTGGCCCACCTGCTGCCGCAGTCGGACGAACGCCGGCTGGTGGTGGACATCGGCGGCCGCTCCACGGAACTGATCCTGGGCCATGGCTTCTCGGCCGATACCGTCGCCTCGTTCCGCGTCGGCAGCGTGGCCTGGTCCAGCCGCTACTTCCCTGACGGAGCCTTCACCCCGGAAGCCTTCCGCACCGCGGAGATCGCCGCCAAGGCCGTGCTGGACGAGGCGCTCAACACCTACCGGCCCCAGGCCTGGGATGTGGCCTATGGCTCTTCCGGCACCGCCGGCGCGATCGGCGACATCCTGGCCGTTCTGGGCGGCCCGCCCGGCCTGATCACGCGCGCCGGGCTGGACTGGCTGCAGGAGCAACTGCTGCGCGCCCGCACGGTGGACAAGGTGCGGCTGGAGGGCCTGAAGGAGGACCGCCGGCCGGTGATCGGTGGCGGCCTGAGCGTGCTGCGTGCCGTGTTCGACCTGCTGGACATCCGGGAGATGCAGGTGGCCCAGGGCGCATTGCGCCAGGGTGTGCTGTACGACCTGCTCGACCGCGAACTGCATGCGGGCGATGTGCGCTCCTCCACCGTGCTCGGGCTGATGGAGCGGTTCCGCGTGGACGCGCGGCATGCCGGACGCGTGTCCCGCACGGCCGCCCTGCTCCACCAGCAGGCCTGCCCCGGCGGCGCAGAGCAGACCCACAGGGAACTCGTCTGGGCCGCGCAACTGCACGAAATCGGCTGCATCGTCTCCCATGGCGACCACCACCACCATGGCGCCTACCTCCTGGACCACACCGACGCGGCGGGTTTCTCCGTGTCGGAACTGCGCCACCTCGCCCGGCTCGTGCAGGGCCACCGGGGCAAGGTGCGCAAGCTCGAGGCCGACCTCGACGATCCGCGCCTGGCACACCAGCTCGCCTGCCTGCGCATGGCCGTCGCCCTGTGCCATGCCCGCCGCGATCCGGACCTGGAAGGTGTGGCACTGGTACGGGACGGCCACCGCTTCGTCGCTTCCGCCCGCCCCGGCTGGGCCGCAGCCTATCCGCAATCGGCCCACCTGCTGCGCGAGGAAGGCACCGCGTGGCAGAGAACCGCCTGGGAATTCGTGGCCGAATTGCCCTGACGCCCGGCAGCACAAAGCTGCAAAAACATGCAGACTCATCCATAACGGTATAAACTGTTTATATCGTTTTACTCTGGATGGCCTGCCATGTCCGACACCACCTCTTCCGCCCCCGTCCCTGCTGCCGCCGAAGCGGCCTCCATGCCGGCAGCTGCACCGGCATCCGCCACGAAGTCCGTCAAGAACGAGAAGGCCGCCAAGCCCCCCCGTGCGGCAGGCAAGCGCAGCAGTGCACCCGCGGCAGCCAAGAGCAAGCCCGCCGTCAGGCAGGAACCCGCCGTGCGCGAGGCCAAGGCGAAGAAGCCCAAGCTGGTGCGCGACAGCTTCACGATCCCGAAGGAAGAGTACGCCGCGATCGAAGGGCTGAAGCAGCGCCTGGCGCTGCTGGGAACACCCGCGAAGAAGAGCGAGCTGCTGCGCGCAGGCCTCGTGCTGCTGGCCGGCCTGTCCGATGCCGCGCTGGCCAGGGCCATGCAGGCCATTCCGTCCATCAAGACGGGCCGCCCGAAGTCCGAGCCGGCCGAGACCGCAGTGGCAGCCAAGCCTGCCAAGGCCCCCAAGGCGCGCACCGCCGGCAAGGCCTGACAGCCTGCCCGTACTACAGGAAATCCGGCGCCTGCACGGCCATGAGGATGGTTTCCGCCACCTCGGCGCGCGCGCGCCGGCGCAGCCACCACACGGCGCCCTTGCGGATGGCGCAATCCGGTGAGCGCAGGCCGAGGAGTTCGGCCGCGGCCTGCCCCAGCATGGGCTGGTGCCCCACGACCAGCACCGCGCCGCGCGCGTGCGGCCACTGCACCAGTTCCAGCAGGTCCGCCGCGGTACCTCCGGGCAGCAGTTCCGCACGCAGCTTGTATTTGCGCCCCAGCGCCTTGGCCGTGGCCTCGGTCCGCACGGCCGGACTCGCCAGCACGCGCAGGCCGTCCGGCAGCTGGCGGTCCAGCCAGGCCGCCATGCGCGCGGCCTGTTTCTCGCCGCGGGGCGTCAACGGCCGCTGCAGGTCCTCATCGCCTTCGCGAGGCTCCTCCGCCTCGGCATGCCGCCACAGGATCAGGTCCATCATGTCCGGGCCGCCGAGGGCGCAGCGCCGGACGGGCCGTAGCGCAGCATCAGCGCCTGCTGTGCGCCATGGCCCGATACAGGGTGCGGCGCCCGCGCATAGGAGCCGTCGGACTGCAGCGTCCATGCATCCTTGTCGTCGTGCAGGTAGGCGACCAGGCACTCGTCGATGATCCGCTGGCGCAGTTCGGGATCGTCCACCGGCCAGGCGAGCTCCACGCGCCGCAGCATGTTGCGGTTCATCCAGTCGGCGCTGGACAGCAGCAGTTGCTCCGTGTCGCCCGCCCGGAAATAGAACACCCGCGTGTGCTCCAGGAACCGCCCGATGATGGAGCGGACACGGATGTTGTCGGTCACGCCCTCGCGCTGCGCCGGCAGCATGCAGGCACCGCGCACGATCAGGTCGATGCGCGCACCTTTCTGCCCGGCGACGACGAGCGCGTTCATGATCGCCTCGTCGGTCAGGGCATTCATCTTCGCCACGATGCGCGCGTCTTCCCCGCGCGCGGCGGCATCGCCCACGGCCACGATCATTTCCTGCAGTTGCCGGTGCAGGTGGAAAGGCGCCATCACCAGGCGCTTGAGCCGGGGCAGCTTGTTCTGGCTGGCCAGGTGGTTGAACACGGCATCCATGTCGGCCGTCGTGTCCGCATCGGCCGTGAAATAGCTCAGGTCGGTGTAGAGCCGTGCCGTGCGGGGGTTGTAGTTGCCCGTGGAGAGATGCCCGTAGCGGCGCAGCTGCTTGCCCTCGCGGCGGGTCACCAGCAGCATCTTGCCGTGCGTCTTGAGGCCCACCACCCCATAGACCACCTGTGCACCGATGGACTCCAGCGCCTCCGCCCAGTTGATGTTCGCTTCTTCGTCGAACCGCGCCTTCAGCTCCACGACGGCCATCACTTCCTTGCCGCGGCGCACGGCTTCGCGCAGCAGCTCCATCATCTCGGAATCCGCGCCCGTGCGGTAGATGGTCTGCTTGATGGCCAGCACCTGCGGATCGTTCACGGCCTCGCGCAGGAACTGCAGCACCGAGTCGAAGCTCTCGAACGGCTGGTGCACCAGGATGTCGCGGCGCCGGATCTGCTCCATGAGCGGCGAACCCGCCTGCACCTGCCGGGGCCAGGCCGCCCGCCAGGGCGGAAACAGCAGCGTCGGCTCGTTGACCAGGTCCAGCAACTGCGTGAGCCGCACCAGGTTCACGGGGCCGTGGACGCGGAACAGCGCCGCATCGGGCAGCGCGAACTGCGACTGCAGGAAATCGGAGAGAAAGCGCGAGCAACTGGCCGAAACCTCCAGGCGGACGGCCTGGCCGTAATGGCGGTGCTGCAACCCCTGGCGCAACGCCGTGCGCAGGTTGCGCACATCGTCCTCGTCCACGGCCAGGTCGGAATGGCGCGTCACGCGGAACTGGGAGAACTCCGTCACCTCGCGCCCGGGGAACAGCTCGCTCAGATGTGCCCGCACAATGCTGGACAGACTGACGCAATGGGCCCCCTGCGGTGCCACCTTGACGGGCAGCCGCACCAGCCGCGGCAGCACGCGCGGCACCTTGACGATGGCGATCTCGTTCTCGCGTCCGAAAGCGTCGTTGCCCTTGAGCCGCACGATGAAGTTCAGCGACTTGTTCGCCACCTGCGGGAACGGGTGGGCGGGATCCAGACCCACGGGCACCAGCAGCGGGCGCACCTCCCGCTCGAAATACTCGCGCACCCAGCGGCGCTGCTCGGGAGAGCGCTCGCCATGGGAGACGATGTGGATGCCCTGCTCCGCGAAGGCGGGCATCAGCGACTCGTTGTAGAGCGTGTACTGGCGGGCCACGAGGTCGTGCGCCTTGGTGGACAGCGCCTCGAAGGACGCCACCGTATAAGGGCCCTTGGTCTCGCCGCTCTGCGCCGCCGTGATGTGCGGCGCGGCGCGCACCTCGAAGAACTCGTCGAGGTTGGACGACACGATGCACAGGTAGCGCAGTCGCTCCAGCAGGGGCACGTCGATGCGCGTCGCCCAGTCGAATACCCGCTCGTTGAATGCCAGGATGCTGTGGTCGCGATTGAGTAACGCGATGCCGGATGCATCGGACAGGGGCTCGGAGACCGCCAGGAGGTCCTGCGCGCCTGCGGAGGAAGCCGGTTCTGGGGAGAGCGTGGGCGAAGAGTGCATGGGAGGCAAATTGTCAGTACCGGAATCAGTTTTAGTATTAGTCTCGACCATGACATTTTCATGACATGTCATCGACGCTGTCACGAACAGATTTGCAACGATCATCCCGGCTCCGTGCACCGGTCATCCAAGGAAGTGCTTGCGGTAGCGGGAGGGAAGATCCTCGATGCGCATCAGCATCGGCAGGTCGGCGGTGTTGAAATCCGGATCCCAGGCAGGCGCGCCGAGCACCCGGGTGCCCAGGCGCAGGTAGCCCTTGATCAGAGCAGGCGGCTCCACCGGCAGCGAGCCGTCGAGCTGCTCCACCGGCAGCGGCAGGCGGGGCTGCACCTCGTATTCGGGGGACGCCATGTAACCGGCCTTGAGCTGGTTCCAGATGCTGGCGGCAGCGTTTCCGCTGAGCACGCCGTTGTGCAGCATGGGGATGCTCGCGCAGCCGATCATCATGTCCAGCCCGTTGCGCACCATGAAGTCCGCCAGCGCACCCCACAGGGTCATGATGACGCCACCATGGCGGTAATCGGGATGCACGCAACTGCGGCCCAGTTCCACCATGCGCCCGCGCAGGTGGTCCAGTCGCGACAGGTCGAATTCGGTGTCGCTGTACAGGCCGCCCGCGCGCTGCGCCTGGGCGGGCGTGAGCACGCGGTAGGTGCCGATCACGGCCCGCGTCTCCACGTCGCGCACCAGCAGGTGCTCGCAGTAGGCGTCGAACGCATCCACGTCGTGGCCGGGAACGGACGTGCTCAGGCGCGCGCCCATTTCCCCTGCGAACACGAGGTATCTCAGGCGCTGGGCTTCCCGGACTTCGGCAGCGTCGCGCGCCCAGGAAGCCTCGATGGGCGCCACCGCGCCCTGGCCTTGCCTTGGCGCTGGAACCTCCCCAGGACCCGGTCGATGAAGCGACCTCCGGAAAGGCATATCGGGGGACAGTGACAGGGTGGGGACAGGAAGGTCGCTCACGAATTACTCCCGGTGAACCGTTGAACCATCGCAGCCCTGCCCGGCAAGGCCGCGCTGGACAATGTCGCAGCGGCGCATGACATGTCGGTGTCGCTGCGATGGCGCGTTCATGACAGCCACCTCTCGCCACGGCCCGTCCCACCCGCCGGAGTGATCCCGCGCGCAGCACGCCCCCTTTCTCTACTGGATTGCCCTGTCCGCCCGGCGGTGGCCCGCTGCTACACTTTGTGACCCCTGCCGGCCGCCCGAGGCCGGCACCCCTCGCCATGTCCTTCACCAAAGTCCGGTCCCTGCCTGTCCTGGGAACATCTGACGGCCCTGCCGTGGAGCGACTCCTGCGCGAGCAGCAGACGCTGCTGGACAGCGCCGGCGTGGGCATCGTGTTCATCCGGCAGCGGCAGGTGGTGCGCTGCAATCCGCGCTACGCGGAAATATTCGGCTACGCATCGACCCGCGAGGCGATCGGGCTGAGCAGCCAGAGCCTCTACCCCAGCTCCGCAGCCTTCCGGGCCCTCGGCCGGGCGGCCTATCCCACCCTGTCCCTCGGGCTGCCGTACCGGTGCGAGTGCCAGATGCGGCGCAAGAACGGCCGCCTCTTCTGGGCCAGCCTCACGGGCCGTCTCATCAACCCGCTGGACACGTCCGAAGGATCGATCTGGATCGTCGACGACATCGACGAGCAGCGCCACGCGCAGGTCCGGCTGCACGCGGCCATCCGGGAGAAGCAGGCGCTGTTCGACCATGCCATGGTGGGCATCGCGTTCGTGCGCAACAACCGCCTCACCCGCTGCAACCGGCATTTCGAGCAGATGCTGGGCTACGCACCGGGCGAACTCTCGGAAGGCTCGGCCCGCCAGCGGCATTTCAGCGACGACGACTGGGAAACCATGGAGCGCCACAGCCGCAGCGGGCCGGACGGCGCGGGCACGGGCTTCACCGGCGAGGTGGAATTGCGCGCCAAGGATGGCAGCACCGTCACGTGCGAGGTACGCAGCCAGCCGCTGGATCCGCTCTTTCCCGAGCAGGGCTGCATCTGCATCGCCATGGACGTGAGCGCGCAGCGCAAGACGCAGGCAGAACTCGCGCGCATGCATGCGGAACTGGAGCACCAGGTGCAGGAGCGCACGCGCCAGCTCAGCGAAACCGTCGAGAGTCTGCACCGGGAGATCAACGACCGCAAGCACGACCAGGAGCGCATCTACTGGCTGGCGCACTACGACCCGCTCACCGGCCTTCCCAACCGCACGCTGCTGGCCGAGCGCGCCCAGCATGCGATCCGGGTCGCACAGGAGAACGGCACGCCGCTGGCGGTGGTCTTCCTCGACCTGGACCACTTCAAGCACGTGAACGATTCGCTGGGCCACCGGGTCGGCGACGCGCTGCTGGTGGAGATCGCCAAGCGCCTGCGCGCCGTGGTACGCGACCGGGACACGGTCTCCCGGCTGGGCGGCGACGAATTCATCCTGCTGCTGCCCGGCGCCAATGCCCATGGCGCGGCGCGCGTGGCCACCAAGCTGCAGCAGGCTTCGCGCCAGCCCTACCAGATCGGCCACCACGAACTCACCATGGCGCCCTCGATGGGCATCGCCCTCTTCCCCGACGACGGCAGCGACTTCGACACGCTGACGCAGTCCGCGGACGTGGCCATGTACCGCGCCAAGCTCGACGGCCGCAACACCTACCGCTTCTTCACGCCGGAGATGCAGGCGCAGTCCGTTCGCGCCCTGCTGCTGGAAAACGCGCTGCGCCGGGCCCTTGAACGCGACCAGCTCCACCTGCACTACCAGCCCCAGATCACCATCGCCAGCGGCGAGATCCGCAGCGTGGAGGCCCTGCTGCGCTGGGACCACCCCGAGCTCGGGCCCGTGTCCCCGGCCGAATTCATCCCGATCGCGGAGGACAGCGGTCAGATCCTGCAGATCGGCGAGTGGGTGATGCGCACGGCCCTGGCCCAGTTGCAGGCCTGGCACGGCATGGGCCTGGAATGGCTGTCCATGGCCGTCAACCTGTCGGCCCTGCAGTTCCGGCAGCCCCTGCTGCCCGAACTGGTCAGCCGCATCCTGGACGAAACCCGCCTGCACCCCCAGCGCCTGGAGCTGGAGCTGACCGAAGGCGTCGCCGTGGACGACCCGCGCTCGGCCATCGCCACCATGGACCAGCTCCACGCCCGGGGCGTGCGCATGTCGATGGACGACTTCGGCACCGGCTACTCGTCGCTGAGCCAGCTCAAGCGCTTCCAGATCTACAAGCTGAAGATCGACCAGTCCTTCGTGCGGGACTTGGGCGTGGACAGCAACGACCGGGCCATCGTGAGCGCCATCATCCGCATGGCCCAGGCCCTGGGCATGCGCACCACCGCCGAGGGCGTGGAAACGGCCGAACAGCTGGAGTACCTGCGGCAGCAGGGGTGCGACGAGGCCCAGGGCTACTATTTCAGCCGGCCGCAGACCGCGGAGGCCATCACGCCGCTGCTGCGGCAGCGCAAGATCCAGCCCACGGGCTGAGCCGCGGGCGCGTCGGCGCACTGCCCACCCCACCCCGGACGGTGGCTGTGGACGGGCCTTTCTAGCCCGCCCGGGCCGCGTCGGCCAGCTGGTGGGCGAAATGGCTGGCGCGGTCCGCGTCGGAGGTCTCGACCATCACGCGCAGCAGCGGTTCGGTTCCGCTTGCCCGCACCAGCACGCGCCCCTGCGCGCCCAGTTCGGCTTCCACCGATTTCAGGGCGTCCTGCAGCACGGGGTTGGCCTTCCAGTCCTGGCCGGGCAGCAGCCGGACGTTGACCAGCACCTGCGGGAACAGGCGCACGTGCTCCAGCGTGCGCGCCAGGCTGCGGCCGCCCCGCACGCAGGCCTGCAGCACCTGCAGCGCGCTGATCAGGCCGTCGCCCGTGGTGTGCCGGTCCAGCGCCAGCAGGTGGCCGGAGCTCTCGCCGCCCAGCAGCCAGCGGCGGCGGGCCAGCTCCTCCAGCACATAGCGGTCCCCCACCTTGGCACGGACCAACTCCACGCCGTCGGCCTTGAGCGCGAGTTCCACGGCCATGTTGGTCATCAGGGTGCCCACCACGCCAGGAACGTTTTCCCCCCGCGACAGGCGGTCCGCCGCCAGCAGGTAGAGCAGTTCGTCGCCGTTGTAGAGCCGGCCGGCGGCATCCACCATCTGCAGGCGGTCCGCATCGCCGTCCAGCGCCACGCCGTAGTCGGCACGGTTGGCGCGCACCGCGCGCACCAGCGCATCGGGATGGGTGGCGCCCACCTGGTGGTTGATGTTGAGCCCGTCGGGCGAGCAGCCGATGGCCAGCACTTCGGCTCCCAGCTCGTGGAACACCTTGGGCGCGATGTGGTAGGCCGCACCGTGCGCCGCATCCACCACGATCTTCGTGCCCTTGAGGGTGAGATCCTGGGAAAAGGTGCTCTTGCAGAACTCGATGTAGCGGCCGGCCGCATCCTCCAGGCGCCGGGCCTTGCCCAGGGAGGCCGAATCGGCCCAGGCCGGAGCCTCGTCGAGGGCGGCTTCGACCGCCAGTTCCCATTCGTCGGGCAGCTTGGTGCCCTGGGCGCTGAAGAACTTGATGCCGTTGTCGGGGTAGGCGTTGTGGCTGGCGCTGATCACCACGCCCAGGCTGGCCCGCTGAGCGCGCGTGAGGTAGGCGACGCCCGGCGTGGGCAGCGGCCCCAGCAGCACCACGTCCACCCCGGCCGAATTGAAGCCGGACTCCAGCGCGCTCTCCAGCATGTAGCCGGAAATGCGCGTGTCCTTGCCGATCAGCACCGTCGGCCTCTCCTCCGTACGCCGCAGCACCCGGCCCACCGCGTGCGCCAGCCGCAGGACGAAATCCGGCGTGATGGGGGCCTGGCCCACCGTTCCACGGATGCCGTCCGTCCCGAAATATTTACGAACCATGTCTTGTTCCTGCTGGTTTTTATGGGCTGCCAGGCGCTCCGCGAAGGCGGCTACGGCCGCGCCTTGCCGAATGCGGGGCTTGCGCCGCCATCCTCCGATGGTATCCGGGCCGCGCACCAGATCCTGAGCGCCGCGGACGTTTCCGCGACATCGTGCACGCGCACGATGCGGGCGCCCCGCTCCACCGACAGCAAGGCCGCGGCAACGCTGGGCACGAGCCGCTCCTCCACCAGCAGCCCCGTCACCGCGCCCAGCGACGACTTCCGCGACCACCCAGCCAGCCAGGCATGGCCGTCCGCAGCCAGTCGCGCCTGCTGCGCCAGCAGGGAGAAATTCTGCTCCACCGTCTTGCCGAACCCGATGCCGGGATCCAGCACGATGCGGTCCCTGGCCACGCCCTGGCCGTGCAGGGCATCGGCCCGGCTGCGCAGGAAGGCCTGCACCGGCGCCACCACGTCGCCCTCCATGGGCGCCACCTGCATGGTCTGCGGCTCGCCGTGCATGTGCATCAGGCAGACGCCGCATGCGCCGTGGCGCACCACCGCCTCCTCTGCACCCGGCTGCCGCAGGGCCCATATGTCGTTGACGATGTCCGCGCCCAGGTCCAGCACCGCCTGCATGACGGCGGGCTTGTAGGTGTCCACCGAAATGGGCACGCCCCAGGCGACGGCCTCCTTCACCACGGGCACCACGCGGGCCAGCTCCTCCTCCAGGGGCACCGCAGGGCTGCCGGGGCGGGTCGACTCCCCCCCGATGTCAAGGATGTCGGCGCCGTCCTGCACCAGGGCTTCGCCGCGCCGCAGGGCATCCCGCAGTGAGGCATGGCGCCCGCCGTCGGAAAACGAGTCCGGCGTCACATTCAGGATGCCCATGACCTGGGGGCGCGAGAGATCGATGCGGAAGCGGGATGTCTGCCAGTGCATGGAAGGAAAGTGACCGACGTGGTGAAGTCTGTTGAGAAAGAGCCGCTGCAAACGCAAAAACGGGGCCGAGGCCCCGTTTCGGTGCACTGCCCCGCGGCAGGCCGTTGCGCCTTACGCCACGGTGGGCGCAGGATCGCTGGACACCGGCGCGGGCGTTCCGCCGCCGGAGGAGTTGTCACCGCCGGACGACGGCGTGCGGGGCGTCCAGTCCTTGGGAGGACGCGGCGGCTTGCCCGCCATGATGTCGTCCAGCTGCTCGGTGTCGATGGTTTCCCATTCGAGCAGCGCATGCGCCATGGCGTGCATTTTGTCCTGGTTGTCCTCGATGAGCTTGCGCGCCAGGGCGTACTGCTCGTCGATGATGCGGCGGACTTCGCCGTCCACCTTCTCCATCGTCTGCTCGCTCATGTTGTTCGTCTTGGTGACGGAACGGCCGAGGAAGACTTCGCCTTCGTTCTCGGCATAGACCATGGGGCCCAGGGCCTCGGTCATGCCGTAGCGCGTGACCATGTCGCGGGCGATCGAGGTCGCGCGCTCGAAGTCGTTGCTGGCGCCGGTCGTCATCTGGTTCATGAAGACCTCTTCCGCGATCCGCCCGCCGAACAGCATGCTGATCTGGTTGAGCATGTATTCGCGGTCGTAGCTGTAGCGGTCCTTCTCGGGCAGGCTCATCGTCACGCCCAGCGCACGGCCGCGCGGGATGATGGTGACCTTGTGGACGGGATCGCACTTGGGCAGCAGCTTGCCGATGAGGGCGTGGCCGGCCTCGTGGTAGGCCGTGTTGCGGCGCTCTTCCTCGGGCATGACCATGCTCTTGCGCTCGGGGCCCATGATGATCTTGTCCTTGGCCTTCTCGAAGTCCTGCATCTCCACCGTGCGCGCATTGCGGCGGGCGGCCATCAGCGCGGCTTCGTTGCAGAGGTTGGCGAGGTCGGCGCCGGACATGCCCGGCGTGCCGCGGGCGATCACGGCGGCATTCACGTCCTGGCCCACGGGCACCTTGCGCATGTGGACGTTCAGGATCTGCTCGCGGCCGCGGATGTCCGGCAGCGTGACGTACACCTGGCGGTCGAAGCGGCCGGGGCGCAGCAGGGCGGCGTCCAGGATGTCCGGGCGGTTGGTCGCGGCGACCACGATGACGCCAAGGTTGGTCTCGAAGCCGTCCATCTCGACCAGCATCTGGTTGAGGGTCTGCTCGCGCTCGTCGTTGCCGCCGCCCAGGCCGGCGCCACGCTGGCGGCCCACGGCGTCGATTTCATCGATGAAGATGATGCAGGGAGCGTTCTTCTTGGCGTTCTCGAACATGTCGCGCACGCGGGCCGCGCCCACGCCGACGAACATCTCGACGAAGTCGGAGCCGGAGATGCTGAAGAACGGCACCTTGGCCTCGCCGGCGATGGACTTGGCCAGCAGCGTCTTGCCGGTGCCGGGAGGGCCGACCAGCAGCAGTCCGCGCGGGATGCGGCCGCCCAGCTTCTGGAACTTCTGCGGGTCCTTCAGGAAATCGACGACTTCCTTGACCTCTTCCTTGGCCTCGTCGCAGCCGGCCACGTCGGCGAAGGTCACGGTGTTGTTGTTCTCGTCGAGCATGCGCGCCTTGCTCTTGCCGAAGCTGAAGGCACCGCCCTTGCCGCCGCCCTGCATCTGCCGCATGAAGTACACCCACACGCCGATCAGCAGCAGCATGGGGCCCCAGCTGACCAGCAGGGTCATGAGCAGGGAGCCTTCCTCGCGGGGCTTGACGTCGAACTTGACATTGTTGTTGATGAGGTCGCCGACCAGGCCGCGGTCGAGATACGTGGCCGTGGTGCGGACCTTGCGGTCATCGTTGGTGGTGGCGACGATCTCGGTGCCGCCCTGCCCTTCCTGGATGGTGGCGTTCTTGATGCGGCCGCCACGCACTTCTTCCAGGAACTCCGAATACCCGATGTTGCCGGCGCTGGCGCCCGCACGGGTGTCGAATTGCTTGAACACCGTGAAAAGCACCATGGCGATCACGAGCCACACGGCAATTTTCGAAAACCATTGATTGTTCAAAGCGGGGCTCCAGAATCGAGGGGGAGAACAATGGCCGGATCAGACGCTCACCGGGGGCATGTTCCAGCGCATTTAGGGCGCATTTTAGGCCTTTCAAGGCGAGCGCCACCTTGCCTTTACCCCAACCGCGGCTATGGTCACCATAGCTCGGGCATCCGGCCGGCCCGCCCGCGGCATGGCCGCCTGCACGGGGGCGGGAAAAATTCCCGCCGGGTTATTTGCGCAAACCCATTCCGACGAGAAAGGTTTCGGACGATTTGTCGCGCGATGCCTTGGGCTTCATCGGTTTGACAGTACGGAAGTGTTCCTTGAAAAGCTGCACCAGCTGGGCGTATCCGCTGCCGTGGAAGAGTTTCACCACCAGCGCACCGTCCGGCTTGAGATGCTGCTGCGCGAAATCCACCGCCAGCTCTATCAGGTGGGCGATGCGCACGGCATCGACCGACTCCACGCCCGACAGGTTGGGTGCCATGTCCGACACCACCACGTCCACCGGCCGGCCCTGCACGGCCTCCTGCAGCCGCGCGAGCACGTCTTCCTCGCGGAAGTCGCCCTGCAGGAAGGTGACGCCCTCGATCGGCTCCATGGGGAGGATGTCGAGCGCGATGAGCGTGCCGTTGAGCTGGCCGGTGGCCGCGCCGGCGGGCGCCATGCGCCTGCGCAGGTACTGGCTCCAGGCGCCGGGCGCGGAACCGAGATCGACCACCACCTGGCCCGGGCGAATGAGCCCGAGCGTTTCGTCGATCTCCTTGAGCTTGTAGGCGGCGCGTGCGCGGTAGCCCTCTTTCTGGGCGAGCTTGACGTAGGTGTCGTTGACGTGGTCATGGAGCCACGCCTTGTTCACCTTCTTGCTTTTCGTGTTGGCTTTCATCCTGCCTCGATAATACGGCCCATGCCCCAAATCCAATTGACCCCCGCGGAGCGCCGGGAACACCGCGCCAACGCCCACCACCTGGACCCCGTGGTGATGATCGGCGGCGACGGCCTCACCGCAGCGGTCCACAAAGAGGTCGATGCCGCGCTGTCGGCCCACGGCCTCATCAAGGTGCGCATTCTCGGTGACGACCGGGCCGCGCGCGACCAGATCTACCAGCAGCTGGCCGATGAATTGAATGCCGCGCCGATCCAGCACATCGGCAAGCTCATCGTGCTCTGGCGCCCCCCGGCGAAGAAGGCCAGGGCGATCGACGAAGACCGCATGCCCGGCCCGCGGGACGTGAAGGTCCTCAAATTCAGCAAGCGCGGCGGCCAGCGCCCGGAAGTGAAGCAGCTGCGCGTGCTCGGCAACCAGCGCCTGACGCCCGGCGGCCAGATCAAGCGCGCCAAGAAGCCGAAGCAGACTTCCGTGAAGAAGCGGCAGGCGGATTGATGCAGGGGAACTGACGCGATGGGCACGGACACCGGCGCCGCGCAGGTGCAGGGGCAGGCACATGCCCCCCAGCGCCACATCCTCTGCATGAAGTGGGGCACGAAGTACGGACCGGAATACGTGAACCGGCTGTACGCCATGGTGCGCCGGCATCTCACGGGCCCGTTCCGCTTCATCTGCCTGACGGACGATTCCCGGGGCATCCGGCAGGAGGTGGAGTGCTTTCCCATTCCCGCGCTCGAGTTGCCCGCGGGCATCCCGGAGCGCGGCTGGACCAAGCTGGCCACCTTCCACCCCGAGCTGTACGGGCTGCGCGGTACGGCGCTGTTCCTCGACGTGGACGTGGTGGTGGTCGGCCCGCTGGACGATTTCTTCACCCAGCCGGGCGAGTTCGTCATCATCCACGACTACAAGCGCCCCTGGCGGATCACCGGCAATTCATCCGTCTATCGGTTCGAGATCGGCGCGCACCCGGGCGTGCTGGAGTATTTTCGCGAGAACTTCGAATCGATCCGCGCGCAATTCCGCAACGAACAGGCCTACCTGTCGGATTTCCTGCACCGCCAGGGCAAGCTCAGCTACTGGCCCGCGGCCTGGTGCCCGAGCTTCAAGTACCACAGCATCCCGCGCTGGCCTGCCAACTACTGGCGGCCACCGGCGATTCCGCCCGGTGCGCGCGTGGTGATCTTCCACGGGGAATGCAATCCGCCGGACGCCCTCGCAGGCCGGCGCAACCGCCGGTTCCGCCATATCGAGCCCACGCCCTGGGTGGCGGAGCACTGGCGGGAGTGACGCCACGGCAGGCGCGTCCGTCGGCCGCCCTGCCTGCGATGCGCGGGCCGGTACGTTCTAGCGCGGCGCGGAAGCACGCCACAGCACCCGCAGGGCGCACAGCCACTGCAGGGCATACATCACCGTTCCCACGCTGTGCCACAGCTTGAGCTGGGTGCGCGCCACGATGCGCGGCGCCACGCCGTACTGCACGAGCAAGGCCAGCAGCAGGCCGCCGATGATCCAGGGCATCGCCTCCCTGGCCCAGGCCTCCTGCGGCGCGTCGCCCCTGCGCTGCGATGCCAGGAGCAGGCCCATGCCGCAGGCGGCGGAAACGAAGGTCTGCGCCTCGAACAGGCGGGCCGCCATGTTCCCGGCCATGGCGGGCGTCGGCAGGTGCGCGAACAGCATGGGCACGGCCAGGAAGCCGATCGCGGAAAGGCTGCCCCACCACAGGGCGGCCAGCAGGATGGGCAGGCGGTGGCGCATGGCGTGCTCGGCGGCGCGGGGAACCGTGTCGCTTACCGGTAGCGGACGGCCACGACCTCGTAGCGGCGCAGGCCGCCGGGTGCCTGCACTTCGGCCGTATCGCCCTCTTCCTTGCCGATGAGCGCGCGTGCGATCGGGCTGGACACGTTGATCAGGCCCTGCTTGAGGTCCGCCTCGTCCTCGCCCACGATCTGGTAGGTCACCTGGTCGCCGGACTCCTCGTCCTCGAGATCGACCGTGGCACCGAACACCACCCTGCCGCCCGCGTCCAGTTGCGCGGGATCGATCACCTGCGCGGCGGACAGCTTGCCCTCCACCTCCTGGATGCGGCCCTCGATGAAGCCCTGGCGGTCCTTGGCGGCTTCGTACTCGGCGTTTTCGCTCAGATCGCCCTGCGCGCGGGCTTCCGCGATGGCATTGATGACGGCGGGCCGCTCGACGGTCTTCAGGCGGTGCAGCTCCTCCTTGAGCTTTTCGGCGCCGCGCTTGGTGATGGGAATGGTGGCCATTGAATCAGTCTCCACGTTCAACTCATGCCGCGCGCACGCGCGGCCTACCGGCGCAGCAGACCGCGGATGGGTTTGGCTGCGCCCCAAAAGCAAACCGCCGCGCGTTGCCGCGCGGCGGTCTTGAATAGGTCACCGGCAAATTATGCCGGTTTTTCATGCCCGCACGCACCTGGAGCCGCACGGTGCAGGCCCGTGCGGGACAGGCGTGCGGACGGCGTCACGCGGCGGTCAGCTGCGCATGCAGTTCCTGCACCGAATACACGTCTAGGTTCTGCAGGTGCTTCATGCCTTCCACGGCCGCTTCCGCGCCGAAGATGGTCGTGAACGTGGTCACGCGCGCCAGCAGCGAGCTGGTGCGGATCGCGCGGGAGTCGGCGATCGCGTTGCGGCGCTCCTCCACCGTGTTGATGACCATCACGATCTCGTCGTTCTTGATCATGTCCACGATGTGGGGACGGCCTTCCGTGACCTTGTTGACCACCTTCACCGGCACGCCGGCATCGGAAATCGCCGCGGCCGTGCCCTTGGTGGCCACGAGGTCGAAACCCATGGCGGCGAGTTCGCGGGCGATCGCCACGGCGCGCGGCTTGTCGCTGTTCTTCACCGTCAGGAACACCCTGCCCGAGGTGGGCAGCTTGGTGCCGGCGCCGAGCTGGCTCTTGACGAAGGCTTCGCCGAAGGTCTTGCCCACGCCCATCACCTCGCCGGTGGATTTCATCTCGGGGCCGAGGATGGTGTCCACGCCCGGGAACTTCACGAACGGGAACACCGCTTCCTTCACGCTGAAGTACGGCGGCGTCACCTCTTCGGTGATGCCCTGGGACGCGAGCGACTGGCCGGCCATGCAGCGCGCGGCCACCTTCGCCAGCTGGATGCCCGTGGCCTTGGAGACGAACGGCACCGTGCGCGAGGCGCGGGGGTTCACTTCCAGCACGTAGATCACATCCTGCCTGGTGCCGTTCTCTTCGCGCTCCTGGATGGCGAACTGCACGTTCATCAGGCCCACCACGCTCAGGCCCTCGGCCATGGCGGCGGTCTGGCGCTTGAGCTCGTCCACCGTGGCCTTGGAGAGGTAGTACGGCGGCAGCGAGCAGGCGGAGTCGCCCGAGTGCACGCCGGCCTGCTCGATGTGTTCCATCACGCCGCCGATGAACACCTTGCCTTCGGGGTCGCGCAGGCAGTCCACGTCGCACTCGATCGCATCGTTCAGGAAGCGGTCCAGCAGCACCGGGGAATCATTGCTCACCTTGACGGCCTCGCGCATGTAGCGCTCGAGGTCGCGCTGCTCGTGCACGATCTCCATCGCACGGCCGCCCAGCACGTAGCTGGGACGCACCACGAGCGGGTAGCCCAGGGTGGCGGCCTTCTCCAGCGCCTCGGCTTCGGTGCGGGCCGTGGCGTTGGGCGGCTGGCGCAGGCCGAGGTCGCCCAGCAGCTTCTGGAACCGCTCGCGGTCTTCCGCGGCGTCGATCATGTCGGGGCTGGTGCCGATGATCGGCACGCCCTCGGCCTCCAGGCCCAGCGCGAGCTTCAGCGGCGTCTGGCCGCCGTACTGCACGATCACGCCGGTGGGCTTTTCCTTGTCCACGATCTCGAGCACGTCCTCGAGCGTGAGCGGCTCGAAGTACAGGCGGTCGGAGGTGTCGTAGTCGGTGGACACCGTCTCGGGGTTGCAGTTGACCATGATGGTCTCGTAGCCGTCCTCGCGCATGGCGAGCGCGGCGTGCACGCAGCAGTAGTCGAACTCGATGCCCTGGCCGATGCGGTTCGGCCCGCCGCCCAGCACCATGATCTTCTTCTTCGAAGACGGCGCGGCCTCGCACTCTTCCTCGTAGGTCGAGTACATGTAGGCGGTGTTGGTGGGAAACTCGGCGGCGCAGGTGTCCACGCGCTTGTACACGGGGCGCACGTTCAGCGCGCGGCGCGCCTCGCGCACGGCCTTCTCGCTGGTCTTGAGCAGCTTGGCCAGGCGGCGGTCGGAGAAGCCCTTCTTCTTGAGCACGCGCAGCGTGTCGGCGTCCAGCGCGGCCAGCGCGCCCTCGCCCTTCTCGTCGTAGAGCCGGTCGAGGTCGAGCTCGATCTTCACGATCTCCTCGATCTGCACCAGGAACCACTTGTCGATCTTGGTGAGGTCATGCACCTCGTCCACCGACAGGCCCATGGCGAAGGCATCGCCCACGTACCAGATGCGCTCGGGGCCGGGCTCGCCCAGTTCCTTTTCGAGCAGCTCGCGGTCCTGGGTCTTCTCGTTCATGCCGTCCACGCCGACTTCCAGGCCGCGCAGGGCTTTCTGGAAGGACTCCTGGAAGGTGCGGCCCATGGCCATCACCTCGCCCACGGACTTCATCTGCGTGGTCAGGCGGCTGTCGGCCGCGGGGAACTTCTCGAACGCGAAACGCGGGATCTTGGTCACCACGTAGTCGATCGAGGGCTCGAACGAGGCCGGGGTCGCGCCGCCGGTGATGTCGTTGCGCAGCTCGTCGAGCGTATAGCCCACGGCCAGCTTGGCGGCCACCTTGGCGATCGGGAAGCCCGTGGCCTTGGAGGCCAGCGCCGATGAGCGCGACACGCGCGGGTTCATCTCGATGACGATCATGCGGCCGTCCTTCGGATTCACCGAGAACTGCACGTTGGAGCCGCCCGTGTCCACGCCGATCTCGCGCAGCACCGCGAGCGAGGCGTTGCGCATGATCTGGTATTCCTTGTCGGTGAGCGTCTGCGCGGGCGCCACGGTGATCGAGTCGCCCGTATGCACGCCCATCGGGTCCAGGTTCTCGATGGAGCAGACGATGATGCAGTTGTCCTTCTTGTCGCGGACCACTTCCATCTCGTACTCTTTCCAGCCGAGCAGCGATTCCTCGATCAGCAGCTCGTTGGTGGGCGACGCTTCCAGGCCGCGCTTGCAGATGGTCTCGAACTCTTCCGGGTTGTAGGCGATGCCGCCGCCGGTGCCGCCCAGCGTGAAGCTGGGACGGATCACCGTGGGGAAGCCCACGCTGCGCTGCACGGCCCAGGCCTCGTCCATCGAGTGGGCGATGCCGGAGCGGGCGGAGCCCAGGCCGATGCGGGTCATCGCGTCCTTGAACTTCAGGCGGTCCTCGGCCTTGTCGATGGCCTCGGGGGTGGCGCCGATCAGCTCCACCTTGTACTTGTGCAGCACGCCGTTGCGCCACAGGTCGAGCGCGCAGTTGAGCGCGGTCTGGCCGCCCATGGTGGGCAGGATGGCGTCCGGGCGCTCCTTGGCGATGATCTTCTCGACCGTCTGCCAGGTGATGGGCTCGATGTAGGTGACGTCGGCTGTGGCCGGGTCGGTCATGATCGTGGCGGGGTTGCTGTTGATCAGGATGACCTTGTAGCCCTCTTCGCGCAGCGCCTTGCAGGCCTGCACGCCGGAGTAGTCGAACTCGCAGGCCTGGCCGATGATGATCGGGCCGGCGCCGATGATGAGGATCGATTTGAGGTCGGTGCGCTTTGGCATTACTTCTTCTCCATCAGCGCGGTGAAGCGGTCGAACAGGTAGGCGATATCGTGCGGGCCGGGCGAGGCTTCCGGGTGCCCCTGGAAGCAGAACGCAGGCTGGTCGGTGCGCTCCAGGCCCTGCAGCGTGCCGTCGAACAGGCTCACGTGGGTGGCGCGCAGGTTGGCGGGCAGCGAATCGGCCTCCACGGCGAAGCCGTGGTTCTGGCTGGTGATGCTCACGCGGCCGTTGTCCAGGTCCTTCACGGGATGGTTGGCGCCGTGGTGGCTGTTGTCCATCTTGAAGGTCTTCGCGCCGCTCGCCAGGGCCATGATCTGGTGGCCCAGGCAGATGCCGAAGGTGGGCACGCCGGCATCGATGATCTGGCGCGTGGCCTCGATGGCGTAGTCGCAGGGTTCCGGATCGCCGGGGCCGTTGGACAGGAACACGCCGTCCGGGCGCATCGCGAGCACGTCGGCGGCCGGGGTCTTCGCCGGCACCACGGTGAGCTTGCAGCCCCGCTCGGCCAGCATGCGCAGGATGTTCTTCTTCACGCCGTAGTCGTACGCCACCACGTGGAAGCGGGGAGCCTCCTGCCGGCCGTAGCCTTCGCCGAGCTTCCACTCGGTCTGCTCCCAGACGTAGGAAGACGGCGTGCTCACCACCTGGGCGAGGTCCAGGCCCTTCATGCTGGGCGCCGCCTTGGCGGCCGCCAGGGCTTCGTCGATGCGAGCCTGCGTCACCGCCTCGCCGGCCGCCAGGCCCAGGATCGCGCCGTTCTGCGCACCCTTGTCGCGCAGCAGGCGGGTGAGCTTGCGGGTGTCGATGTCGGCGATGGCCACCGTGCTCCCGCGCACGAGGTATTGCGACAGCGTTTCGGTGCTGCGGAAATTGCTGGCCAGCAGGGGCAGGTCCTTGATGATGAGACCTGCGGCATGGATCTTGTCGGCCTCGACGTCCTCCGTGTTGACACCGTAGTTGCCGATGTGCGGATACGTCAGCGTGACGATCTGCTGGCAATAGCTGGGGTCGGTGAGGATTTCCTGGTAGCCGGTGATGGCGGTGTTGAACACCACTTCACCGACCGTGGTGCCGGTGGCACCGATCGAGCGACCAATAAAGACCGTGCCGTCTGCGAGCGCCAGGATGGCGGGAGGGAAGGTTCCCTTGAGAGACAAAAGCACTGGGTTCTCCGGATGGTTACGGGTCGCCCGGAGCCCTCGGGATGGACCTGAGGACTGCTCTTTATGGAAGGATTGCTTTGGTTGCGGCCGGGCGACGTTTTTGCGGGAAAGCCTCCAATTGTAGCCTCACCCGGGTGCCGCGGGAGGCTGCAGGCCAATCCCCGCCACCTTCAGAGGATGTTGCGCGGGCGCCGGGACATGTCCGCGAACGCGGTGGTCAGTGCGCTGAACTCGTTGGCGCCCACCGTGCCGTCGGCATTGCCTGCGGCGCCGCGGTCGAGCAGCTTCAGGAGGGACTGAGCGAACTCCCCCGAACCCTGCGGGCCCGCCGTCTGGGCGAGGCCCTGGAGGAATTCGTCGCGCGTGATGGTGCCGTCCTTGTCGGCGTCGAAGCCCGCCGTGAGCTGCTCCTTCTGCGCGTCCGTGGCGCCGAAGCGCGTGAGCAGCGCCTGGAAGTCTTCCTTCGGCACGGCGCGGTTGGACGACAGCGCCTGCAGCGCACCGCCGGCCGATCCGCCCGTGGCCAGCACGCCGGCCTGAGACTGTGCCGTGGACGCCATCACGCCCTGGCCGGCCAGGCGGGCGAGGCCGCCCGCATCCTGGCTCAGCGTCACGACCGCCGAGGGGTCGGGCAGGGAGGAGGTGTCGGCACCCTTGCCTGCCGGGCCGGAGGACGACCTGGACGAGGAGGCTGCGTTGTACAGCATGGACGCGACGGACGCGAGACCGGAAATGATGGGGGACATGGCCGCAGGCTCCTCAGGAATGGCGCCCGCCGCCCGGGCACCCTGCCCGGAGCGAAACCGCATGCGCTCCCGGGAAGGTTACGCAGCCTGCGGCGCACCGATCCCCGGAAGAAGGCGGCAAGCGCCCGGCTTTTCGGACAGCGCGGCACGATGCCGCGCCCCGCGAGGGCCCGGCGCCGCCCTCTCTGGAACGCCCTGCGCGTTCAGCGGCTGGAAGCCGGTCCGGGCACCGGGCCCGGAGCCATCCCCGTGTCGCCGGCCAGCGCAGCCGCCCGGCGGGACCCGGGGCGCAGCAGGCTGTAGGCCGCCCCCAGCAGCACGAACCAGAGCGGGGTCGCGATGAGCGCCTTGCGCGTGTCCGACTCCAGCGCCAGCAGCCCCAGGATGAACACGAAGAACGCCAGGCAGGCCGCGCACATCGCCACGCCGCCGGGCATCCTGTAGATGGATGCGGCGTGCCGCTCCGGATGGTTGCGCCGGTAGGCGATATAGGACAGCAGGATCAGCGACCAGGTGAACATGAACAGGATGGCCGACACGGTGGTGACCAGGGTGAACGCTTCCACGAGGTCGGGGATCACCCACATCAGCAGGGCGCCGGCCAGCAGGCAGGTGCACGAGAACAGCAGGCCGCGGGACGGAACGCTCTGCTTCGACAGGTGGCGGAAGGCCCGGGGTGCATCCTCTTTCAGCGCCAGTCCGTAGAGCATGCGGCTGGTGGAGAACACGCCGCTGTTGGCCGACGAGGCGGCCGAGGTCAGCACGACGAAGTTGATGATGCCTGCAGCGGCCGGAAGCCCGGCGAGCACGAACAGTTCCACGAACGGGCTCTTGCCGGGCACGACCTCGCGCCATGGCGTGACCGCCATGATGGCGACCAGCGCCAGCACGTAGAAGACGATGATGCGCACGGGAATGGAGTTGATGGCCCGCGGCAGGCTGCGCTCCGGATCCTGCGCCTCCGCCGCGGTGGTGCCCACCAGCTCGATGCCCGAGAAGGCGAACACCGCGATCTGGAAGCCGGCGAAGAAGCCCATCAGCCCGTGCGGGAACATGCCGCCATCGTTCCAGAGGTTGCTCAGGCTGGCCTGGTGCCCCGCCGGCGCGACGAAGCCCGCGCCCACCATGTACAGGCCGGTAGCGACCAGCGCCACGATGGCGACGATCTTGACCATGGCGAACCAGAATTCGATCTCGCCGAAGAGCTTGACGGTGAGGAGGTTGAGCGACAGCAGCAGGCCGACGCAGGCCAGGGCCGGCGCCCACTGCGGAATGTGCGGAAACCAGAACTGGGTGTATGCCGATATCGCGATCACGTCGGCGATGCCCGTGACGATCCAGCAGAACCAGTAGGTCCAGCCGGTGAAGAACCCTGCCCAGGGCCCGAGCAGGTCGGCGGAAAAATCGATGAAGGACTTGTAGCGCAGGTCGGACAGCAGCAATTCGCCCATGGCGCGCATCACGAAGAACAGCACGAAGCCGATCACCATGTAGACGAACACGATGGACGGGCCCGCGAGGCTGATGGTCTTGCCGGACCCCATGAAAAGCCCGGTGCCGATCGCACCGCCGATGGCGATGAGCTGGATGTGCCGGTTGGTGAGGTTGCGCTGCAGGTGGTCGTGCCCCGCGGGGTCGTGCCCTGGGGGCGTGGCCTGAGGTGTCATTCAGGGAACTCCAATGGAAGAGACTGGGGAAACCGGCCCGCGCGCATCGCCGCTCGAGGCGGACGAAGCCGGGCAAGGGCCGGAAAGAAACCGCCCGACAGTGCGGGCGGCGTGCGGTTCCGCTGGCCGGAAAGCGCGGATCTTAGACCCAACTCGCGCCGCTTTTGCCGGCACCCGGTCGGCGGCACGCGGCAGCTCATGCGGTGGCCGGCTGCACGGCCGCGGGAACCGGGGCGGCTTCCGGCACGGCATGCGGCGCGGCGGGCTTCCATTGCACCGCCGCGAAAAGCGACTCCATCCAGGCCTGGGTTTGCGGCGGGGCCGCGGTGGCGACGATGCCTGCCAGCGGCAGTGCATCGGTCCGGTAGGTGACCCTTCCGGGCAGCGGCGCGCCTGGCGGGAGCTCGCTCCAGCCGACCACCGCGTCGCTGCGCCGGAACACGGCGATGCCCTCGAGGCCGGGATGGGTGGCGCAACCCAGGTGGTGCCCGGGCACGGCGAACCAGCCGTGCCAGCACCGCCCCGGATCGGCGGAGCCGGCCTCCCGCCCCAGGGGAGGTGCTTCGTTCTCCCCGGCCTCGCCGAGCAGCCGGTGCAGCTCCACCGACGGCAGATGGATGCCCGTGGCCCGCTCGAACGTGGCGATGCCGTGGGGGACATCGACGGGATGGTCGATCTCCAGGAAAACCAGGTCGCCACCCTGCTCGATCGCCTCCAGGTGGAAGCAGCCGTCGCGCATGCCGAGCCCCTCCAGGGCGCGTGCGACCCAGTGGCGCATGCGCTCGTCCAGGGAAATGTGGATGGAACCCAGCGGCGCTCCGCGGGCATAGTCCAGGCAGGTATTGAGGTAGCGGCTGGCGGCGAGCGCGAAGACCGTGCCGCCTGCGACCACCCCGTCGAAGTGCAGGACGGGCCCTTCCACGTACTCCTCCACCTCGAAGTCACCGCAGGCGTCCACGGCCTGCAGGGCGTCCAGCCGGGGAATGCCGGAGCAGAAGCCCAGCACGGCGGCCCGGGCCTCCGAAGCGGTCGCGAAGACGGCCACGTCTTCGCTGGCCGCGCCGCTGTGGGGCTTGAGGACGGTCCGACCCTGCCAGGGCGGGCCATCCCGGCGGGCGAGGAAGGCGGGAAGGGACGCGAAGCGCGGCACGCGCAGCCCTGCGGCGGCGACGGCCTGTTTCATCCAGAGCTTGTTGCGCAGGGCCGCGACCTTCTCGGACCGGTCGCCCGGCAGGCCCAGCCATTCGCGCAGGCGGGCGGCCTCGAGGCGCTCCCCCTCCGACAGGGCGATGACCCGGTCGAACACCACGGAAGGATGGGCCGCCATCCAGGCACGCGCCTCTTCGCAGGCCCCGGCGGCGCCGGGGCGCGCGACCCTGCTGCAGCGCAGCCCCTCGGGCACCGTGTCCAGCGCCTCCACAGGACCGAAATAGGTCACGTCGTGCCGGGAATGGTCGATCCCGCGGTGGTACTCCACGTGCGGATAGGGAATGGAATGGAAGATGAGAATGTTCATGGGACCGCGATCTCGACAGCCATGGCATGCGGGCAGCGCCCCCGGCCGGGAGATGGCGACTGGCAGCGCATGCACGTCTCACACCGACCTGCACGGCGCATGGCCCAGGCGCCGCGGCGACACGGCACGCGGCATGCTGGCGCGACGCACGCAGCAGGCTCCTTCAGGAGTGCACAGCCCCGTCAGCCGCAGCGCTTCCCCTGCCCCACCCTCGAAATCTTCTGGAATGCAATGCAGGGATGATTGCACGCCTCCGTGCACGGACCTTGATCTGACAGGTCATGCAGACCATTAATGTTTCTTTGAATTGAAACACCCCGTATCAGGCGGGCATGAGCCTCGGAGCCTCCTGTTGGCCAACCTCCTTGAGGAAATCCCAGACGGCCTGGGTACGCGCCTGGTATTTGGCCTCGGCCGGCATGCTCATCCAGAACGTGCGGGTGAAACGTGCCTCCTCGGGCAAAACGCGCTCCAGCAGTGGATCGCTGTCGGCCAGGAAAGCCGGCAGCACCCCCAGTCCGGCCCCGGCACGCACCGCCTCGCACTGCGCCGCGACGCTGGTGCTGCGGAACGCGAAACGCTCGGGTGGCACGAGCTGGTCCAGGAACTGCAGTTCCTTGGTGAACAGCAGGTCATCCACATAGCTGACGAATGCATGGTGGCGCAGCTCCTCGCGCCGGGTGATGGCCGGCCTGCGGGCCAGATATTCCTTCTGGCCATACAGGCGCAGGGTGTAGTCCGCCAGTTTGGAGACGATCACGGCGCCGCGCGTGGGCCGCTCCAGCGAAATGACGATGTCCGCCTCCCGGCGGGACAGGTGCAGCATGCGGGGCAAGGCCAGCAGGTCCACGCTGAGGTGCGGGTACTGCAGCGTCAGCCGCGCGAGGTGCGGAGCGAGCACCTGCGTGCCGAAGCCCTCCGTGGCGCCCACGCGCACGAGGCCTGCCGGACCGATGCCGCTGGGCCGCACCCGCTCGACGCCGAGCACGGCCGTCTCCATCGCCTCGACGGCCGGAAGCAGGTGCCGGCCCGCTTCGGTGAGCCGGTGCCCGCCGGCCTCGCGGGCGAACAGGGATTCGCCCATCTGTTTCTCCAGGGCCTGGATGCGGCGAGCGACGGTGGTGTGTTCCACGCCGGTGCGGCGCGCAGCGGCGGCCAGCGTGCCGGTCCGGGCCAGTTCCAGGAAATAGCGCAGGTTCTCCCAGTCCATAAAGCGGTGATGTGGTGTTCGATGTGGGGATTGTGCTGTGCAATTTCGCAAAGCACCCGTGCGATTTTTCTCTATTGATCTTGCAATTTCGCACGGATAGCATGTGTCGGCGCGCTGGTCCGGCGCCGGCGCCCCCATTCCAACCCAGACAGGAGACAAGCGCATGAATGCCCCCCAATCCACGGCCATCCTGGCGCCCACGGTCAAGCTGCTCATCGGCGGCAAGTTCGTCGAATCCAGGACCACCCAGTGGCGCAACGTTGTGAACCCCGCCACGCAGGAAGTGCTCGCGCGCGTGCCTTTCGCCACGCCGGAAGAGATCGATGCCGCCGTGGCCTCCGGCAAGGAAGCCTTCAAGACCTGGAAGAAGACCGCCATCGGCGCCCGGGCACGCATCTTCCTGAAATACCAGCAGCTCATCCGCGAGAACATGGCCGAGCTGGCCGCACTGCTGACGGCCGAGCAGGGCAAGACCCTGCCCGATGCCGAAGGCGACGTGTTCCGCGGCCTGGAGGTGGTGGAGCACGCCAGCGCCATCGGCAACCTGCAGTTGGGCGAGCTGGCCAACAACGTGGCTGGCGGCGTCGATACCTATACGCTGATGCAGCCGCTGGGGGTGTGTGCGGGCATCACGCCGTTCAACTTCCCGGCCATGATCCCGCTCTGGATGTTCCCCATGGCCATCGCCACCGGCAACACCTTCGTGCTCAAGCCCAGCGAGCAGGACCCGATGGTGACCATGCGCCTGTGCGAACTGGCGCTGGAGGCCGGCATCCCGCCCGGCGTGCTGAACGTGGTGCACGGCGGCGAGGATGCGGTGAATGCCATCTGCGACCACCCCGACATCAAGGCCATCAGCTTCGTGGGCTCGACCAAGGTCGGCACGCACGTCTACAACCGCGCCAGCCTGAACGGCAAGCGCGTGCAGTGCATGATGGGCGCGAAGAACCACGCCATCGTCATGCCCGACGCCAACAAGGAGCAGACGCTCAACGCCCTGGCCGGCGCGGCCTTCGGCGCCGCGGGCCAGCGCTGCATGGCGCTGTCGGTGGTGGTGCTGGTGGGCGAGGCGCAGCAGTGGATTCCCGACCTGGTCGCCAAGGCCAGGACGCTCAAGGTGAATGCCGGCACCGAGAAGGGCACGGACGTGGGACCGCTGGTCTCCTGCGCCGCCAGGGACCGTGTGGAGGGCCTGATCGAGCGCGGCATCGCCGACGGCGCGACGCTGGAACTGGACGGCCGCAAGCCCCAGGTGGCGGGTTACGAGAAGGGCAACTTCGTCGGACCGACCATCTTCAGCGGCGTGAAGCCCGGCATGTCCATCTACGACCAGGAGATCTTCGGCCCCGTGCTGTGCCTGGCGGCGGCAAAGGACATCGACGAGGCGATCGAGTTCATCAACGCCAACCCGAACGGCAACGGCACCGCCATCTTCACGCAGTCGGGCGCGGCGGCGCGCAAGTTCCAGGAGGAGATCGACGTGGGCCAGGTGGGCATCAACGTGCCGATTCCCGTGCCGGTGCCTCTGTTCTCGTTCTCGGGCTCGCGCGCCTCCAAGCTCGGCGACCTGGGACCTTACGGCAAGCAGGTGGTGCTGTTCTATACCCAGACCAAGACGGTGACGGCGCGGTGGTTCGACGACAGCACGATCGGCCATGGCGTGAACACGACGATAAGCCTGAAATAACCCCCTGAGCCGCTGCGCGTCTTCCCCCTTTCTCTGCATCGCTGCGCGATGCGGAAGGGGGACGCAGCCAGCGCGGCGGGGCGGCCCTTGCGCGGCTGCCGCTGGCCTGGGCCGCGCCAGTATCTGGTGCAGTGGTACAAGCGAAGGATGGACATTCTCAAGATTTGGCAACGACCGACCGAGGCATTCAGAGTCGCTGTAGCCCTCGCCGTTTTGATGTGCAGTGCCGGCGCGCATGCCCAGGCGGGTGCGGCCTGCCAGCCCGGGGGCACGGTCGCCGAAACCAATGCCTGTGCGGTGCAGGCCTGGCAGCAGGCGGATACCGCCATCGCGATCCTGTACGGCGACGTGATGCGGGCGCTGTCGGCGCACGAGCGGCCGCAGCTGCGGCAGGAGCAGGCCGCGTGGCAGCGCGAGCGCGTCACGCGGTGCAAGCAGGCGACGCGGGCGACCGAAGCGCTGACCGAAGGGCCGCGGCTCTACCACGAGTGCCTGGCGGCTGAAACCGAATCGCGGCGCCGGGGCCTGATGCGCTGGCTGACACTGGAGCATCCATCCGCGAAACCCTAACGGGGACGGCGCATCCACGTCGCCCACCAGGACGGCAAAGACAAAACAATGAGCAGGACGAGACACGTACCATGGATTTCGAGCTGACCGAAGAACAACGCGCCTTCGCCGACACCGCCCGGGAATTCGCCCGGGCCGAACTGGCGCCCCATGCCGCGCACTGGGACGCGGAAGGCATCTTCCCGCGCGAGGCGATCGCGAAAGCCGGCGCCCTGGGCTTCTGCGGCCTCTACGCACCCGAGAACGCCGGCGGCCTCGCCCTGCCCCGGCTGGACGCCACGCTGGTGTTCGAAGAGATGGCCGCCATCGACCCCTCCACCACCGCCTTCATCACGATCCACAACATGGCGACCTGGATGCTGGGCACCTGGGCCACCGATGCGGTGCGGGACCGCTGGGGCCCGCTGCTCACCAGCGGCGAGAAGCTCGCCAGCTATTGCCTGACCGAGCCGGGCGCGGGCTCGGACGCGGCCTCGCTCAAGACACGCGCCGAGCGCGCCGGAAACGAATACGTCGTCAACGGTGCCAAGGCCTTCATCAGCGGCGCCGGCAGCACCGATGTGCTGGTGCTCATGGCCCGCACGGGCGCGCCCGATTCCGGCGCGGGAGGGATCAGCGCCTTCGCCGTGCCGGCGGATGCGGCGGGCATCCACTATGGCAGGAAGGAAGAGAAGATGGGCTGGAACAGCCAGCCCACGCGCACCATCAGTTTCGACAACGTACGCGTCCCGGCCGACCATCTGCTGGGAGCCGAGGGCGAGGGCTTCAAGATCGCCATGAAGGGCCTGGACGGGGGCCGCATCAACATCGCCACCTGTTCGGTGGGTGCGGCCCAGGGCGCGCTGAACGCCGCACGGCAATACATGCAGGACCGCAAACAGTTCGGCAAGGCCATCGCCAGCTTCCAGGCCCTGCAGTTCAAGCTGGCCGACATGGCAACCGAGCTGGTCGCCGCGCGGCAGATGGTGCGGCTGGCCGCCAGCAAACTCGATGCCGGTGCGCGCGACGCCTCCACCTACTGCGCCATGGCCAAGCGCTTCGCCACCGATGCGGGCTTCGCCGTGGTGAACGAGGCGCTGCAGTTGCACGGCGGCTATGGCTACATCCGCGAATATCCGCTGGAGCGCCTGCTGCGCGATGCGCGCGTGCACCAGATCCTGGAGGGCACGAACGAGATCATGCGCGTCATCATCGCCCGGCGCATGCTGGACGGCGACGCGCCGGACGCGATCCGCTGAGCCCTGCCGCACCATCGGTTGAAGCGCCGTCAGATGCCTGTCCGCCCCCTCTCCGACGAGACACTGCACCTCATCGATGCCGTGCGCGATGCGCTCGCGCAGCGGTGCGGCCCCACGGCAATGGAAGAACGCACGCTGTTCGGTTGCCGGGCCTTCTTCGTGGACGGCAAGCTCTGCATCGGCGTGAAAGGTGCGGAGCTGCTGGTGCGACTGCCACCGGAGCGCCACGGCGAATTCCAGGAAATGCAGAACACGCGCGAGCTCTCTCCCGGCGGCGGCATGCAGGGCTACTTCTGGATCGAGCCGCACGGCTATGCGCGTGCCGCGCAATGGGCCTTCTGGCTGGATGAAGCCCTGGCCTACAACCCGCGCGCCAAAGCGAGCCCGAAGCGCCGCAAGACTGCCCCGACTGCGGCCCCGGCCTCGAAAGCACCGCCGGCCAAGACAGCCCCGCGGCGCCACAGCATTTTCGAGGCCGATGACTGAAGGGACGCGTCCCGTCCACCGGCCTGCACACCGATTCACCACCCCAAGGAGACAACACATGAAGATCGCATTCATCGGCCTGGGCAACATGGGCGGCCCCATGGCCCTGAACCTGCACAAAGCCGGCCATGACGTCGGCGCTTTCGACCTGTCCAGGCCCGCCTGCGACAGGCTGGCGGCCGACGGGGTGCGCATCGCCACCGATGCCGGCGCCTGCGTGGAGGGTGCCGAGGTGGTCATCAGCATGCTGCCGGCCAGCCCGCACGTGGAGGCGCTTTTCCTGGGAAGCGGCCAGCAGGCCGGCCTGCTGCCCCAGTTGCCCGCCGGCACGCTGGTGATCGACTGCTCCACCATCGCGGCGGCCACATCGCGCAAGGTGGCCGATGCCGCGCGGGAACGCGGCATCGCCTTCATCGACGCGCCCGTCTCCGGCGGCACGGGCGGTGCCATCGCCGGCACGCTGACCTTCATGGTGGGCGGGGATGCGGCCGATCTGGAACGCGCCCGCCCGGTGCTGGAGAAAATGGGCGCCAACATCTTCCACGCGGGTGGTGTGGGCGCGGGCCAGACCGCCAAGATCTGCAACAACATGCTGCTGGGCATCCTGATGGCCGGCACCAGCGAGGCCCTCGCCCTGGGCGTCGCCAACGGCCTGGACCCGGCGGTGCTGAGCGAGATCATGCGCCGCAGTTCGGGCGGCAACTGGGCCCTGGAGAAATACAACCCCTGGCCCGGCGTCATGCCCCAGGCCCCGGCGAGCAAGGACTACGCGGGAGGCTTCGGCACCGACCTGATGCTCAAGGACCTCGGGCTCGCGCAGGAGAACGCCACCGCAGTGAAAGCGGCCACACCCCTGGGGGGACTTGCGCGCAGCCTTTATGCGGCGCATAGCCTGGCCGGCCACGGCGGACTGGATTTCTCCAGTATCCTGCGGCTCGTCCGCAAATCCGGCGCCTGAGCCCCTTTCCGGGATGGCGCGGCTGCCGCTGCCGGAGGCCCAGCCGGGCTCCCCGGGCGGTTGTCCTACGCGGCAGGCGGAAATCGCGCCGCATGCTGCTCGGGTGCCGCGGCCCTGCATTGCAGGGCCTTTTGTCCTTCTACACCGACCGCCGACCATGACCCTGCACCTGTTCCGCCCGATCCCCTCCTCTCTCCGTCTCCTGCGCCCGGCCGCCGCGCTGGCGGCTGCGGGTGCCGCGCTCGCCCTCGCTGGTTGCGGTGCCCAGGGCCCGGGCCAGGCACAGGGCACGCCCGCCGCCCACGCCGTGGAAGCTGCCGGCAGCGCCACGAAGATGCCGGTACCCGGCCCGGAGCGCGCCACGGCCTCGGCCCGCCTGATGACCGCGGACGGCCAGCCTGCGGGCACGGCCGTCCTGACTGAAACGCCCAGCGGCGTGGAAATCGCCGCGCAGGTGCAGGGGCTTTCCTCCGGCCTGCACGGCTTCCACATCCACGCCAATGGCCAGTGCGCTCCCGGGCCGGATGCCGCCACCGGCAAGACCATCCCCTTCGGCGCCGCGGGCGGGCATTTCGACCCCGGCATGTCCCACCAGCACGGCCAGCCCGGAGCGCCCATCGACAAGGCCCATGCCGGCGAGTTGCCCAACATCACCGTGGGCGCGGATGGCCGCGGCACGCTGCGCTACCTGAACACCAACGTCACGCTCACCCCGGGCAAGGCTTCCATCATGGGCCGTGCCCTCGTGGTGCACGAGAAGGAAGACGACTACAAGAGCAATCCGGCCGGCAACTCCGGTGGCCGCGTCCTGTGCGGCGTGATCGAGCCGGCGCAGCCCAGCAGCGTGGTCGGCCAGGCCCCGGCGCCGCGCAGCTGATCCGCATGCGCGGCATACCCCCTCTCCAGAACGCGGCCCTCTTCCTTTCGCCCTCCGGCCCCGCCGCCCGTGCTTCGGCGCCGGTCTGGGCGGTCGTGGCCGGCTGTGCGCTGTGGGCCGGCAGCCCGCAGGCAGCCATGGCCCAGGCCGCCGGCCCCGATCCCGCGCTGCCGGCCGTCGAGGTGTCCGGCGGCCAGGCGGCGGCCCAGCGCCGCTTCGATGCCGCCGCGAGCCATACGGCCATCGCCCTGGACCCTTTCACCGCCACGACGCCGCTCGTGAACCTGTCCGAACTGCTGGCCGGCCAGCCCGGCGTGGCGGTGTCCGACCGCCAGAACTACGCGCAGGATCTCCAGATCGCGGTGCGCGGCTTCGGGTCGCGCTCCACCTTCGGCGTGCGGGGCGTGCGCATCCTCGTCGATGGCATCCCGGCCACGATGCCGGACGGCCAGGGCCAGGCGGCCACGGCCCAGTTGCCATCCGCCTCGCAGGTGGAAGTACTGCGCGGGCCGCTCGCCCAGCAGTACGGCAACGCGGCGGGCGGCGTGCTGCAGGTCACCACGCGCGATCCACGGGAAGGCGGCGGGGCCTCGGCCTCGGTGGCCGCGGGGTCCTACGGCCAGCGCATGGCCGAGGCATCGTTCGACGCGGGCGACCGGACCCTGGGCGGGCTGGTGGACATCTCCCGCTTCGAGACCGACGGCTGGCGGGACCACGGCGCCGCGCGCCGCACGCACCTGAACGCCAAGGTGGTGGCACGGCCCTCCGGCGACACCCGCGTCACGGTGCTGGTGAACCTTTTCGACCAGCCGCTGGCGCAGGACCCGCTCGGCCTGACGCGCGAGCAGTGGCGGGCCGATCCCCGCCAGGCCCCGGCGGTGGCGTACAGCTTCGACACCCGCAAGACCGTGCGGCAGAACCAGCTCGGCCTGGTGGTGGAGCATGCGCTGAGCGCCACGGACAGCGTGCGCGCAAGGCTCTACGGCGGCACCCGCAGCCTGTTCCAGACCCTGTCCTTCTCCGGCGGGGCCGCCAACAGCGCCGGCGGCGTGGTGGACCTGGACCGCGACTACTACGGCCTCGGCGCCGCCTGGACGCACAGCGACCGCACTGCCGCGGGCCTGCCCTGGTCCTGGACGGTGGGGCTGGATGCCGACCGGCTCTCCGAGCACCGCCAGGGTTTCGTCAACGATGCGGGCGTGCCCGGCGCGCTGCGGCGCGACGAGCAGGACCGTGCGGGCAACACCGACCTCTTCGCCCAGGTGGACGCCTGGATCGCCCCCACCGTGCGCGCGATCGCCGGGCTGCGAGCGACCCGGGTCCGGCTGGCCGTGGACGACCGCTTTCCGGCCAGCGCCGCCAACCCCGACGACAGCGGCGAGCGCACCTGGCATCGCACCAGCCCGGCCGTGGGCCTGGTCTGGGCCGCTTCGGAGCACCTGAACCTGTATGCCAATGCCGGTGGAGGCATCGAGACGCCCACGCTGGCCGAGATGGCCTACAGCCGCAGCAACAGCGGTCCGAACTACGGGCTGGAAGCCGCGCGCAACCGCCAGTTCGAGGTGGGCGCCAAATGGCAGGGCGGCGTGCACCGCCTGGAGGCCGCCTGGTTCGACGCCCGCACGCGCGGAGAGATCGTTCCCGCGGCGACGGTCAATGGCCGCACGGTGTACCAGAATGCCGACCGCGTGCGGCGCCGCGGCATGGAACTGGGCTGGAGCGCGCGCATGGGCGCCTTCGTACCGCGCGCCGCCTACACCTATCTGGACGCCTTCTTCGCCAGTCCCTACACCGGCGCGGGCGGCGTGGCGGTGCCTTCCGGCAACCGCCTGCCGGGCACGGCGCGCCACACGGCCCGCCTGTCGCTGGACTACGCGCCCGACGCGCGGTGGACGCTGGGCGCCGCGGTGGACCTGTCCTCCCGGGTGCAGGCCAACGACGCCAACACCGAGGCAGCCCCCGGCCATGCCGTCGCCGGACTGCAGGCCGGCTATGGATGGAAGACCGGAGGCTCCGTGCGCTGGCAGGCCTGGGCGCGGCTGGACAACCTGTTCGACCGCCGCTACGCAGGCTCGCTGATCGTCAACGACGGCAACGGGCGCTTCTTCGAGCCCGCCGCCGGCCGTCGCATCATGGTGGGATTGCGCGCGCAGTTGCTCTGACCGCGCCCCGGCCTCAATCGGCCTTCACGTTCGCGGCCTTGATGACCTGGGCCCATTTCTCGACCTCGGCCTTCTGGAAGGCCGCGATCTGGGCGGTGGTCAGGTCCGCCGGCTCCATGCCGAAGCCCCTGAGCCGGGCCTGCATGTCGGGCTGGGCAAGGATCTTGCGGATCTCGTCGTGCAGCCGGTTGACGATGGGCGCGGGCGTTCCCGCGGGCACGAAGATCGCCTGCCAGGACACCACCTCGAAGTCCTTCAGGCTGGCCACGCCCGATTCGGCCACCGTGGGCACGTCGGGCATGGACGCCAGCCGCTTCGCCGAGGTGACGGCGATCGCGCGCAGCTTGCCGCTCTGGATGTGCGGCGCCGCGACCACGGTGGTGTCGAACATCATGTCCACCTGGCCGCCGATCACGTCCTGGATCGCAGGTCCGCTGCCTTTGTAGGGCACGTGGGTGAACTTCACGCCCGACCTGTAGGCCAGCAGTTCCAGGGCCAGATGCTGCGAGGTACCCGTACCGGCCGAGGCCGACGAAAGCCCGCCAGGCTTGGCCTTCGCCGCCGCGAGCACGTCCTGCAGCGTCTTGTAGGGGCTGCCGGCGGCCACCACGAGCACCACAGGATTGGTGCCGATCAGCGTCACGGGCGCGAAGGATTTGACCGGGTCGTAGCCCAGCTTGGGATAGAGGCTCACGTTGATCGCGTGCGAGCTGATGGTGCCCCCCAGCAGCGTGTAGCCATCCGGGGCGGCCCGTGCCGCGATCTCGGAACCCACGCTGCCGCCCGCCCCACCCTTGTTGTCCACGACCACCGTGGTGCCCAGGGCCGTGCCCAGCTGCTGGCTGATCAGCCGGCCCAGCGTGTCGGTCGTGCCACCCGCCGCGAACGGCACCAGGTAGGTGATGGTCTTGCCTGCGGGCCACGGCGCCTGGGCGAGGGCCGGCAAGGCGCCCAGGGCGCTACCTGCGCCGAGGGCCAGGGCATGGAGGGTGAAAGTCCTGCGCTGCATGGTGGTTGTCTCCTTGTCGTTAAAAGAATGCGAGGTGGGCGCAGCGCCCGGGCAGCCGGATGCGTCCGGTCGGTCAGGTCACGGGCGCGGGATTGAACAGCACCAGGGCGTTGGCGAGCTTCCAGTGCTCGGCCCAGGTTTTCCTGCGGCCGCTGGCCACGTCCAGCATCAGGCGGAACATCTCCCAGCCCATCTCCTCGATGCTGGCCTCGCCGTCGGCGATGCGCCCGGCGTTCACGTCCATCAGGTCGTGCCAGCGCCGCGCCAGGTCGCTGCGCGTGGCCACCTTGATGACCGGTACTTCGGCCAGCCCATAGGGCGTTCCCCGGCCGGTGGTGAAGACGTGCAGGTTCATGCCCGCGGCCACCTGCAGCGTGCCGCAGATGAAGTCGCTGGCGGGGGTGGCGGCATAGAGCAGTCCCTTCTGCCGCGCCTTGTCGCCGGGTGCCACCACGCCGCTGATGGGTGCGCTGCCACTCTTGACGATCGAGCCCATGGCCTTCTCGACGATGTTGGACAGGCCCCCTTTCTTGTTGCCCGGCGTGGTGTTGGCGCTGCGGTCCACACGGCCCTGGCTCAGGTAGGCGTCGTACCAGGCCATCTCGCGGATCATGGCTTCGGCCACCTCGGGCGACGCCGCACGGGAGGTGAGCTGGTCGATGCCGTCGCGCACCTCGGTCACCTCGCTGAACATCACCGTGGCGCCCGCGCGCACCAGCAGGTCGGTGCAGAACCCCACGGCCGGATTGGCGGTGACACCACTGAACGCATCGCTGCCACCGCATTGCACGCCCACCACCAACTCGCTGGCCGGCACGGTCTCGCGGCGGCGGCGGTTCAGGCGTTCCAGATGCAGTTCGGCCTGGCGCATCACCGAATCGACCATGGACATGAAGCCCACATGGGCCTCGTCCTGCAGGCAGACCACGTCGAGCGGGGCCTCCTGCAGCGTGCGTTCGTCCACCAGCGGTATGGCACCGGGCGGCAGCAGGCGCTCGGGCTGCAGCTTCTCGCAGCCCAGGCTGACCACCATCACCTCGCCGCCGAAATTCGGGTTGAGGCTGATGTTGCGCAGCGTGCGGATCGGGATCACCGCATCGGGCGCATCGATGGCCACGCCGCAACCATAGGTGTGGGCCAGGGCCACCACGTCATCAACATGCGGGTACTTCGGCAGCAGTTCCGCCTTGATGCGCTGCACGGCGAATCCGGTCACGCCGGCCACGCACTGCACGGTCTCGGTGATGGCCAGGATGTTGCGCGTACCCACCGAACCGTCGGCATTGCGGTAGCCCTCGAAGGTGTAGCCCTCCAGCGGCGGCAGGGCCGGCGGCCTGGCCGTGGCGATGGGCAGGCCTTCGAGCGAGCGCGCGTCGGGCATGTGCAGCAGCTTTTCGTGCACCCAGCTGCCGGCCGCGATCGGCCGGATGGCATAGCCGATGGGCACGTTGTAGCGCCGCACGGCACCGCCCTCGGGGATGTCCGCGAGCGCCACCTTGTGGGCCTGCGGCACGTGCTCGCGCAGCGTGATGCCCGAGGGCAGCGGCGTGCCGGCAGGCAGGCCGCCGTCGTTGGCCACGATGGCGACGTTGTCGGCATCGTGCATGCGGATGGTCAGGGGCGTCGTCATCGCAATGCGTCCCTCAGCGCACGACCATGAACATGCCGGGCAGCCAGGTCGAGAACGACGGCACGAAGGTGACCAGCGCGAGCGCGAAGATCAGCGCCCCGTAGAACGGCCAGATGGTCCGCATCACCGTGCCCACCGACACCCCGCCGATCGCGCAGCCCACGAACTGGGTCGTGCCCACGGGCGGCGTGTTCAGGCCCAGCGCGCAGTTGATCAGCATCACGATGCCGAACTGCACCGAGCTCATGCCGTAGTGCTGCGCGATCGGCAGGAAGATGGGCGTGCACAGCAGGATGGTCGCCGCCATGTCCAGGAAGGTGCCCAGCACGAACAGGATGACGTTGATCAGCAGGAAGATCACCCAGGGCGTGCTGGTCACCTGGGACAGCATCTCGCCCGTCAGCTCCGCCACGCCGTAGAGGCTGATGAGATAGCCGAAGGTGCTGGAGATGCCGATCAGCAGCAGGATCACGCCCGTGGTGCGCACGGCCTTGGAGGCGGCCTTGATGAAGTGCTCCCGCGTCAAAGTGCGGTAGAGGAAGATGGTGAGCGCCAGCGCGTAGAGCACCGCCACCGCCGCCGACTCCGTCGCGGTGAAGATGCCCGAGAGGATCCCCCCCAGGATCAGCACGACGATGAAGAGGCCCGGCAGCGCCGCCGCGAACGAACGGGCCACGATGTGCCAGCCGGGGAACGTGCCCTTGGGGTAGCCGCGCTTCACGGCCACGAGATACGCCGCCGCCAGATTGCTGATCGTGAGCACCAGGGCAGGAATCAGCGCCGCGAGGATCAGCGCCGCGATCGAGACCTTGCCGCCTGCGGCGAGCGAGTAGATGATGAGGTTGTGGCTCGTCGGCATGAGCGCGCCTACCAGTGCCGCGTGCGTCGTCACGTTCACGGCGTAGTCGGCGTGGTAGCCCTCTTTCTTCATCATGGGGATCATCACCGCGCCCATCGCGGACACGTCGGCCACCGGCGAGCCCGAAACCCCGCCGAACAGCGTGCAGGCCACGACGTTGGACATGCCCAGTCCGCCGCGCACGTGGCCCACCAGGGCCCGCGCGAAGTTGACGATGCGGTCGGCGATGCCGCCATACAGCATGAGCTCGCCCGCGAAGATGAAGAACGGGATCGCCAGGAACGAGAAGATCCCCATGCCGGAGGTCATCTGCTGGAAGCCCACCTCCAGCGGCAGGCCTTCGTAGGCCAGGGTGGCCAGGGCCGAGAGGCCGATGGAGAACGCCACCGGCACGCCCAGCAGCAGGAAGAGCGTGAACGACACGCACAGGATCAGGAGTGGCACGGTCATGGATCAGCCCCAGGCGGGTTCGACTTCGCGGCCCTGGGCCAGCGCGATGATGTGCTCGATGGAGAACAGCACGATGAGCACGCCGGCGATGCTGGCGGGCACGTATTTCCAGCCCTCGGAGATGAAGAGCGTGGGCAGGCGGTATTCCCACACCGACTGGGCGAGCGACGCGCAGTTCCAGGCCATGGCCGCGCCGAACACCAGGATGAGCACGTGGATCAGGTACTCCATCTTCAGGCGCAGCCAGTCGGGCGCCAGCACCAGGAAGGACTCGAGCCCGATGTGCCCGGCATCCCGCACGCCCACGGCCACGCCGAACATGGTCACGTAGAGCACCAGCAGCAGGGCCAGGCTTTCCGCCCAGGTGGGCGTGTTGTTGAGGACATACCGGCCGAACACCTGCCAGCTCACGGCGCAGATCACCGCCACGAGCCCGAGGATGCCCAGCCACATGCAGGCACGCGCGAGCGTGCGGCAGATTTGGGTGTACATGTTGATCGGGGATGAAAAAATCCCCGGGCTTCCGTTGGGACGGCCCGGGGATGGGAGGATCACTGCGTGTCCTGCACGCGCTTGACGAGGTCCTTCAGCTTCGCGTCGGTGATGAACTTGTCATACACGGGCTTCATCGCGGCCTGGAACGGGGCCTTGTCGATCTCGATGATCTCCGCGCCGCCCGCCTTCACGGTGGCGAGCGACTTCACCTCGCGCTCGGCCCATTGCTTGCGCATGTAGGGCACGGACTCCTTCGCGGCCTGGCGGATCCAGCCCTGCTCCTGCGGCGAGAGGCGGTCCCAGGCGCGCTTGGAAAAGAGCAGCATTTCCGGGGCCATGGAATGCTCGGTCTTGCTGTAGTACTTGGCAACCTCGAAGGAGCGCGAGCTTTCGTAGGTGGGGTAGTTGTTCTCGGCGGCGTCGATCAGGCCGGTCTTGAGGCCCGTGTACACCTCGCCCATGGGCATCGGCGTGGCATTGGCGCCCATGGCCTCCAGCATGGACACCCACAGGTCCGACTGCTGCACGCGCACCTTCATGCCCTTCATGTCCTCGAACTTGCGCACCGGCTTCTTGGCCGTGAACATGGAGCGCGCGCCGCTGTCGTAATAGGCCAGGCCCACGAAGCCCTGGCGTTCGCAGGCCTTCAGGATCTCCTCGCCCACCGGGCCGTCCAGCACCTTGTGCAGGTGCTCCACCGAGCGGAACAGGAAGGGCATGGTCGGCACCACGGTCTCTGGGCAGATGTTGTTCATCGCGCCGATGTTGATGCGCACCATCTGCAACGCGCCGATCTTCGCCTGCTCGATGGCATCCTTTTCGTTGCCCAGGGCGCCGCTGCTGTACACCTTGATGGTGTGCTTTCCGCCCGACAGCGCCTTCAGGCGCTCGCCCATGAACTTCACCGCGGTCACGGTGGGGTAATCGTCGGGATGGATGTCGGCGGAGCGGAATTCCGTCGCCTGCGCCGCGAAGGCCGTCAGGCAGGCCGCCACGGCAGCCAGGGTGGTCTTGATGAACTTCATGCTTTCTACCTCTTGGAGATGTCTGTCAGCTGAAAAGGGGTCACTCCGCCGCGGGATCGAACTCGGGTTCCGGCAGGCCCTGCGTGCCCGGATGCAGCGCGAACACGCCGCCGGCCAGGGGCTGGTCCGCCAGGTCCGCCTCCGCGCCGGGCCGGATCGAGGTGACGAAGAGCGTGTCCAGCCGCGGCCCGCCGAACGCGCACATCGCCGGCTTCTTGACCGGCACCGCCAGCGAGCGGTCCAGCCGGCCGTCCGGGGTGAAGCGGTGCACCAGGCCGGCATCGTTGCCGCAGATCCAGTAGCCACCGTCCACGTCGATCGCCGCGCCGTCCGGGCGTCCCGGCAGCGGCGCCATGTCCACGAACAGGCGGCGGCGGTGCGGGGTTCCCGTGGCGGTGTCGTAATCGAACGCCCAGATCTTCTGTACCTGCGGGTGCGAATCCGACAGGTACATCGTCCGCCCGTCCGGGCTGAAGGCGATGCCGTTGGGCACGATCAGCGGCCCGGGATCCAGGTTCGTGGCGCTGCCGGCAGCCAGCTCCCTGCCGCCGAAGCGGAAGACGGCCCCCACCGGGGAGGCGGCCGCCATGTCCATCAGCATGGTGCCCGCGATGAAACGCCCCTGCCGGTCGCACCGGCCATCGTTGAAGCGCATGCCGGGCGAGGCATGCGCCACCCCGGCCAGGCGCTCGGCCGCCAGCGCACCGCCGACCTGCGGAAGATCCAGTGCGAACAGCCCCGTCTCCAGGCCGGCAATCCAGCGGCCCGGCCGGCCGGCCCAGGCCGCCATGCAGGCCACCATCTCGGGCGCCGTCCATTCCGTCCTGGTGCCCGTGCGTGCCGACCAGCGGTGCAGCACGGCACGGGGAATGTCGGTCCAGTACAGCGATTCCTCCGCCGTGCGCCATACCGGGCTCTCGCCCGTGGCGCAGCGCGCATCCAGCACCAGTTCAGCCTGGCTCGAAGGTATGCCCTGCATGCCGCTCATCCCTCGAACGGCCCCTGGGCCGTGAAAGCGCCCCCCTGGTAGAGGGCCACGGGGTCATCCGGCGCAGGGGCGGGCTGCGCCTCCACCTTCGAGCGGAACGGCTCGGAACTGTCCTTGGGCGCATACCCCAGGTGCGAAGCTGCATGGTTGTCCCACCACAGGTCGCGGTTGGCCGAAGCCCCGTACACCACCGTGTGGCCCACGTCCGGCGTGAACAGCGCCTTCTGCACCAGCTGCGTCAGGTCGTCATAGCTCAGCCAGGTGCTCATCATGCGCCGGTCGCGGGGCTCGGGAAACGACGATCCGATGCGCAGGCTCACCGTCTCGATGCCATAGCGGTCGTGATAGAAACTCGCCATGTCCTCCCCGAACGACTTCGAGAGGCCGTAGTAGCCATCGGGCCGGCGGCGTGCCAGGGCATCGATGTGCTCGTCCTGGCGGTAGAAGCCGATGACGTGGTTGGAACTGGCGAACACCACCCGCTTCACCCCGTGGCGGCGAGCCCCTTCGTAGATGTGGAAGACGCCCTTGATGTTGGCCTCGAGGATCTGTTCGAACGGCCGCTCCACCGATACCCCGCCCAGGTGCACGATGGCGTCGCAACCGGCCACCAGTGCATCCACGGCAGCCTTGTCGGCCAGATCGCAGACCACCACCTCCTCGGAACCGTCCCGCGCGGGCTCCATCTCCGCGATGTCGGACAGTCGCACGATCTCCGCGAAAGGCCGCACGCGCTCTCGCAGAACGTGCCCCAGACCACCGGCGGCGCCGGTCAGCAGCAGTCGCTGGAATCGGGAAGACGGGCTCATGGCGTTTTCTTTACAGGTATTTGTCATATGTTGTCGTACAACGCGACGGGATTATGATCATGGCCATGGCCGCCTCGACAAAGGGATTACCCTCACCCATCGCTCCCGCCGACCGGCCCGTGCCGGCCGCCCCGCCCGTGCGTCGCGCACGGGGCCTGGCCCATGCGGTGGTCGAGGATTTCTCGGGCAGGATCCGCGACCGGATCCTGGTGCCGGGCGACAAGCTGCCCACGGAGTCCGAAATCATGCGCGCGCATGATGTCAGCCGTACGGTGGTCCGCGAGGCGATCTCCCGGCTGCAGGCCGCCGGGCTCGTGGAAACCCGCCACGGGATCGGGACCTTCGTGCTGCAGCCGCGGGCGGGCGGCGTGTTCCGGCTCGATCCTTCCGAGCTCAGCACGTCGGCCGATGTGCTCGCCGTGCTGGAACTGCGCATCAGCCTGGAAACCGAATCCGCGGGCCTGGCCGCCATGCGGCGCAGCGACGCGCACCTGCAGGCCATGGCCCAGGCACTGGACGATTTCGAGCGCAACGTCCGCAGCGGGGGAGATACCGTGGCGCACGATTTCCGCTTCCACCTGCAGATCGCGGAAGCCACGGGAAACCCGTATTTCGCGGACATCATGAACCACCTCGGCACCACGCTGATACCGCGCACCCGGATCGCGGCCCTGCGCGTGCAGCGCAGCACCGAGTACCTGGACCGCGTGAACCGCGAGCACGAGGAAATCTACTCGGCCATTGCGCGGCAGGACCCCGACTCCGCGCGCGCGGCCATGCGCATCCACCTCACCAACAGCCGCGAACGCCTGCGCCTCGCCCAGGAGGCGGCCAGGAGCCAGGCCGACACCGAGCCCGCCACGCCACCTTCCATGTGACGAAACGCCCACGGGCAGCGCCCCCTTGTTTTCTTCGGACCCAGTTGTATGATGACGTACAACAAAATCCAGGAGACAGAGATCATGCCCTTTTCCCGACGCACCCTGCTGCACGCCACCGCCCTGGCCCTCGCCAGCGCGTCCGCCGCTGCGCAGACGGCGGCGCCCTGGCCCGCCAAGCCGCTGCGCATCGTCGTTCCCTACCCGCCGGGCGGCAGCTCGGACATCATCGCCCGCGCCATCAGCCAGCCCCTCTCGGAAGCCCTGAAGCAGCCGGTGGTGGTGGAGAACAAGCCCGGCGCCAACGGCAACCTGGGCGCGGACTTCGTGGCCAAGGCCGCGCCGGACGGCTACACGCTGCTGCTGTGCGACGTGGGCGCCCTGGCGATCAGCCCCTCGGTCTATACCAAGCTGCCTTTCGATCCCTCCAAAGATCTGCGCGGCACGACGATGCTCGCCTACTCGCCCCACATGCTGGTGGTGCATCCCTCCGTGCCGGCCCGCAACCTCAAGGAGCTGATCGCGCTGTCGCGCACGAGCGACCTGAACTTCGCCGTGACGGCCACGGGCAGCGCGCCGCACCTGGCCGGCGTGGCCCTCGCCGCGGCCAGCGGCGCGCGCTGGCAGTACGTGCCCTACAAGGGCGGTGTGACGGCCATCCAGGACACCATGGCCGGCCAGACCCAGGTGCTCATGAACGGCATGCTCGCCACCCTGCCCCACGTGCAGAGCGGCAAGCTGAAAGTGCTCGGGCTTTCCAAGGGCACCCGCATGCCCCTGCTGCCCGACGTGCCCACCATCGCCGAGCAGGGCGTCCCGGGCTTCGAGTCGGGCACCTGGCAAGGCGTGCTGGTGCCCCGCGGCACGCCCGAGGCAGTCGTCCAGCGCATCAACGCCGCACTCATTTCCGTCATCCGAACCCCCGACATCCGCTCGCGCCTGACCGGCCAGGGTGCCGAAGTGGTCACGATGGCGCCCGCCGAGCAGGACCGCTTCTTCGAAAAGGAACGTGCCCGCTGGGCCGGCGTCGTGTCCGCGGCGCAGATCCGGCTGGACTGACGCACCGCCCCTGCAGGAATTTCCCGATCCCCACCACCCCACCCGCTTTCCGAACCACTTCCGGGCTTTCGCCATGCAACCTCAAGAACTCAAGACCATCATGGGCTCCGGCCTGCTTTCCTTCCCGCTGACGGACTTCGACAGCGAAGGCAACTTCAATGCCCGCGGCTACGCCGAGCGCCTCGAATGGCTCGCCCCCTATGGCGCCAGCGCGCTCTTCGCCGCCGGCGGCACAGGCGAGTTCTTCTCGCTCACCGCCGACGAATACCCCGCCATCATCGAGACCGCCGTGCAGACCTGCCGCGGCAAGGTGCCGATCATCGCGGGCGCCGGCGGGCCGACGCGTTTCGCCATCCAGTGCGCCCAGGCCGCCGAGAAGGCCGGCGCCCACGGCATCCTGCTGCTGCCGCACTACCTCACCGAGGCCGGCCAGGAGGGCCTGGCAGCGCACGTCGAGGCCGTCTGCAGGAGCGTGAAATTCGGCGTCATCGTCTACAACCGTGGCCAGAGCCGCTTCACGCCCGAGACGCTCGCGCGCCTGGCCGAGCGCAACGCCAACCTCGTGGGCTTCAAGGACGGCGTGGGCGACATCGAGCTGATGAACTCCATCTACATGAAGATGGGCGACCGCTTCGCCTACCTGGGCGGCCTGCCCACGGCCGAGGTGTACGCGGCGGCCTACAAGGCGCTGGGCACGCCCGTGTATTCCTCGGCAGTGTTCAATTTCATCCCGAAGACCGCGATGGACTTCTACCACGCGGTGGCAAACGACGACCAGGCCACGCAGCACCGCCTGCTGCGCAGCTTCTTCATGCCTTACCTGGAACTGCGCAACCGCATGCCGGGCTACGCGGTGAGCATCGTGAAGGCCGGCGCGAAGATCGTCGGCCACGACGCAGGCCCGGTGCGTGCGCCGCTCACCGACCTCAAGCCCGACGAGATGGCCGCCCTCAAGGCACTCATCGACCAGCTCGGGCCGCAGTAACCCGCACCGCAACGACCGGACAGCGGGCAGGCCGTCCGCTTCCGGCCAGGGCCCCCGGGCCGTTCTAAACTGCGCGCATGCCCTGCCACGCGCGTTCCCGCCAGCCATCGCACCCCGCCTGCCGGTTCTGCCTGCTGCTGGCCTGCGCGCTTCCGGCAACGGGCATCGCCCAGACACGCGACATCACCGGCGAGCTGGCCGTCAGCAGCGGCCTGATCGAGCGGGGGATTGTCGTGGGCAGGCCCCGGCCCATCGTCCAGGGCCTGCTCAGCCTCTACGACGCGCGCGGCTGGTCCGTCACCACCGCGCTCGGCATGCAGACCTACGGGTCGCAATCCACGCGCGCCATCGTGCGGGGCGCCTACGACGGAGTGATCGACAACGACTGGCAGTACCAGGCGTCGCTGCAGTACTACGCCTACCCGGGGGATGCGTTTTTCCGCCTGTACGACCGCGCCGAGGGCACGCTGAGCGCCAGCTTCCGGGATGTCTTCACCGTCGGCCTGTCCGCCTTCCACTACGTCCATACCCGCGACGAGATTTCTCCCATGCGCTGGGCGCTCGACGCTGGTGCGCGCTGGCCGCTGACGCCCCAGCTCTCCCTGGTCGGCTCGCTCGGGGTCTCCGCCGTCCGCCCCCGCGGCCAGTACCTGTATGGCGGCGTGGGAGCCGCCTGGGCCGACGGCCCCTGGCGCGCCGAACTGAATTACCTCGCCTCGGACCGCTGGGCGCAGCGCCACATCCTGGGAGCCAGCGCAGGCCGCTGGGCCGTGACCGTCATCCGCAGCTTCTGATACGGGCCGGCCTGCAACCTTTTCACCGCGCAGACGCACCCACCGCAACCAGAACGACACGTTTTTCCTCTGGTGGCCCATGACCGCTCACTATCCAGACAATTCCCACGACCTCGCGCTGCTGCACGCGATCGCGGCGGGCGACCGCGATGCGCTGGCCACCCTCTACCGCAGCTACCATCGGCGCCTGGGACAGTTCCTCACCCGACTCACGCGCAGGACGGACCTGATCGAGGAGATCATCAACGACTGCTTCTGGGTGGTCTGGCAGAAGGCCGGCACGTTCCGCGGGGATTCCCGCGTATCCACCTGGATCATGGGCATTTCCTACCGATGCGGGCTCAAGGTGCTGCGGCAGAGCGGCGCACTGGACGCGAGCGACGGCGTGGACGACGAAACGGCCGCGGAACGGAACCACCCCGGCATCAACCCCGGCGATGACCGCGAACTGAGAGATTGGCTGGCCAAGGGCCTCGCCCGGCTGTCGGCGGACCAGCGCCTCGTCCTCGAGCTGGCCTACACCCACGGCCACTCGATCGAGGAGATCGCCGTCATCACGCAGGCCCCCGTGGGCACCGTCAAGGCCCGCATGTTCCATGCGCGCGTGAAGCTGCGCAACCTGCTGCCCGGCCTGGCGGCAGGCAGCACCGGCACCAAGGATATCCAACCATGACGACATTCCCTCCCGCATCCGCCCACGGCCCGGACCAGGACCGGTCCCACCTGCTCACGCAGGAACTGCTGCCATGGATCGTGAATGGCACGGCCACCGACGAACAGCGCGCCGCCGCAGCGGGCCATCTCGCGGCCTGTGCGGACTGCCAGGCCGAACTGGCGCTGCAGGAGCGCATCCAGGCAGGACTGCGGCTGCAACCGGCCATCGCCCTCCCCGACACCGAGGAGGGACTGCAGCGGCTCATGCAGCGCATCGACATGGACGCCCTGTGCGACCAGCCCGTACCGCAGGCACCGCAACCCGCACCGCAGCAGCGCCGCCACGGATGGCCCACCTATGCGCTGGCCGCCGTGGCAGTGCTCCAGACCGTCGCCCTGGCGCTCATCGGCTGGCGCACGGCGGACCAGGAGCCTGCGCAGTACCGCATGTTCAGCAGCCCGCAAGCCCCTGCCGGCACGGGCGAGGCACAAGGCACCATCCGGGCGGTTCCGGACGAGCAGCTCACGCTGGCTGCCTGGAATGCGGCGCTGGCCGGCTCGGGCCTGCAGGTGGTGGCCGGTCCCAGCGCCATGGGTGCCTATACGCTGGCGCCCCTGCCCGGCACCTCGGGCACGCAGGCGCTCGCGCAACTGCGGGCCACGTCGGGCATGCGGCTCGTCGAGCCCGCGGGAGACGCGCCGTGAAGCATGCCCTGAAGCGCGCCGCGCAAAGCCTGCGCCGGTCCGCGATGCTGCCGGCGCTGGCCCTGCTGGCAGCCTGCGCGGGCACGCCTCCCGGAGCGGCCGATACGCCCTCCAGGGCCGCGGCGGCCAGTGGAGTGCAGGCGGCCGACCTCGCCATGCGGGAAGACAGCAGCCGCTACGTCATCGTCGCGCTCGCCAACCCGCTGCAGCGGGTGCCCGTGCGGGCGGCCACCAGCCTGGCTGGCTATGGAGCACCGCCGAGGTACACCACCGGCATGCAGGCCGCCACGCTCGTGGAACAGATCGCCCGGGAACACGGGCTCGCCCAGGCCGATGCCTGGCCGATCCCCTCGCTCAAGGTGCATTGCATCGTGTTCGAGATCCTGGGCCACCGTCCGCGAGAGGAAGTGCTCGCGGCCCTCGCGAAGGATGACCGCATCGCCCTCGCGCAGCCCCTGCAGGACTTTTCCGTCCAGGCGCAGCCCACGGAGGCAGATGCCCCCGCCGTGGCCTACAACGACCCCTACGCCCCGCTGCAGCGCGGCTTCATCGGAATGTCCGCCGCGCAGGCCCACCGCATCACCACGGGCCGCGGCACGCATGTCGCGGTCATCGATACCGGCGCGCAGACCGGCCACCCGGACCTGGAGGGCCGCATCCTCGAAACCCGCAACGTCGTGGACGACGATGCCGCCGCCTTCCAGAAAGACCGCCATGGAACCGAGGTGCTGGGCATCATGGCGGCCACCGGCAACAACCTGCAGGGTATCGTCGGCATGGCTCCCGGCGCCCGGTTCAGCCTCTACAAGGCCTGCTGGTACCCGGCCCAGCCCGCCGGCAGCGGCGCGCGCTGCAACTCCTTCACCCTCGCCAAGGCGCTCGTCGCCGTGATGTCGTCGGATGCGCGCATCGTCAACATGAGCCTCGGCGGCCCGAGCGATCCCCTGCTCGGGCAACTGCTGTCCCAGCTGGTCGGCCAGGGCCGGATCGTCGTCGCCGCGGTGCCCTCGGGCGGCCAGCGCAGCGGCTTTCCCGCCGGCGTGCCCGGCGTGCTGGCCGTGGACTCCGCCGGCGCCGTGCGTACGCAGCCTGCCGACGGCATCCTGCTCGCCCCTGGCAGGGACATCCTCACGCTCCAGCCACAGGGCCGGTACGACTTCGCCACGGGCTCGTCCATGGCCGCGGCCCACGTGAGCGGCATGATCGCGCTGCTCCAGTCGGTGGAGCCCCGCCTGGACCGGGACACCATCGAACGCCTGCTGCTGCGCAGCGAAGTCCAGGACGGCACGCAGCCCCTCATGGTGAATGCGGATCGGGCCCTGGCGACCCTGTCCTCCTCCACCGCACGCGTCGCCGCCCGCTGAACACGCGGCGAGCATCCCGGTCCCCCGCACCTGTACGCGCGTGGACAGGCCGCTCCATGCAGACACGGCATTGAGCCGGCCAATGAAAGCGATCAATGAAACCGATCGCCCATCCCGCGCACAGGGCAGCAAAAGGCAGCACCCACGACCGTCCCTTTTGATGGCCGAGCCCTCCCATGTTTATCAAGAACGCACTGGTTTTCCTCCACCTGCTGGCCATGGCCGTCGCCATCGCGAAGATGCTGGAATACGACTTCCGATTCCTCGGCCTGGTCCACCGCCCCATCACCCCTGAACGTCGCGAAGAACTGCGGCGCACCAAGGCCGTCATGACGGGTGCGCTGTGGCTGCTCTGGGCCACGGGCGCCCTGTTCGTCCATACCGGCTACGCACAGGATCCCGCCTATGTGATGAACGAAAAGCTCTGGATGAAGATCCTGGCAGTGAGCGTGCTCACGCTGAACGGCATGCTCATGCACCGCTTCGCATTTCCGCTCATGATGCAGGGCGGCATCTTCCTGGAGTTCCCGCTCGCAAGGATGCTCGGCCTCACCCTGTTCGCCACCGTTTCCTCCGTCTCGTGGCTCTACGCATCGTTCCTGGGCATCGCGCGCTCGTGGAACCACGTCATGCCCTTCCAGCACGCGCTGACCATCTACGTCGGGCTTCTGCTGGTTGCCGGTTGCGGCTCCGTGGCGCTGATGGCCACCCTGCGGCACCTCTACCGGCGCGCACCGGATGCATTCGCCCTGCCGATGGGCGCCTGGAAAAAGGAGGCGCCCTCCAGCACCACCTGACAGCCCCGGTCCCGCCAGCGGGTCCGCCGCATGGCCGGGTATTCTTGCCGCCATGTCCATGCGGGAAGACTATTTCGATCTCCAGTGGCGATTCGCACAACATTACGCGGATGCCGCCCACCTTCCGCTGGACCAGGCCATCGCCCGGTGCACCAACCTGCGTCGGCGCATGAACCTCTGGGGGCCTGCCGGAGCCTCCCGCTGGGAGGCATTCCTGTCGGCCATACGGGCATCCGGGTCGGACCACCCGTCCGGGTTCCGCCTGTACCTGGCATTCCAGGAGGCCGGACCATCATCCCCGCAAACCCGGGCCTTCGGCTGCTTTGCGCATGACATCCCCGACCCGGCGGGTGTGCTGCGCATCCACTTCATGCCGCAGCGCGGCATCGGCCGCAGCCCGCTGGCCTCCTGCAGCATGGCCGAACGCATGGACGAACTGCGGGCGCTCTTCCGTCAGGTGCGGCAGGAATACCCCGACGCGCGGTCGGTAAGGGGCATCTCGTGGCTCTACCACCTCCCGGCCTATCGCCGGCTGTTTCCGCCGCAGTACGGCAATTCCGTGCGCCCCGCGGACTTTCCTTTGCACCTGACCGGCAGTTCCACCTGGGGACAGGTGCTGGATTGGCGCCAGCAGGTCAAGCCAGCCATGCGCGATGCAGTGCTCTTCCGCCTTGCGGATCTGGACCCGCAGGCCCCCTGGAAGGTCTTCCCCTACCAGCCGCTGGTCGCAGCGTGCAGCATCAGGTGCTTCCATGACTGGTTCGCATGAACCGGCGCATGCGGCCGCTCAGGCGGGCCGCACCAGCAGGTGCAGCGCCACGGCCAGTGAAAGGGCCACCGCCACGGCGCCGGCCAAATAGACCGAGCCCACGCCGTGCGCGGCCGCCAGGAGCCCGGCAGCAGGTCCGGTGATGCCCAGCGAGACATCCAGAAAGGCCACGTAGGCCCCCATCGCCACGCCCCGCGCGTGGGGCGGCGCACGCCGTACCGCCTCGACGCCGAACGCGGGGAAGGCCAGTGAATAGCCGAAGCCGGTCAATGCGGCCCCCGCTGCGGCGACCGGCAGGCCGTCGGCACCCCAGAGCAACAGCTGGCCCAGCACTTCCACCAGGATGCAGGCCAGGGCCACCCGGGCGCCGCCCAGCCTGTCCGGGAGATGCCCGAAGAACAGCCGCGCCCCGATGAAGGCCAGGCCGAAGGCGGTGAACGCCAACGATGCCGGGCCCCATCCGCGCGCGGCGAACAGCAGCGCCGCGAACGCGGTGATGACGCCGAATCCCGTACTGGAGAGCGCCAGTCCGAGCCCGGGTACCCACACCGCTCCCAGCACCTGGTAGAACGGGGTTCGCCGGTGCGCGGCAGGCGGCATGGCCGGCAGCCCCGCGACGATGGCCAGCGCCGCCAGGGGAATCAATGCGGTCGCCACCGCGATGCCCGTGAAGCCCCAGCGCGCATCCACCGCCACGCCGGCAGGGGCGCCGGCCGCATAGGCGCCGTACATCGCGATGCCGACCCAGGCCATGACCTTGCCCGCATGCTGCGGCCCGACCTGGGCCATACCCCAGCCCAGCGCGCCGGTCACGATCAGGCTCTCCGCACAGCCCAGCAACAGCCTGCCGGCCAGCAGCGCCCACACCGCTGCCGGTGAATTGCCGAAGGACAGCGACAGCAGATAGGCCAGCCCCGATGCCGCCGCCACCAGCAGGCCCGTCGCCATGGCCCGCCGTGTTCCCCGGGTGTCGGCCAGCGTGCCGGCCCAGGCCCGCGACAGCAGCGCCGCCCCGAACTGGGCGCCCACGAGCACGCCCACGCCGAGTGCCCCCAGACCCAGGTGGCGGCTCAGATGCAATGGCAGCACGGGCAGCGGCAGGCCGATCGTGAGGAAACCGATGAAGACCGCCAGCGTCAGCGGCAGCAGCCGGATGAAGACCCTGGCCGGTACCGCGGCGGCCGGCTGGTGGGCCTGGTGTGCCGTTTGGAACGAAGGCATGTGACACTCCCTTTCAATGCGAGTAAAAACTCATTTCACATGCCAGGGAGAATAGGAGCCATGGCCCGTCCCGGAAACTCGCATTCACCGGCAGCGCACCGCGCGCTGCCACAGCCCCGCAAGGCGCCGCGCCAGGCGCGCTCCCAAGCCATGGTCGAGGCCATACTCGAAGCCACGGCTCGCGTTCTGGCCGAGCGCGGCTATGCCGGCACCAACACCAATGTCGTCGCGGAGCGCGCGGGCGTCAGCATCGGCTCGGTGTACCAGTACTTTCCGAACAAGGATTCGCTGGTCACGGCCCTGCACGAGCGGCATGGAGCGCAGATGTATGCCGCCATCGCCGCCGTGCTCGCGGCGGAGCGCCCGGACGGCCTGCGCGGACATGTGCGCGCCATGGTGCGGGCGCTGCTGGCCGCCCACCGCGTGGCGCCGGAACTGCACCGCGTGCTGGAGAAGGAATTTCCTTTCTTCGACGCACCGCGCGAAGAGAGCGCGGCCGATGGCGGCATCTTCCGGCAGGTGCGCGCGCTGCTCGAAACCCACCGGGGCGAGATCGCCCCCGACGACCTCGACCTCGCCACCTGGATGGTCCTGCAGACCATGGAATCGCTGGTGCACGCGGCGGCCATCGACCCGCCGGCCATGTTTCCGCCCGAGGCGGTCGAGGCCGCCATCGTGCAGGTGCTCATGGGCTATCTGACCGCTACGCCCACGCAGGCGTAGCCGTGCCGGGCGCTCGGGAAGCCGCCGGCTCCGGCCGGGTACCGGCGCCGCCGGACGCCGCGGGGATCAATGCCCCAGCTGGAAGCGCGACGCCATTTCTGCCAGCCGCAGTGCCTGGTCCTTCATGCTTTGGGCCGCCGCCGCCGATTGCTCGACCAGGGCTGCATTCTGCTGCGTCATCTGGTCCAGCTGCCCCAGCGCAACGTTGACCTGCCCGATGCCCTGGCTCTGCTCGTTGGCCGCGGTGCTGACTTCACCGATCAGGCTGCCGACCTTTCGCACACCGTCCATCAATTCAGCCATCGTCGTGCCGGCAGTCTCCACCAGCCGGGCACCGCTGCCGATGCTGGCCACGCTGTCTCCGATCAGTTGCTTGATTTCCTTCGCGGCTACGGCAGATCGCTGCGCCAGCTGCCGGACTTCGCCCGCCACGACAGCAAAGCCGCGCCCCTGCTCCCCGGCCCGCGCGGCCTCCACGGCAGCATTGAGCGCAAGAATGTTCGTCTGGAACGCGATGCCATCGATCACGCCGATGATGTCGGCCACCTTGGTGGACGTGGTGTTGATCTCGCCCATCGTCGCCACGACGCGGGAGACCACATCACTGCCTCGCTGGGCCACCTGGTTGGCCGCCGAAGCCAGTTGGGTGGCCGTCGCGGCAGACGCCGCGCTCTGCGTCACCGTGCTGGTGAGCTGTTCCATGGAGGCTGCGGTCTGCTGCAGGCTGCTGGCGGTCTGTTCGGTCCTGCTGCTCAGATCGACGTTGCCGGAGGCCACCTCGCTGCTGGCCGTCTGTATGCTGTCGGACGCCTGCCGGATCTGCCCGACCAGCTTCTGCAGGTTCTGCTGCATCTGGGCCAGTTCCGAGATCAGGCTGCCGGCGTATTGCGTCGCAGGCACGGACACCGACAGATCGCCGGCAGCGATGCGGCGCAGCGCGTCGCGCGCATCTGCGGGCTCGCCCCCCAGTTCCTTCTGCACGTTGCGGTGCATGAGCCGCCCCAGCGCCACGGCGACTGCGACGGCCAGCACTGCCAGGATGGCCGCGAAGGCCACTGCTTCGCGGCCGCGGGCCTGTGCATCGGCATGGGCATCCTGGGCTGCCGCCCGGGCCTTCTCGCGCTGCTCCACGAGCTCTGCGCGCAGCTTCCGCCATGCCGGGGTCTCTTCGGTGTTCAGCAGCGCAGCGGCGGCACGCTGGTCGCTGGAGAGCAGCGCCAGCACCTTGTCCGCTGCCATGACCTGCCGTTCGCGCAATGTCGCGATCAGCTCCAGATTCCTGGAAAACGGCGTGCCGGCGGCAACCGCCCCCGTTTCCTCGAGTGCCTTGCGGAAAGCCTCCTTGGAGGCCTTCAGGTTCTCGTAGGCGCGCGCGTTGGAGGGATCCAGTACGGCATTGCGCAGGGCCTGCCCCGACTGGAGACCCTGCGCATACATCTCCGACAGGCCATCCGACAGCTTCTGGTCCGTGGCCATGTATTTGTCGAATTCGCTCTGCGTGCGCGTGGAACCCCACACGCTGGCGCCGATCGCCGCAACGAACAGCGCAGCGGGCGCGACGAAGCAGATGGTCAGACGGGCGGAAAAGCGCATACGAACCCCCTTGTGAGACCACGGGGAGCCTGTACGCCCCCTTTATGGAAGTATCGGCACGTCTTCCCTGCCATGAATGGCATCTATTCGACGATTCCATTTTCCTTGTCTCACATACGCACCACCACCTTGCCGAACGCGCCCCGCGCGAGATGCGCGAAGGCTGCAGGCGCTTCATCGAAACCGTATTCGGCGGCGATCACCGGCGCCAGGCCGTTGACATCGACGGCACGCACCATGCGGTCCAGCGCCGCACGGTGGCCCACGCTGATGCCCTGGATCGTGGCCCGGCGGCCGATCGCGTCGAAGGTGAAGTCCGGCATCTCGCCGCCTTCCAGCACACCGATCACCGATATGCGCCCGCCACGGGCCAGCGCCTGCAGCGACCGGCCGATGTTCGGGCCGCCCACGGTCTCCAGCACCTGCTCCGCCCCGCGTCCGCCGGTCAGCCGCACCACCTCGGCTGCCCAGTCGGAATCGCGTGCCAGCACATGATGCGCCCCCAGGGCGAGCGCCTGCGCCTGCTTGTCCCCGCTGCCCGAGACCACCACCACCCGGGCGCCATGCAACCGCGCGAACTGCAACCCGAACAGGGCCACGCCACCCGTGCCGTGGATCAGCACGGTCTGCCCTGCGTGCAGGCCGCCTTCCTCCACCAGCGCGAACCAGGCCGTCAGCGCAGCGCAGGGCAGCGTGCTGGCCTGCGCCGCATCGAGCGTACCGGGTGCCGCCGTCACCCACTCGGCATCCAGCACGACATGGGAAGCCAGCACCCCCGGCCCCGGCACGCCCAGCGTCATGCTCGCCGCCGGGGCGGAGCCGTCCGGCCAGCCCGCGACGAAGGTGCTGATCACGCGCTCGCCGCCATGCCAGCGCTGCACCCCCTCCCCCACCGCCAGCACCGTGCCGGCCATGTCGGACGCGGGCACGAAAGGCAATGGTGCCGCCCAGCGGTAGGTATTGCCGGCGACGAGCAGGTCGCGGTAATTGAGCGAGGCCGCTTCCACGCGCACGAGGATCTGGCCCGGTCCGGGCGTGGGCAGCGGGGCCTCGGACCGCACCAAGTGCTCGAGACCGTAGCTGGTGAACTGCCAGCGCTGCAGGGTGGATGGATGAACCATGTGACGACTCCGTATGAATGAGGATGCATCCATGCTATTGAAGTGCCACAATCTCCAGTGGAGCATTTCTCTCCACTGAATGGATAGATAAATTCACCAATGAGCGAGCGACTGGCAGGTATCGAAGCTTTCGTGGCCGCAGTGGAGGCCGGCAGCTTCGCTGCGGCGGCCCTGCGCCTGCAACGGACGCGCTCCGCGGTGGCCAAGAGCGTGGCGCGCCTGGAAGCGCGCCTGGGCACCCGCCTGTTCCAGCGCAGCACGCGCAGCCAGAGCCTGACGGAAGACGGCCAGGCCTATTACGAGCACTGCAGGCGCGCGCTGGCGGAACTGGATGCCGCCGATGCCGCCGTGGAGGCCGGCCGCACGGCGCCACGCGGCACGCTGCGCGTGACCTCGCCCATCCTGCTGGGACGCGAACTGGTGGCCCCGCTGCTGCTGGAGATGACGGCCGCCCATCCGGGCCTCGTGCTGGAGATGGTGTTCAGCGACAGCGTGATCGCCCTGGTGGACGAGCGCATCGACCTGGCCGTCCGCAGCGGCCCGCTGCCGGACAGCAGCGTGCTGGCCGCACGTCCCCTGGGCCGGCAATGGATGGGGGTCTATGCCGCGCCGGCGTACCTGGACGGGCACCCGGCGCCCACCGGTCTGGACGCCCTGTTCGCGCACGCCGATCGACACCGCTTCATCGGCTATGCGCGCGACACCGGCCCGCACCCATGGCAGTTCCGCGGCGCGGACGGCCGGGTGCGGGCCTTCGATCCGTCAACGTCCATCGCTTTCGGCAGCAACAGCCTCGAAGCCAACAAGCTGGCCGCCATCGCCGGGATGGGGCTTGCCCGCCTGCCGGCCTGGCTGGTGGCCGATGCGCTTGCCGCCGGCACGCTGGTGCAGGCCTTCGCCGAGCCCCAGCCCTACGGCTACGCGCTGCAGGCCGTATGGCCCCACGCCCGGGCGTTGCCGCTGAAAACGCGCGCGGCCATCGATCTGCTGGCCCACCGCCTGCCGGCCCTGCTGGCGGCGGGCGGCCCTGCAGGCCCAACGCCCCTTGCGGCCGGAGACTGATGTCCAGGTTCGTGGCAGCCACGTATCCGCAATAGCAAACGTCCGCCCAACTGGCAAGGCATGGCCATGCATGCATCGCATGCCGGATCGCACTGGCAACGCTGGCCTCGGGACCGTTTTCCATGCGATGCTTTGGCCCCCTCAACCAGACCGCGAACGAGTGCCCATGCACAAACGCCGTTTCCTCACCCACCTTGGCCTCGCCGGCATGCTGCCCGCCGGTTCGGCGCTGGCCCATGCGCCCGTCCAGCCCCAGCCCGCGCTGCTCACCGTCGCCGGCGCGATCCAGTCCCCCAACCGCGGGGCATTGAATCCCACGGCGGACCTGCTCGCCGCCAAGCAGGGAGTGCAGTTCAGCCAGGCCCGCAGCTTCGATGCCGCGGCGCTGCAGCACCTGCCGGCCGTCTCCATCAGCCCCACGCTCGAATACGACGGCCAGCGCCACACCCTCGAAGGTCCGCTGCTCACCACCGTGCTCGCGGCAGCTGGCGCACCGACCCAGGGCTCGGCCACCGTGGTGCTGCGCGCCGTGGACGGCTACAACGCCTCCCTGACCGTCGCCGACGCGGACCGCTACCGCATGATCGTCGCGCTGCGCATGGACGGCGCTCCCCTGCCCCTCGGCGGGCTGGGCCCCCAATGGGCGGTCTATGACGCGGACAACCTGCCGCAGTTCAAGGACAAGCCCCTCAAGGAACGTTTCGCGCTGGCCCCCTGGGGCCTCTATCTGATCGAAGTGCGCTAGGGCGGCCCGGAATTCTGCCCCGCGGCGGGCCCCGGGGGTGGCGTTGGCGCTATGATCCAGCGCGTTCACGCCCCCCCCCCCACAGCCCGCGACAAAGACAGCATGAAGAGTTTGAAGACGCTGCTTGCAGAGCAAGCAGCCTTGGATGCAGAAATCGCCCGCGAGAAAAAGCAGGCAGCCGCACAGGCGCTGAGCCAGATCCAGGCCTTGATTGCCGAGTTCGGTTTCACCGCCCAGCAGGTGTTTCCCTGGCAGCCTGCCAAGAAGCACGTTCCCGCCAAGTACCTGGATCCGAAAACCGGCGCCACCTGGACGGGCCGCGGCAAGCCACCCGCCTGGATCGCCGGGAAGGACCGCGACCAGTTCCTGATCGAAAAGACGGTGACGCAGCCGGCCCAGCAAGGGCCTTTCCTCGCCGAGATGGCGGCGGCTGCAGCGGCGGCCCGGAACCAAAGGCGCTGATCCGGCCCTCCGTCCCTTTCCTGGTTCGGGCCCAACCCTGAACCAGCACCCAGCCACACGCGACGGCGGCAGTCAGGCCGCCTTTGACCGGGCCCGCATGGCCCGGTCGTGCCGCACACGCCCATGCATGTCGCGCATGCGTATCACCACGCGTCCGAAGCGGACTCCCATGTCCGCAGGCAGTCCTTGACGATTTCCTGACGGGCGCTTTCCGACACTGCGCGCAGTTTCACTCCCTGGAAATTGCGCGTGTTTCAACGTCTGACATCCATCCGGCTCCACCCGGTGCAACTGGGCTGGTTCGCTGCCCTGTTCTTCACCACCCTGGGCAACGCAGTGCTGTGGCGAACGCTGTGGTCCACCGTGGAAGTGGACAGCCTGCGCAGCCTGTGGTTTTTCATCAGCCTGCCGGTCTTCCTGTTCTGCCTTCTGAACCTGCTGCTCACGGCGGTCCTGGCCGTGCCGTATGTGCGCAAGCCCCTCCTGGCGCTGCTGGTCGTGGTGAGCGCGGTTTGCAGCTACTTCATGCTGCATTACAACGTGCTGATCGACCGCGGCATGGTGCAGAACGCCTTCGAAACCAACCGGGCCGAACTCACGTCGTACCTCTCCGCCCCGTTGCTGCTCACCATCCTCGTGATGGGTGTCCTGCCCGCCGCCGTGATGGTCCTGCTGCCGACAGGATCGAGCGGGCGCCCGCTGCATGGCGCCCTGTGGTGGCTGGGCAATGTCCTCGCGACCCTGGCCGTGCTGGCCGCGGTGACCATGGCGTTCTACAAGGACTACGCCTCGCTGCTGCGCAACCACCGGCAGATCAGGGACCAGGTGCTGCCGTTCAACTTCGTGCGCAACGCCAACGGCTACCTGAAGCGCAGGTACATCGCGAAGCGGCAGGTCCTGCGCACCGTCGGCGAAGACGCCGTGCGCCCGGCGGCCACCGCGGGCGGGCGGCCCCTGCTTCTGCTGATCGTGGTGGGGGAAACCGCGCGGGCGCGGAATTTCCAGCTCAACGGCTATCCGCGTGCGACCAACCCGTCGCTGTCGCAGCGCGAGGGCATCATCAGCTTCAGGCACGTGGCATCCTGCGGCACCGCCACGGCCGTTTCCCTGCCCTGCATGTTCTCCCGCATGGGACGGGCGCAATACGATGGCGTGCATGCGGCGACGGAGGAAAACCTGCTCGACATCCTGCGCCGCACCGGCATGCACATCCTCTGGCGCAACAACAACAACGGCGGATGCAAAGGGGTGTGCGAGCGCGTGGACACCGACGACATGCCCACCCTGAAGCCCTCCGGACACTGCACCAACCCGGACGGCACCTGCCATGACGATGTGCTGCTGCACCAGCTCGGCGCACGCATCGATGCCATGCGGGGCGACGCGCTGATCGTGCTGCACCAGCTCGGCAGCCACGGGCCCGCGTACTTCGAGCGCTATCCGGCGCAGGACAAGGTCTTCGCCCCCACCTGCGACACCAACCAGATCCAGAAGTGCAGCAGCGAAGCGCTGGTCAACACCTACGACAACACGCTGGTCCATACCGACAGGGTGCTGGACAGGACCATCGACCTGCTGCATCGCCATGCGGATGAACGCGACGTGGCCATGCTCTATGTCTCCGATCACGGCGAATCGCTCGGAGAGCGCGGGATCTACCTGCATGGCACGCCCTACCCCATCGCGCCCGACGAACAGACGCAGGTGCCCATGGTGATGTGGTTCTCCCCGGCCTTCGCACAGCGCACCCGCCTCGACCTGGCCTGCCTGCGCGCCAACGCGTCCCGCCAGGACTACAGCCACGACAACCTCTACCACTCCGTGCTGGGCCTGCTGGATGTCCGCAGCAGCGTGTACCGGCCCGGACTGGACCTGTTCGCCCCCTGCCGCCAGTCCGTGCCGGCGGCGCCGCACACCATCGCCCCAGCAAGGCCCGCGCAAAGCGCCTGAACACCCCATGCCAAGAATCACCGTGGAAAAACATGTCGCCGGCACGCTCGAACGGAGCTTCGAGGTTCCCGCCCTGCTCGTCCGCGTGGCCGCCCGGGTGCTTCCGGCGTCCGCGCTCACCCGTTTGAAAGACCGTGGCATGGACATCCAGGCCATCCTGCAGGCCTGGAAATCGGGATCACCCTACGCCTCGTCGATGGAGGTCACCGAAGACGGCGTGCAGAAAAAGGTGTGCCTGCGGGTCTCCTGAAAATCCCGGGACTCCCCTCCAGGCCCGGCATGGAAGTCAGGCCGGGCCGCGCATGTCCAGCGTGAACCGGCAGCCCCTGTCCGAGCTTTCGACCGCCATGCGCCATCCCAGGTGCTCCACGATACGCTGCACGATGGACAGGCCGAGCCCCTCGCCGCTCTGGCGAGCACTGGGCAGAAAGCGCTGGAACTGCCGCGGGTCGATGCTGGCGGGCAAACCAGGCCCCGTGTCCGAAACGACCAGCGTACTGCCATGCAGGGCGATGCGCACCTCGCCTTCGTCGGTGTATTGGCAGGCATTGCGCAGCAGGTTCCAGACCACGCTGCGCGCCAGTTCGGCATGGGTGTGCACATCGATGTCCACCGGCGCGTCCAGCACCAGGGCCACGGGCTTGTTCGACAGCCAGGGGGCGCAGCGCGCCATGCATTCCTCGATCAGGGGGCGCAGGGGCACGCCGGTCCGCGCCAGGCTCTGCGGATCACGCGAGAGCAGCAGCAGGCAGGCCAACTGGCGCTGCATTTCCTCCGTGGTGCGCACGATGCGCTCGGCACTGGATGCCAGGTGGCTGCCGGCAGGCAACTGGTGCGCGATGGTTTCCGCGGCACCGGCGATGATCGCCAGGGGCGTGCGCAGCTCGTGGCTGGCATCGCCCGCGAAGCACCGCTCGCGCTGCAGGAACTGCTCCGCCTCGTCACTGTGCCGGGCGAAGGCCCGTGCCAGCACGCCGATTTCGTTGGGCGCATCCTGGAACGGAAAGGGTTGCTGCTTGCGCTGCACGGCTTCGGCCAGGCGCCTGATCGGGGTGACGACCCGCTCTGACGTCAATCGCCCCATCCAGAACGCGCCCAGCATGCACAGCAGGATGACCAGCGGGGCAAAGCCGTCGATCATGTGCTCCAGGTAGCGGTAGTGCGATCGGTCCCGGAGCAGGTAATAGCGCTGGCCGCCGAACTCGAACACCAGCAGGTGCCGGCCGCCCGGCTCGCTCGCGGCGTGGTAGCCCGGGGCGTAACCGCGCAGGGCATCGGGCACCGTGCGCGCGTCGTGGAACGCGCTGCCCTCGGGCATGGCGGGAACGCTGCCGCGGGCGATATCCGGCTCCAGCCGCCGCGCCTCGCGGTGCAGGCTTTCGGAGACGCCGTAGGCCCGCCACTCGTCGTAATCCACCTGCTCCGCCAGCACCAGCAACGCCATGACGGCCGCCATCAGCAGCACGAACGACACGGTGATGCGGGTCCTGAGTGTCATCCGATGGAAGGTGGATCGCATGAAGTCACTCCGCTCCTGGCACGTCGCTATGGGGCAGCCTCGGTGCGCCCCTGCAGGCGCCAGCCGATGCCGTGCACCGTTTCTATCAGTGCGTGCGTGAAGTTTTTGTCAACCTGCTGGCGCAGGTCGTGGATGTGGGTGCGCAAGGCTCCGCCTTCCGGAGGCTCGTCACCCCAGAGCAGGTATTCCATCTCCTGCCTGCGCACGACCACGGGAGCGGCACGCACCAGGCACATCATCAGCTTGTGGGTGGTGGGCGTCAGGTGGATGGCCCGGCCCTGCCGCCACGCGCGGGGCGCACGCGTGTCCACCTGCAGGTCTTCCCAGGCCAGCATTCCCTGCACCTGCCGCCCCTGTGCGCGGCGCACCAGCGCCTGGATGCGGGCGTCGAGCTCCCTGAGCGAAAATGGCTTGACCAGGTAATCGTCAGCCCCCGCCGCCAGGCCCTGCACGCGATCGTCCACCGGATCGCGCGCGGTCAGCATCAGCACCGGCACGGGGTTCTGGTGCTCCTCGCGGAGCTTGCGGCACAGCGCCATGCCATCGAGCCGCGGCAGCATCAGGTCCAGCAGGATGGCGTCGTAATCGTGCTGCGTGGCCATGCGCAGGCCGGTGGCGCCATCGCGTGCATCGTCCAGCACGTAGCCCAGCGGCTCGAAAAAGCCGTACAGGTTGGCCACCAGCTCGGGGTTGTCTTCGATGATGAGCAGGCGTGTCATAGGTGGTCGGCATCTTAGCCAGCGCGGCTGCCGGCCCTCCAGGCGAGGCGGCAACCGGCCGCGGCTGCGCTAGGCGCATGGCCGCCGCGCTCCGGCCATTGCACGCGTCCGCCCGATCACCATCGCCATCCCTGCCGCCGCCAGGCAGGCCAAGCCCGCACCATACAGCGCAGGCGTATAGGTCAGCAGCAGCGTGCGGGTCAGGCCCGCACCCCATGCGGCCGTGGCAGCGCCCAGCTGATGGGCTGCGAAAATCCAGCCGAAGACCAGGCCCACTTTCTGGGGACCGAAATGCTGCGCCGTGAGCTTGACCGTGGGCGGCACGGTGGCGATCCAGTCCAGCCCGTAGAACATGGCGAACAGGCCCAGGCCGTAGAAGGTGAACTCCGAATGCGGCAGCCAGAACAGCGACAGCCCGCGCAGCCCGTAGTACCAGAACAGCAGCTTGCGGTTGTCATGGCGGTCCGACAGCCAGCCCGACAGCACCGTCCCCACGAAGTCGAAGGCCCCCATCATGGCCAGTACCGACGCAGCCGGCACGGCCAACATCCCGCGGTCGCCGCAGAGCGAGATGAAGTGTGTTTGCACCAGGCCGTTGGTGGACAGGCCGCAGATGAAGAAGGTGCCCGCCAACAGCCAGAACGTCCGGTGGCCCGCTGCTTCGGCCAGCACCCTGAACGGCGTGGCCAGCGTCATGGCCGAGGGCTGGGCCGCACCCGCGGGCGCAGGCTCGCCGCCATAAGGCGCCAGGCCGACATCGGAGGGCCGGTCGCGCACCAGGGCGAAGACCAGGAGCGCGACCAGCGCGCCACCCGCGCACACGGGGACCGTGGCGGAGCGCCAGCCCCAGTGCTCGATCATCCAGGCCGCCATCGGCAGGAAGGCCAGCTGGCCCGTGGCCGCGCTGGCCGTGAGCACGCCGACGACCAGCCCCTTGCGCGCCACGAACCAGCGATTGGCGACGACGGCACCCAGCACCAGGGCCGTCAGCCCCGTACCGATGCCCAGCAGCAGGCTCCAGAGCACGAACAGCTGCCACAGCTGCGTGGCCTGCGTGACCAGGGCCATGGCGGCGCCGACCAGCAGCAGCCCCGTCACCATGACGGCACGCAGGCCGAATCGCTCCATGAACACGGCGGCAAACGGGCCCAGCAGGCCGAACAGCGCAAAGCGCAATGCCAGGCTGCTCGATATCTGCTCGGTGCTCCAGCCGAACTCGCGCGAGAGCGGCTGCAGCATGGCGCCCGGCAGGCCCAGGGCGGCCGACATGGTCAGCATGGTCAGGAAGGTGACGGCCGCGACCAGCCAGCCATAGTGGATGCCATGCCGCTGCATCCAGCGTGCCGTGGGGGTGGAGAACATATCGGTTCCTTCCGGTGGGTGGATGTCTGTGCGGCAGGCTATTCGGACCGACGGGCCGCGCCTTCGCCGTCGCCATCGAGCAGGGCCAGGCATTCATCGATCAATCCATGCAGGGCCGCCACGCGCCCGGCACCCAGGCGCGCATTGAGTTCGCCTTGCGCGGCCTTCCAGCGCTGCTTGGCCTCCTCGCGCTTGATGCGGCCCGCCTCGGTGATGTGCACCAGGCGGCTGCGCTGGTCTTCGCCCTGGCCCATGCGCACCCAGCCCGCATCGACCAGCGGCTTGAGGTTGCGCGTCAGCGTCGAGGCATCCATGCGCATGAGCCGTGCGAGGTCCACGGGCCGCACGGGGCCGGCCGCCAGGACATGGCTCAGCAGCGTGTACTGCGTGATGCGCATGTCGGCGTCGTGAAGGTGGGCGTCATAGACCAGCCCCACGCTGCGCATGAGCTGGCGCACACGGTGGTTGGTGCAGCCCGAGGGCACGGAAGACGGGTCGCGGTTGCTCGGCATGGCTTTATTATTGCATATACAACCATTGCATATACAATTAAATACGTGCCGCCAGCCCGGTGGCCCGATCAAAAGGAAAGACCGACTCCATGGAGCAGCACACCCCACTTTCAGAGGGCGCCCCGCCGTCCGCCCTGCAGGCCTGGCTGGACGAGGAAAGCGCCGTCCGGGCCCGTCTCGATGCAGGTGCCGGTCCCGGCGTGGTGCGGCCGGAGCAGGCCGCCGGCCGCAGCGGACTGGAACTGATGCAGGCCATGCTGCGCGGCGAGGTCCCCTACCCACCCATCGCGCAGACGCTGGACTTCCTGCTGGTTGACGTGGGCGAAGGCAGCGCCGTATTCCAGGGCAGGCCCGGCACGGCGCACCTGAACCCCATGAACGGCATACATGGCGGCTGGTTCGCCACGCTGCTGGATTCGGCGCTGGGTTGCGCCGTCCATACCCGCATGCCGCCCGGGCGGGGATACACCACGGCCGAACTGAGCATCAACCTGGTCAAGGGCCTCACGCCGCGCGTGCCACGCGTGCGCGCCGAAGGCCGCGTGCTGCATTGCGGCCGCCAGCTCGCCACGGCCGAGGCACGCCTGGTGGGTGCTGACGGCACGCTGTATGCCCATGCCACCACCACGTGCCTGGTGTTCGACATGCCGGGGCCCCGCTGACTTCAGGGCTCCCGGAGACCCGCGAAGCAAAGGCATGGCCGAAAGAAAGCTTCGTCACCGCCTTCGAACAGGTCGCATCGCCCTGCCTCGTGGCCGTGGCGAAATGAAAAAGCCCCCGATCTCCAAAGAAGATCGAGGGCCTGCGAGGCATCAGGCGACACCGCCGCGTGACAACCTTACATGTTGTCGATCATCACCTGGCCGAAGCCCGAGCAGCTCACCTGCGTCGCGCCTTCCATCAGGCGGGCGAAGTCGTACGTCACCTTCTTGCTCAGGATGGACTTCTCCATCGAGCTGATGATGATGTCGGCGGCTTCGGTCCAGCCCATGTGGCGCAGCATCATTTCGGCGGAGAGGATTTCGGAACCGGGGTTCACGTAGTCCTTGCCGGCGTACTTCGGTGCCGTGCCGTGCGTGGCTTCGAACATGGCGACGGAGTCGGACAGGTTGGCACCGGGGGCGATGCCGATGCCGCCGACCTGGGCTGCCAGCGCGTCGGAGACGTAATCGCCGTTGAGGTTCAGCGTGGCGATCACGCTGTACTCGGCGGGGCGCAGCAGGATCTGCTGCAGGAACGCATCGGCGATGCTGTCCTTGACCGTGATTTCCTTGCCGGTGCGCGGGTTCTTGAACTTCATCCACGGGCCGCCGTCGATGAGTTCGGCGCCGAATTCCTTGGCAGCCAGGTCGTAGGCCCAGTCACGGAAGCCGCCTTCCGTGAACTTCATGATGTTGCCCTTGTGGACGATGGTCACGCTGGGCTTGTCGTTGTCGATGGCGTACTGGATGGCCTTGCGCACCAGGCGCTGCGTGCCTTCCCTGGACACGGGCTTCACGCCGATGCCGGAGGTCTCGGGGAAGCGGATCTTCTTGACGCCGAACTCTTCCTGCAGGATCTTGATGAGCTTCTTCGCCTTGTCGGACTCGGCTTCGAACTCGATGCCGGCATAGATGTCTTCCGAGTTCTCGCGGAAGATCACCATGTTGGTCTTCTCGGGTTCCTTCACGGGCGAGGGAACGCCCTTGAAGTACTGGATGGGGCGCAGGCAGACGTAGAGGTCGAGCTCCTGGCGCAGGGCCACGTTCAGCGAGCGGATGCCGCCGCCCACGGGCGTCGTCAGCGGGCCCTTGATGGACACGACGTAGTCGCGCACGGCATGCAGGGTTTCTTCCGGCAGCCAGACGTCGGGGCCGTACACCTTCGTGGACTTCTCGCCGGCGAAGACTTCCATCCAGTGGATCTTGCGCTTGCCACCGTAGGCCTTGGCCACGGCAGCGTCCACCACTTTCAGCATCACGGGGGTGATGTCGAAGCCGGTACCGTCACCCTCGATGTAGGGAATGATGGGCTGGTCCGGCACGTTCAGGGACATGTCGGCATTGACGGTGATCTTCTGGCCTTCGGCAGGGACCTTGATGTGCTGGTAGCTGGTCATGGAACGGTTATCTCCGGTGGAATGGCGTCCGGGGCGGTGCCCGGCCGGCCTGTGCGACAGGCACAAAACGCAATGATTTTAGCGATAAAAATTTGTAGGTCCTGTCTGTCAACGCCCCGGGCTGCGGTATCGTTGTGTCAGGGCTTCGCGGGCCTACGCGGGGCTCGCAAACCTTCCGAAACTCTCAAGGAAACGGCCAAATGAAAAAACTCCTCGCTGTCCTGATCGCCGGTCTGTTCACCGCCGGCGCTTTCGCCCAGGCTCCGGCCCAGGCCCCCGCCACGACGTCCGCCCCCATGGCCGCCGATACCGCCGCCCCCGCTCCCACCGCCCAGGCCAAGAAGGCCGGCAAGGGTGCCAAGCACAAGACCGCCCACAAGAAGAGCAAGAAGCACAAGGCTGCCGCCTGAGGGTTGCCTTCTCCCGTGCAACGGGGATGACCGCCCTGGCGCCGTCCCCGCTCCGAAGCCCGCTTTACGCGGGCTTTGCTTTTGGCTGATAGGCTTTGGAACAGCCCTTTCCCAATGGATGCCCCACCCGCCATGAACCACGCTCTTTCGTACGGACCGACGCCCCGCGCCCTTCGCCGCCTGGCGGCTTCGCTGGCCCTCGCCGCGGCCTGTTTCGGCACGGCCCAGGCCCAGGAGGGGCCGCAACTCGACCTGCAACGGGTGGACCTGGCTGCCGGCATGCACCGCATCGACGCGCAGCTGGCGGTGACGCCCCAGGAGCGCGAAACCGGCCTCATGCACCGCAAGGACATGCCCTCCAACGAAGGCATGCTGTTCGTGTTCTCGGTGCCGGCCGTGCAGTGCTTCTGGATGAAGAACACCCTGCTGCCGCTCACCGCCGCCTTCGTCGCGGACGACGGCACCATCGTCAACCTGGCGGACATGAAACCGCAGACGCTGGATTCCCACTGCTCCGACAAGCCCGTGCGCTTCGTGCTGGAGATGAACCAGGGGTGGTTCGCCAGGCGCGGGATCAAGCCGGGCTCGAAACTGTCCGGCGCACCGTTCGCCAGGCGCTGACGCGTCGGCCCCTGCGAACGCACAAAAAAACGGCCCGACAGGGCCGTTTTTTCATGGAGCCCGGCAGGCCGGGCCGCGGGATCAGCCCGCGAAATTGCTTTCCGCGAACTTCCAGTTCACCAGCTTGTCGAGGAAGGTTTCGACGAACTTCGGGCGCAGGTTGCGGTAGTCGATGTAGTAGGCGTGCTCCCAGACGTCCACGGTCAGCAGGGCCTTGTCGGCGGTGGTCAGGGGCGTGCCGGCGGCACCGGTGTTCACGATGTCCACGCTGCCGTCCGCCTTCTTCACCAGCCAGGTCCAGCCGGAGCCGAAGTTGCCCACGGCGCTCTTCACGAAGGCTTCCTTGAAGGCGGCATAGCTGCCCCACTTCGCCTTGATGGCATCGGCCAGCGCGCCGGAGGGCTCGCCGCCGCCATTGGGGGCCATGCAGTTCCAGAAGAAGGTGTGGTTCCAGATCTGGGCTGCGTTGTTGTAGATGCCGCCGCTGGACTTCTTGATGATCTCCTCGAGGGGCATGTTCTCGAATTCGGTGCCCTTCTGGAGGTTGTTGAGGTTCACCACGTAGGCATTGTGGTGCTTGCCATGGTGGTACTCCAGGGTCTCCTGGCTGTAGTGCGGGGCCAGGGCATCGATGGCGTAAGGCAGCGGTGGCAGGGTATGTTCCATGTGCGGTCCTCGTGGGTGGTTGGTGATTCTTGCGTGTGCGACGCCGCGATGTGACATGCGACGCAACAGGGCGGCATTGTAGGAAGTTAATCGTGCCCGCGTTGTAGGCGACGGCGCAGATCGCCGGGACTCAGAGCAGGCGTGGAGCAGCCACCGTGAGATCGATCTCGCCGTCCGATACGGCGGCGCGCACGGCGTCCCCGGCGCGTACCTGGGCGGTGCGGGTCACGGGCAGGCCTTCGCTGTCGGTGAGCAGCGCGTAGCCGCGCTGGAGCACGAGGCGCGGGTCCAGCAGCTCCAGGCGCAATGCCGCATGGTCCAGCCGCTGGGCCTGCCGGGCCACGCCCTGCGCCACGGCCTTGGGCAAACGGTCCGCCAGGCCGTCCTGCCGCTGGGCGGACCGCTGGGCCGTCCAGGCCGCGCCGTGGCGCAACTGCTGCGCGAGGCGCGCGAGGCGCAGTTCCTGCCGCGCGACCAGCCCCGAAGGACGTCCCAGGCGCTGGGCTGCCATGTCCAGCCGCTGGTGGCGCCCGTCGATCTGGCGCTGCAGGCTGTCCGAGAGGCGGCCGGCCAGCGCGTCCATGCCCGCCAGCCAGGTGGCCTGGGGCTGCGCGACCAGTTCGGCCGCGGCCGTGGGAGTCGGGGCCCGCAGGTCGGCGCAGAAATCGGCGATGGTGAAATCCGTCTCATGGCCCACACCGGACACCACCGGCACCGGGCTCTGCACCAGCGTGCGGGCGACCTGCTCGTCGTTGAAGGCCCACAGGTCCTCGATGGAGCCGCCGCCGCGCACCAGCAGGATCACGTCCACCGGCGGATGCCCTTCGCCGTCGCCGGACGGTTCGGCCATGCGGTAGAGCGCACGCAGTGCGGCGCAGATCGACGCCGGCGCGGCCGCCCCCTGCACCAGGGCCGGGGACAGCACCACGGGCAGGTGCGGGACACGCCGCCGCAGGGCGGTCACCACGTCGTGGAGCGCGGCAGCGCCCGGCGAGGTGACGAGCCCGATCGAGCGGGGCATGACCGGCAGGCCGCGCTTGCGGGCGGAGTCGAAGAGGCCTTCCGACTCCAGCCGGGCCTTGAGCCTCAGGAACTGCTCGAACAGCGCCCCCTGCCCGGCACGTTGCAGGCTCTCGACGATGAGCTGCAGGTCACCCCGGGCTTCGTAAACCGCCAGCCGCCCCCGCAGCTCGACCATTTCCCCGTCCCGCGGGGTGCCGTTGAGCAGCATGGCTGCGCGGCGGAACATGGCGCAGCGGATCTGCCCCTGGCCGTCCTTGATGGAGAAGTAGCAATGACCGCTGGAGGCCCGCGAGAAGCCCGTGATCTCCCCGCGCACCGCGACAGGATTGAACCGCGCCTCCAGCGCATCAGCAACGGCGCGGCACAGCGCCCCGACGTCCCAGATTCGCGGCGCCGTTGCTGGGTCCGGCCGCTCAAACATCGGCGCCGCCGGGGTTTGCGGGGAGCACGCCCGCCCCAATAGTCCACAAGCCGCACGGAGCAGCGCAAGGGCTGGAAGCGTCGGCCGGATGTGCGCGCAAGCCACGAAATTCCGTGCAACCTGTTGATTTACAACGATTTTTTGCTGCGCAATTTTTCATCAATCTGTCAAAGTCACGATTTGGCGCCATGTAGAAGGTGTTACACACCCGGTTGCCCACAAAGTTATCCACAGAAAATGTGGGTGGCTGTGAAAAACGACGCCGATGCGGCCGGTGAGCCCGGCCGATGCCTCCGCAGCCGCCGGACCGCCATGGCACTGGGCCATAATCGCGGACTGCTTCCATCTGCGCGGAGAGAGAATTGCTGTCGATCATACAAGCCGCAGGCTGGCCGATCTGGCCCCTCATAGCCTGCTCCATCCTGGCGCTGGCACTGGTGGCGGAGCGCTTCGTCGCCCTGAAAACCGCCAAGGTCGCCCCGCCGAAGCTGCTGGACGAGGCCATCTCCGTTTCCTCGCGTGGACTGCCCACGCCCGACGTGGTGAACCAGCTGTCGCAGAACTCCGCCCTGGGCGAAGTGCTGGCCAGCGGGCTGCGCACGCTCAACAGCCATCCCCAGAGCAGCGAGGCGGATGTCCGGGCCGCCATGGAAGGCACGGGCCGCGCCGTGGCGCAGCGGCTCGAGAAGTACCTCAACGCCCTGGCCACCATCGCCTCGGCCGCTCCGCTGCTGGGCCTGCTCGGCACCGTGATCGGCATGATCGAGATCTTCGGCTCGCAAGGGTCGTCCGCCACGGGCCAGGGCAATCCGGCCCAGCTGGCGCACGGGATCTCCATCGCGCTCTACAACACCGCCTTCGGCCTGATCGTCGCCATCCCGACGCTGATCTTCTGGCGGTATTTCCGCAGCCGCGTGGACGCCTACCTGCTCACGCTGGAGCTCGCCTCCGAGCAGTTCGTCCGCCATCTCCTGCGCCTGCGCAAGTGAGCGCGCGATGAATTTCCGCCCCCGCCCCAAGGAAGAGCCGGAGATCAACCTGATCCCGTTCATCGACGTGCTGCTCGTGATCCTCATCTTCCTGATGCTCTCGACCACGTACAGCAAGTTCACCGAACTGCAGCTCACGCTCCCGGTGGCGGATGCCGAGCAGCAGCGTGACCACCCCAGGGAAGTGATCGTCGCGGTGGCCGCCGACGGGCGTTATGCCGTCAACAAGGCCGCCGTGGAAGGCAAGGGCGTGGAAGCGATCGCGCAGGCCCTCGGGGCCGCCGCGCAGGCCGGGCGCGACAGCGTGGTGATCATCAGCGCCGACGCCAGCGCGCCCCACCAGGCCGTGATTTCCGTGATGGAAGCCGCGCGCCGCGTGGGCCTGTCGCAGATCACCTTCGCCACGCAATCGTCCGGCAGCGCGGGCCGCTGACCCGCATGGCGCAGCCACGCCGTGGCGGGCCGGCACCGCACGGGATGCCGTCCTCCTCGGCGGGAGGACTGCAGCGGGCATGGCGCCACCGCGGCGCGATCGCCTGGATGCTGGCGCCCGTTTCCCTCCTCTACGGCGCACTGGCCGGCATGCGCCGGCTGCTGTATGACCGGGGCGTTCTGCGGGCGGAGCGCATGCCGGTTCCCGTGGTCGTGGTGGGCAATGTCGTGGCCGGTGGCGCCGGCAAGACCCCCGTGACCCAGGCCGTCGTGCACGCGCTGCGGCAGCGCGGCTGGCATCCGGGCGTGGTGTCCCGGGGGTACGGGCGCAGCACTTCCGACTGCCGCGAGGTACTGGCGGACAGCAACGCCGCCGAGTCCGGTGACGAGCCGCTGCTGATCGTGCGCTCCACTGGCGTGCCGGTATTCGTCGCGCCGCGCCGTGCGCAGGCGGCCCGCGCCCTGCTCGAGCGCCATCCGCGGACCGACGTGCTCGTCTGCGACGACGGCCTGCAGCACTGGGCGCTGGCGCGGGACGTGGAACTGTGCGTATTCAGCGAGGAAGGCATCGGCAACGGATGGCTGCTGCCCGCGGGTCCGCTGCGCGAGCGCTGGCCGCGGCATGTGGACGCCGTACTGCATGCGGGGCCGGCGCCGGAAGGGGCGGACCGCGCGCCCATGGGGGTGTTCGCCCTGCGGAGATCGCTGGCTTCCCATGCGGTGGACGCCAGCGGAGGCAAGACACCGCTGTCGCGCCTGCGCGGAGTGCCGGTGCACGCCGTGGCCGCGATCGCCCGGCCCGCCGCATTCTTCGCCATGCTGCGCGACCAAGGGCTGGCCCTGGAGAAGGCGAGCGCCCTGCCCGACCATGCCGACTTTTCGGATTGGCATGCGGCCACGCCACCCGGCATGCCGCTGGTCTGCACCGAGAAAGATGCCGCCAAGCTGTGGCGCACGCACCCCGAGGCGCTGGCGGTACCGCTGGTGGTGGACATCGCGCCGGCCTTCTTCGACCGGCTGCATGCGCGGCTGCAGGCGCTGCGCCAGCCCTCGCTATGATCGGGCTCCATTTTTCCGAACTTGCTTGCCACGCCATGGATCCCAAACTGCTCGAACTGCTGGTCTGCCCGGTCACCAAAGGTCCCCTGACCTACGACCGCGAGCGCGACGAACTGGTGTCGCGCAGCGCACGCCTCGCGTACCCGGTGCGCGACGGCATTCCGGTCCTCCTGGAAACCGAGGCCCGCACGCTGACCGACGCGGAGCTGGAGGCGTGAGCGGCCCGGCCGCGTCCGCAGGCTTCACCGTCCTGATTCCCGCCCGGCTGGCATCGACCCGACTGCCCGACAAGCCGCTGGCGGATATCGGCGGCGTCCCGATGGTCGTGCGGGTGGCGCAGCAGGCCGCCCGCAGCGCGGCCGCCCGCGTGGTCGTGGCGGCCGACCACCCCCGCATCCTGGAAGCCTGTGCGGCGCACGGGGTGCAGGCCGTCGCGACGCGCGCGGACCATCCCAGCGGCAGCGACCGGCTGGCCGAAGCCTGCATGCTGCTCGGGCTGGCCGACGACGACGTGGTGGTGAACGTGCAGGGCGACGAGCCGCTGATCGCACCGGCCCTCATCGACGCGGTCGCCAGCCTGTTGCCGGCCCGCCCCGAAGCGGACATGGGCACGGCAGCGCATGCCATCCATGCGCTGGAGGACTTCGCCAATCCCAACGTGGTGAAAGTGGTGCTCGACGCCCGCGGCCTCGCGCACTATTTCAGCCGGGCACCGATTCCGCATGCGCGCGGCCACGCGGACACGGCATGGTGGCAGGGCGGGCTCGCGGGCGTGCCTGCGGGCTTTGCGCCGCTGCGCCATATCGGCATCTACAGCTACCGGGCAGCTTTCGTGCGGGCGTTTTCCGCGCTGCCGCCGGCCCCCACGGAAGCCCTGGAAGCGCTGGAGCAATTGCGCGCCCTGTGGCACGGACACCGCATTGCAGTGCATGTGGCGGACACCGCGCCAGGGCCGGGCGTGGACACGCCGGAAGACCTCGAACGGGTGCGCTCGCTGCTGCGCTGAAACCGCACGCCGCATGCCGTCACGATGGTGTCGCGGCTGTCAGGCTGACGGAAGGACCCGCATGCTATCCTTGCCCGCGATTGAAGCGCCACCCCGGGCCTACGGCAAGCCCCGGGCTTCCGGCGCTGGCTGATTTCAACACTTAGAGGACCTCCATGAGACTGATTCTTTTGGGCGCGCCCGGCGCCGGGAAGGGCACGCAAGCCGCGTTCATCTGCCAGAAATACGGCATTCCGCAGATCTCCACCGGCGACATGCTGCGCGCCGCCGTGAAGGCCGGCACGCCGCTGGGACAGCAGGCCAAGGCCGTCATGGATGCCGGCAAGCTGGTGAGCGACGACCTCATCATCAATCTCGTGAAGGACCGCATCGCCCAGCCGGACTGCGCCAAGGGCTTCCTCTTCGACGGCTTTCCGCGCACCATTCCCCAGGCCGATGCCATGAAGGCAGCGGGCGTCAAGCTCGACTACGTGCTGGAGATCGACGTGCCGTTCGATGCCATCATCGAGCGCATGAGCGGCCGCCGCTCGCACCCGGCCAGCGGCCGCACCTACCATGTGAAGTTCAACCCGCCCAAGGTGGAAGGCAAGGACGACGTCACCGGCGAGGACCTGATCCAGCGCGAGGACGACAAGGAAGACACGGTGAAGAAGCGCCTGGAGGTGTACAGCGCGCAGACGCGCCCGCTCGTGGAGTACTACTCCACGTGGGCGAAGAACGATCCGGCCCATGCCCCCAAGTACCGCGCCATCAGCGGTACCGGCACGGTCGAGGAAATCACCCAGCGCGCGCTGGCCGCCCTGGCGGACTGAGCGCCTGGCACAGGACCGGCGCCTGGCCGGCCCGTGATCGACGCCGCCCTCCGGGCGGCGTTTTCGTTTCCGGGCCGGGGGCGCCCTAGGTGTGATGTCTCAATAGGTTGTTCATCCAGGCCCGACCTGGGAAGCTGTGGTTACCAAGCCCCAGCAACTCAGTACAGGACACCGGATGAACAGTCATAAGCATGCGCGATTGACCCGCGCAGGTCGAGCCCTTCTGGTCGACAGAGTGCTCCAGCAGAACTGGACGATGCGCCAGGCCAGCGAAGCCGCAGGCGTGAGCCTGCGCACCGGCTACAAGTGGATGGCCCGCTTTCGCAACGAAGGCCCCGATGGCTTGCTCGACCGCAGCTCCCGCCCGCACCGCAGCCCCCAAGCCTGCCCACCCGAGCAGGTCCAATTGTTCGAACAGCAGCGCCGCCAGCGCTTGCCCCTTTGGCGCATCGCCCGTGAGACCGGCCGCAGTCTGGCGACCGTAGCGCGCCACATGGACCGCATCGGCCTGAGCCGGTTCGCATCGCTGGAGCCACCGCAGCCCGTGCGTCGCTACGAGCGCGCCAGCCCGGGCGAACTGCTGCACATCGACACCAAGCGGCTCGGCCGCATCCACGGCGTGGGCCACCGCATCACCGGCGACCAAACCCAGAACCGCAACCGTGGCATCGGTTGGGATGCGGTGCATCTGGCCATCGACGACCACTCCCGCGTGTCCTTCGCCCAGGTCCTGGCCGACGAGACAGCGCTGAGTTGCGTGCAGTTCCTGCGAGACGCGGTGGCCTACTACGCCAACATCGGCGTACGCATCGAGCGCGTCATGACCGACAACGGCTCTGGCTACAAAAACGCCTTCCGCGCGGCCTGCGAGGAATTGGGTATCCGCCACATCCGCACGCGGCCCTATACGCCCAAGACCAACGGCAAGGCCGAGCGATTCGTACAGACCAGCCTGCGGGAGTGGGCCTATGCCAGACCCTACGAAAGCTCAGCCCAACGCACGGCTGCCCTGCAGCCCTTCATTGACGGCTACAACTGGTGCCGGCCACACTCCGCGCTCGGCCATCAGCCTCCCATCACACGCATTCCGGGTGTGAACAACCTCGTGAGACTCAACACCTAGACCCGTGGCTGCGCCAGCCGCTCCAGCAGCAGTTCCACCCGCGCCTTCACCACGCTCAGCCCCTGCGCGGCGGGCAGCGTGTCGCCAGGACGGGGCAGCAGTTGGCCCAGGGGGCACCGCGTGGCCACCCGCACGGCCACGCCAGCGGCCTGTGCCCGCTCCAGGGCTGCCTGCAGCCGGTGGTGCAGCGTGCCGTTGCCGGTGGCGGCCACGGCCAGGCCGTGCACCCCGTCGGCCACCAGCAGATCCACAACGCGTCCGGTCGCGCCCGCATGCGACAGCACGACTTCGACGCGCGGCCACTCCGCGCCGCTGCGCAGCGCCTTCAGCGCCGCGGCAGCTTCGGCCGATGATCCGGAGGATTCCGCCGCGGGCCAGCCGGCGGCGAGCCGCACGCGCCCCTCCTCCACCCAGCCCAGGGGGCCCGCCTCGCCGGACGCGAAGGCATTCAGCCGGTAAGGATGCACCTTCTGTACCCGCTGCGCCCCGTGCACCTCCCCGGCGGCCACTGCCACGACCCCGCGCGCGCCCGGCGTGGCGGCCACGGCGACGGCGTCGAGCAGGTTCTGCGGTCCATCGGGCGCCAGCGCGGTGGCCGGGCGCATCGCAGAGACGAGCACCACGGGCTTGTCCCGCGCTCCCGCGAGCACGCGGTGGAGAAACCATGCGGTCTCCTCGAGGGTATCGGTGCCGTGCGTGACCACCACGGCACACACACCGGGATCCGCCAGTGCATCCTCGCAGCGCAGGGCCAGCGCACGCCATACGGCCCCGTCCATGTCCTTGCTGTCGATCTGCGCGACCTGTTCAGCCTCCAGCCGCGCGCCGCCGGCGGCGCGCGCCAGTCCGGGCACTGCTGCCAGCAACTGGTCGATGCCGACCTGCGCGGCGGTGTAGCCGATGTTGTCTTCCGCGTTTCCGGCCGTACCGGCGATGGTTCCACCGGTGCCCAGCACCAGGATTTTTCCTGCAACCACTTGCATTGCCTTTGAAAACTGTTTAAAAATACAGTGACTGGATCGATCCACAGGTGAATCGATCCGCCCAGCGCCCGTCCGGCGCGATCTTCCTTCACTGGAGTGCCCCGCATGCTCGACAGCCCCAAGCTCACTGCCCGCCAACAGCAGATCCTGGATCTCATCCAGACCGCCATTGCACGCACCGGAGCGCCCCCCACCCGGGCGGAAATCGCCGCGGAGTTCGGCTTCAAGTCCGCCAATGCGGCCGAAGAGCACCTGCAGGCACTGGCACGCAAGGGCGTCATCGAACTGGTGAGCGGCACGTCGCGTGGCATCCGGCTGCGCGGCGAGGCCGTGCGGTCCATCAATGCGGCCCGCGGCACCCAGTTCCACCTGCCCATTCCCGGCATCTCGCAACTCATGCTGCCGCTCATCGGCCGCGTCGCCGCAGGTTCACCGATTCTCGCCGAGGAACACGTGGACCAGACCTACAGCGTGGAAGGCAGCCTCTTCCAGCACAAGCCCGACTACCTGCTCAAGGTCCGGGGCATGTCCATGCGCGATGCCGGCATCATGGATGGCGACCTGCTCGCCGTGCAGTCCACCCGCGAGGCGCGCAATGGCCAGATCATCGTCGCCCGCCTGGGTGACGAAGTCACCGTCAAGCGGCTGCGGCGCACCGCGGGTGCCATCGAGCTGCTGCCCGAGAACCCCGACTATCCCATCATCACCGTGCAGCCCGGCGAATCGTTCGAGATCGAGGGGCTGGCCGTAGGCCTCATCCGCAACACCATGCTGATGTAGCCGGCTGCGGGCCGTCCGGCGCATGGCGCCGGAGCACGGTTCGCGCCCTGTTTCCCCGTTTGGCGTTGCCCAGGTGGCGGGCGTCTGGCTTTCCTCTTCGTGTGGATGGTCAACCCTGCGGCATCGCCCTGCCCGTCTAAAGCCAATCCTGCCAGTGTTCAACCCATTCTGACCGCTGGAGTTTTTCCATGGCAAAGGCTTTGCTCGATCTCGCCACCCTCTCGTCCTGCCTGCAGCCGCTGCACGGCCTCGTCCGCTGGCTGCGGGGCACTTCCTCGGGGAATGCGTCCGTCCGCCCCGCCACACGTTCGCGCTGGCCGGATTGTCCGGCCCACGGTCGCGGGGCATCCGACACGTCCACGGCCGACCACCACCCCTCCGACGGCCCGCCAGCCGCTACGGTCCATGGCAGCGCAAAGGCGGGTGCTGCCGCATCCGTGGCACTGCCTGCAGATGCCTCCACCGCAATGCACTCGATCACGGTGGAGCGCCCCGCGCGCGCGCCGGCCGGCAGCCAGCGCACCTGCGCGGCGCGGGTGCCGGGCGCAGTGCGGGTGGTGCAGCGCCGGCGGGCGGGTACGCCGGAGCGCTTCGTGATCTCCGGACGCATGGCCGATGTGCGGGCGGAACTGGAGCGCTGGGCCGCCGCGGAAGCCGTGCTGCAATGATCTGCAGCGCGCGGCACCCGGCCGCCCGCCGCGTCAGCTGTTGATCTGTGCCCAGAGCTTGTCCAGGCGCTTCACGCTCACGGGTTGCGGCGTGCGGAGTTCCTGGGCGAAGAAGCTCACCCGCAGTTCCTCCAGCAGCCAGCGGAACTCCTGCATGCGCGCATCCACCTGCCCCTTGCGCTCGGCCACGAGCCGCCAGTAGCGCTGCTCCTGGGGGCGCAGTTCCGCGAGCCGCGTGGCGTCGCGTGCAGGATCGGCGCGCACCTTGTCCAGGCGCAGGGTGATGGCCTTCAGGTAGCGAGGGAAGTGCGCAAGCTGCGACCAGGGCGCCACCGCCAGGAAGTTCTTCGGAATGAGCCTTTGCAGTTGCTGCTGCGCGTCCTGGGTGGCCTCGGGTGCACCTTTCGTATCCTTGATCTTGCGCGCCGCCGCGGCGTATTCGAGCAGGATCGCACCGGCCAGCCGCGCGACCTCGTTGGCGATCAGCGTAAGCCGCCCCCGGCCTTCCTGCACGCGGCGCTGGAAGTCTGCCTCGGTCGTGGGCAGGGGGTCGACCAGGAAAGCGCGGTCCAGCGCGACGTCGATGATCTGCGCGCGCAACTCTTCCTGCGTGCCCAGCGGCATGTAGGCGACCGCCATCTTCTGCATGTCCGGGATGTTCTTTTCCAGGTACTTGAGCGCATCCTTGATCTGCAGCGCGAACAGCCGGCGCAAGCCCGCGCGGTGGCGCGCTGCGGCCACCCCGGGTTCGTCGAACACCTCGATGGTCACCGCATCGCCGCCATCGATGAGCGCCGGGAAGCCGATGAGCGTCTGCCCGCCCTTGCGGATTTCCATCAGCTCGGGCAGTTCGCCGAAGGTCCAGGCCGTGTAGCGCTGGCCCGCCGGCACGGCTGCCGGTGCGGGCGCAGCCGCCGGGCCGGCACTGGCCGGTTTGCCGGCAGCGGAAGCCGCACGGCCATCCGCGTGCCTGCCATGCGCCTCCCCCTGGCCGGCCCGGGCAGCGGGGACGTCCCCGGCAGGCGCCGCGCTGCGCTCGGCATCCGTGGCAGCCCCCCCGAGCTTGAGCCCCGCCAGGGCCTGGAACGCGCCCCGGGCCTTGGCGCCCCATTCGGCCTTGAGTGCACCCAGATTGCGCCCCTGGCCGAGCTGCCGGCCATCCTCGTGCACCACGCGGAAGTTCATGAACAGGTGCGGGCTCAGCATGTCGAGCTTGAAATCCGCCCGCTTCACGTCGAGCGAGGTCTCGTCACGCACCTGCTTGAGCAGCACGTCCACCAAGCTGCCCTGCCCGAAGCGCTCGGGCGTGCCCAGCAGTTCGGCCAGGCGCGCAGCGTTGTCCGGCAAGGGCACGAAGCGGCTGCGCGGGCGCTGCGGCAGGCTCTTGAGCAGTGCCTGGATCTTGTCCTTGAGCATGCCCGGCACCAGCCATTCGCAGCGCTCTTCGCTGACCTGGTTGAGCACGAAGAGCGGCACCGTGACGGTGACGCCATCGCGCGAGTCGCCGGGTTCGTGCAGGTAGGTGGCCGCGCAGTCCACGCCGCCCAGCCGCACCACCCGCGGGAAGGCGCTGGTGGTGATGCCGGCGGCCTCGTGGCGCATCAGCTCATCGCGCGTGAGCTTGAGCAGGTCCGGCTTCACGCGGCTGGCCTCGCGGTACCAGGATTCGAAATCGGCACCGGTGCAGATGTCGGCGGGCACCTGCTGGTCGTAGAAGGCGTAGATGAGCTCTTCGTCCACCAGCACGTCCTGGCGCCGCGACTTGTGCTCCAGCTCCTCCACCTTGGCGATCAGCTTGCGGTTGGCCGTCAGGAACGGCAGGCGCCGCTCCCAGTCCTGCGGCCACTGGTCGCCCACCAGCGCCTCGCGCAGGAAGATTTCCCGGGCGGTGCGCGGGTCCACCTTGCCGAAATTCACGCGGCGGTTGTTGTAGATGACGATGCCGTAGAGCGTGGCGCGCTCCAGCGCCGTCACCTGCGCGGCCTTGCGCTCCCAGTGCGGGTCCAGCATCTGCTTCTTGAGCAGGTGGCCGCCCATCTCCTCGATCCACTGCGGCTCGATGGCAGCGATGCCGCGCCCGAAGAGGCGCGTGGTCTCCACCAGTTCCGCCGCCACGATCCAGCGCCCGGGCTTCTTCGACAGGTGCGCCCCGGGATGCTTGTAGAACTTGATGCCGCGCGCGCCGAGGTACCAGTCTTCCTCCTCGCTCTTCACGCCGATGTTGCCCAGCAGCCCGGCGAGCATGGAGCGGTGGATCTGCTCGTAGCTGGCCGGCTGGGTGTTGAGGCGCCAGCGGTGCTCGGTGACCACGGTGAGCAATTGCGTGTGGATGTCGCGCCATTCGCGCAGGCGCCGCACGCTGATGAAGTTCTGGCGCAGCAGCGATTCGTACTGCCGGTTGCTGAGCTTGTGGGTGGGTGCGGAGGCCGGCACGGACGCCGCGGCGGCCACTGCGGGCGCGGCTGCGTCGGCACTGCCGCGTGCCTGGCGCTGCGCCACGGGCAGCACGGCCTGCGAGGGTGCCCCCTTGCGCGCGGCATCGCGCTGCGCCCGTGCCGACGGCAGGCTCGGCGCGCCGCCGCGGGCCTCGTTGATCCACTTCCAGAGCTTGAGGTAGCCGCTGAATTCGCTCTTCTCGTCGTCGAACTTGGCATGGGCCTGGTCGGCCTGCTGCTGGGCTTCGAGCGGCCGGTCCCGCACGTCCTGCACCGACAGGGCCGAGGCGATCACCAGCACTTCGTCCAGTGCCTGGCGGTCGCGCGCCTCGAGAATCATGCGGCCCACGCGCGGGTCGAGCGGCAGTCGCGAGAGTTCCACGCCCATGGGCGTGAGTTCATTGGCATCGTCCACCGCGCCCAGTTCGGCCAGCAGCTGGTAGCCGTCGGCGATCGCGCGGCCCGAGGGTGCCTCGATGAACGGGAACTGCGCCACGTCGCCCAGGTGCAGCGACTTCATGCGCAGGATCACACCGGCCAGCGAGGAGCGCAGGATTTCCGGGTCGGTGAAGCGCGGCCGGCTGTTGAAGTCGGGCTCGTCGTAGAGCCGGATGCAGATGCCGTTGGCCACGCGGCCGCAGCGGCCCGCCCGCTGGTTGGCTGCCGCCTGGCTCACGGGCTCGATCAGCAGTTGCTCGACCTTGCTGCGAAAGCTGTAGCGCTTCACGCGCGCGGTGCCGGCGTCGATCACGTAGCGGATGCCCGGCACCGTGAGCGATGTCTCGGCCACGTTGGTGGCCAGCACGATGCGGCGGCCGGTGTGGCCTTCGAAGATGCGGTCCTGCTCGGCCTGCGAGAGGCGCGCGAACAGCGGCAGCACTTCGGCGCCGCGCATCACCGGCTGGTGGGCCAGGTGCTTGCGCAGGTGGTCGGCCGCCTCGCGGATCTCGCGCTCGCCCGGCAGGAAGACCAGGATGTCGCCCGCGGCGTTGCCCGCCCAGAGCTCGTCCACGCCGTCGGAGATGGCTTCGTTCAAGCCGTAGTCGCGGCTTTCCTCGAAGGGCCGGTACCGCTGCTCCACCGGGAAGGTGCGGCCGGACACGTAGATGACGGGTGCAGGCCCCTTCGCCGACTCGAAGTGCTTCGCGAACCGCTCGGCATCGATGGTGGCCGAGGTGACCACGATTTTCAGGTCGGGCCGGCGCGGCAGGATCTGGCGGAGGTAGCCGAGCAGGAAGTCGATGTTCAGGCTGCGCTCGTGCGCCTCGTCGATGATGATCGTGTCGTAGGCCGTCAGCAGCGGGTCGGTCTGCGTCTCGGCGAGCAGGATGCCGTCCGTCATGAGCTTGACGGAGGCATCGCGCGACAGGCGGTCCTGGAAGCGCACCTTGTAGCCCACGACGTCGCCGAGCGGCGTCTGCAGCTCTTCGGCGATGCGCTTGGCAACGCTGCTGGCCGCGATCCGCCGCGGCTGCGTATGGCCGATCAGGCGGCCCTTCTCGCCCGGCCTGGCGTTGCATTTGCCGCGGCCGAGCGCCAGCGCGATCTTGGGCAGCTGCGTGGTCTTGCCCGAGCCGGTCTCGCCGCAGACGATGATGACCTGGTGGGCCTGCATCGCGGCCATGATCTCTTCGCGCTTGCCCGAGACCGGCAGGCCGGGCGGGAACTCGATGCGCAGCGGTGCGGCCGGGGCCTCACGGCGTGGCGGTGCGGACGGGGCGGGCTGGGGGATGGGGGATTTCGGGGGCGCGGAACCTGTCATAGAGACCCGCATTATCCGAACGATCCGTTGGCGTGGTGCAACGCAGGCCATCCGGCAGCCTTGCGTGCACGCGGCGGCACCGGAGAAAATCCGCAGCGCCGCTTGCGCCGGCCTGGCCCAGGCCCGCCTCCGGCACGCATCCGCCCCATTTCGCCACGGCAACGAGCAACCTTGCCGCGGTGCCCCACAGGACAGGAGCTTTCCCCATGACCCTTTCGTTCCACCGCATCGACTGACCACGGTTCCCCACGCCCCGGCTGGACCGTGTGTTCCGTTTCACACACCGTCCGGCACGAGGCCGCGCTGCCCTCCCATGGAGTGGCAGGCACGCGAAGCCCCGGCCGTCCAGCCGGGGCTTTTTTCGTTGTGAGGAACCGCACGCATGAGTGCACAGAAACGCTCCCGCGCCTACGAGGCAGGCCGGGTGAAGGCATTGCGCCGCATGAAGCAGCCGATCGCGCTGCATGTCGAGGCCAGCGCGCCGCCCCGCAACCCCGTCGCGCGCGCCCTGGCGGCGCGCAGCCTGGGGGGCGGCGGAGGACGCCACATCCGCAGCCAGGGCGCTCAGCGCCGCGCCGACCGCATGGCGTTGCAGCAAGCACTGCGCCGCGGCTGGGACGGCTGAAGCCCCGTGCGCCGCCGTCCTGCCCTTGCACGGCGGCGGCGCCCCACCGATTCCGTGGACAATGGCAGCACCGGGACGCCCATCGGTCCCTGCCCGCGCCGCGATGCCCATCCCCCTCTCCCCTGATTTCTCTCCCTCGTCATCTGCATCTCCGGTGCCGGCCCGGGCCGACCGGCGGCGCCATGTCGCCGTGATCGGCGCAGGCATCGTGGGCACGGCGTGCGCGATCGAAATCCTGCGCACCGGCCGCTCCGTGACGCTGCTCGATCCCCATGCACCCGGCGGGCCGGAAGCCACGAGCTACGGCAACGCGGGCTGGCTGTCGTCGCATTCCATCCTTCCCCCCTCGGGCCCGGGCATGTGGAAACAGCTGCCAGGCTACCTGCTGGACCCGCAGGGCCCGCTCACCGTGCGCTGGGGCTACCTGCCCCGCGCCCTGCCCTGGCTCTGGCGCTTCCTGCGCTCCGGGCGCACGCCGGGCCGGGTGGCCCGCACCGCGCATGCGCTGCGCCAACTGCTGCGGGACGCGCCTGCGCTGCACGCGCGGCTGGCAGCTGAAGCCGGCGTGCCGCATCTGGTCGCGCAGCGGGGCCTGCTGCATGTCTATCGCTCGCGCGCGGACTTCGAGGCCGACGCGCTCGGCTGGCGCCTGCGCGGCGAGGAAGGGATCGCCTTCCGGACGCTGGAAGCCGGCGGGCTGCGCGCGCAGGAGCCCGAACTGGCCCCGGAGTACGGCTTCGGCGTGCGGGTTGACGAGGCGGGCCACTGCGCGAACCCGGGCGCCTATCTGGAGGCCCTGGCCGCGCATGCCCAGTCACTGGGTGCGCGCCGCGTCGCCGCACGCGCCACCGGCCTGCGCATCGCATCCGGCCGCCTGGCCGCCATCCGGACCGACGCAGGCGACGTGCCCTGCGATGCCGCGGTGATCGCAGCCGGCGCCTACTCCCGCCCCTTGCGCGCGACGCAGGGGACCGGGTGTGGCTGGATACCGAACGCGGCTACCACGCGATGCTGGACGTGCGTGCCCTGCCGGGCGAGGCACCGCCTCCCGGACCGCGCACCTCCACCATGGTGATGGACCGCAAGCTCATCGTCCACCAGATGGCGCATGGCCTGCGCGTGGCGGGCCAGGTGGAGATCGCCGGACTGCAGGCCGCGCCGGACTGGCGCCGCGCGCGCATCCTGCTGGAGCATCTGTTCGCGCTCTACCCCGCCCTGCAGCGCCCAGCACTGGAAAGTGGCGCCCGGTTCTGGATGGGCCGTCGCCCGAGCACCAGCGACGGCCTGCCCTGCATCGGCCCCGCGGCCGGCTGCGCGGACGTGGTCCACGCCTACGGGCACGGCCATGTCGGACTGGGCTCGTCGGCGCGCACGGGCCGCGTGGTGGCGCAACTGCTGGACGGCTGCCCGCCGGAGATCGATATCGCGCCTTTCAGCCCCGGGCGCTGGCGACGATAATCCGGCGCGCACCGCACGGCGCCCGCCTCCCCGACAACCACCGCCTGCCCGACCGCGCAGGCTCCCGGCCCCGCCCCTTCATCTTTCCGCCATGTCCGCTGTCTTCAATTTCACCTTCGTGCCCTGGTTCCGGTCGGTGGCGCCCTACATCCACAAGTTCCGCCACCAGACCTTCGTGATCGCGCTCACGGGCGAGGCCATCGCGGCAGGCAAGCTGCAGGCGATCGCGCAGGACCTGGCGATGATCCAGGCCATGGGCGTGAAGATCGTGCTGGTGCATGGCTTCCGGCCACAGGTGAACGAACAATTGGCGGCCAAGGGGCATGCGGCGCGTTATTCGCACGGCATCCGCATCACGGATTCCGTGGCACTGGACTGCGCACAGGAAGCGGCCGGGCAACTGCGCTACGAGATCGAGGCCGCATTCAGCCAGGGCCTGCCCAATACCCCGATGGCGGGCTCCACCGTGCGCGTGATCTCGGGCAACTTCATCACCGCGCGCCCCGTGGGCATCGTGGACGGCGTGGATTTCAAGCATTCGGGGCTAGTGCGCAAGGTGGACGTGGCGGGCATCCGCCGTTCGCTGGAGATGGACGCGCTGGTGCTGATCTCGCCCTTCGGCTTCTCGCCCACCGGCGAGGCTTTCAACCTCACGATGGAGGAAGTGGCGACATCCGTTTCCATCGCGCTCAAGGCGGACAAGCTCGTCTTCGTCTGCGAGGTGCCGGGCATTCGCACCGACCCCGACCAGCCCGAGAGCGAGGACAACCCCATCGATACCGAACTGCCACTGGCGCAGGCACGGCAGATGCTGGCCCGCGTGCCCCCGGGCCAGAAGCCGACGGACACGGCCTTCTACCTGCAGCACTGCGTGAAGGCCTGCCAGAACGGCGTGGAGCGCAGCCACATCATTCCGTTCGCGGTGGACGGCGCGCTGCTGCTGGAAATCTACGTGCACGACGGCATCGGCACCATGGTGGTGGACGAAAAGCTCGAGGAACTGCGCGAGGCCACGCCGGACGACGTGGGCGGCATCCTGCAGCTCATCGAGCCGTTCGAGAAGGACGGCACGCTGGTCAAGCGCGACCGCACCGAGATCGAGCGCGATGTCGCCAACTACACCATCATCGAGCACGACGGCGTGATCTTCGGCTGCGCCGCGCTCTACCCGTATCCGGAAGCCGGCACCGCCGAGATGGCCGCCGTCACGGTGTCGCCGCAGAGCCAGGGCACGGGCGACGGGGAAAAGCTGCTCAAGCGCATCGAGCAGCGCGCCCGCGCGATGGGCCTGAAGAGCCTGTTCGTGCTCACCACCCGCACGATGCACTGGTTCATCAAGCGCGGCTTCCAGCCGGTGGATCCGGACTGGCTGCCCGAGGCCCGCAAGAAGAAATACAACTGGGACCGCCGCAGCCAGGTCCTGGTGAAGACGCTCTGAGGTCTTCCAGGGGGATGGTCAGCCCCTGACCGCGGGGGCTGCGCCCTCCAGGGCCCAGCGTGCGGCCAGCGTGCCGACCCGGGCGATCGCGGCATCGCGCCGCTCCGCGGGCGCCGGGCTGCCCGTCAGGTAGCAGCTCACCATCACCGCACTGCGGTCCGGCGGCCAGAACAGGCCGGCGTCGTTGCTGGTCCCGCGCGGACCGGTGCCCGTTTTCTCGCCGATGCGCCAGCCATCCGGCATGCCGGCCCGCAGGCGCCGGTCGCCTGTGCGGTTGCCCACGAGCCAGGCGAGCATCCGCGCGCGCGCCGCGGCGGAAAGCGCCTCCCCCTGGGTGACGGCCCACACGGTGTGGGCCATGGCACGGGGCGTGGTGGTATCGCGCACCTCCCCGGGGGGCACATCGTTGAGCCCGGGCTCCATGCGGTCCAGCCGGGTCTGTGTGTCGCCCAGCGACCGCAGCCAGGCCGTGAGTTCGAGTGGCCCGCCCTGCGTGCCCAGCAGCAGGTTGGCGGCCGTGTTGTCGCTGAGCGTGACGGCCGCCTCGCACAGCTGCTCCACGGTCATGCCATCGCCGTCCGCATGGCGCTCCGTCGCCGGCGAATATTCCACCAGGTCGGATTGGCGGTAGCTGATGCGGCGGTCCAGCCGTTCCTGCCCCTGGTCCACGCGCCGCAGCACGTGCGCCGCGAGCAGCAGCTTGAACGTGCTGCACAGGGGAAACCGTTCGTCGCCCCGGTGCGCGTCCTGGCGCCCGGTGGCCATGTCGAGCAGCGCCACCCCCAGGCGTCCTCCCACGGACGCTTCGACCTCCTGCACCGCGCGGGCGAATGCGCCCGCAGCGGACCCCATGGATTTCTTGCCCTCGGCCCACGCGTCGGGCACCCACGGGGCCGCTGCCCCACACACCGCCGCCACCATCCACGTCCGTCTCAGCACCGCCATTTCGTCGCTCCATTGTTGAACAATGGCCGCAACGATATCGGCCCGCTCGCCCGGTGACCATCGACAATAATTGGCATCTCTCCCCAGAAAAACTTCACCCTCGCACCCATGCACCTGCCGCTCAATGCCCTGCGAGCGTTCGAAGTCTCGGCGCGGCACCTGAATCTCACCCGCGCGGCGGAAGAGCTGCACGTGACGCAGACCGCGGTGAGCCAGCACATTCGCAATCTCGAAGAGCGTCTGGGCAAGCCGCTGTTCCGCAGGTTGCCGCGCGGGCTGGCGCTCACCGACGAAGGGCTGGCGCTGCTGCCGGCGCTGGCGGACGCGTTCGGCCGCATCGAGCGCGCGTTGGCGCAGTGCAGCGATACGCGCCCGCGCGAGGTGCTCACCGTAGGCGCCGTGGGCACCTTCGCCGTGGGGTGGCTGCTGCCGCGGCTGCAGGCGTTCCAGCAGCAGTGCCCGTTCGTCGATCTGCGCCTGCTTACCAACAACAACCGGGTGGACCTCGCGGGCGAAGGATTGGACTGTGCGATCCGTTTCGGCGACGGGGCCTGGCACGGCACCGAGTCGGACCGCCTGCTGGAAGCGCCCCTCACGCCCATGTGCTCGCCCGCACTCGCCGCCCGGCTGCGCGTCCCCGCGGACCTGGCGCGGGAACCGCTGCTGCGCTCCTACCGCGCCGATGAATGGGCCGCCTGGTTCGGTGCCGCGGGCGTGGCCTGCCCGGTGGTGCGGGGTACGGTGTTCGACTCGTCCCTGGCCCTGGCCGAAGCAGCGGCGCAGGGCGCGGGCGCGGCCCTGCTTCCCGCGCGCCTGTTCGAGCGCGAATTGCGACAGGGCCGGCTGGTGCGGCCGTTCGGCCACGAGATCGCGCTCGGGGCCTACTGGCTCACGCGGCTGCGGTCACGCGCTGCATCCCCCGCGCTCACGGCCTTCCGGGAATGGCTGCTGCAAGCCTGCGCCGTGAGCGGCGCGCCCATGGAGCCGTCGGCGTCTCCGGCCGTGGTGCCGTAGCCCCCCGGCTTATCATCCCCGCCCCATGCCCCAGATCCTGACCGCTGCCCTCTACCACTTCGCGACGCTGCCCGACTGCGAGGCGTTGCGCGGGCCCCTGCAGGCCGAATGCGACCGCCATGGCGTGCGCGGCCTGCTGCTGCTGGCCCCGGAGGGGGTGAACGGCACCATTGCCGGTACGGCGGAGGGCGTGCAGGCGGTGCTGGCCATGCTCCGTGCCCAGCCGCCGCTGGCAGGCCTGCGGCACAAGGAAGCCTGGGGTGACCGCATGCCCTTCTACCGCATGCGCGTGCGGGTCAAGCGCGAGATCGTCACCCTGGGCGTTCCTGGCGTGGACGCGGCCCGCGATGCCGGCACCTATGTGAAGCCCGGGAACTGGAACGCGCTCATCGATGACCCCGAGGTGGTGGTGATCGACGTGCGCAACGGCTACGAGAGCGCCATCGGCAGCTTCGCGCGTGCGGTGCGGCCGGAGACGCGGAGCTTCACCGAGTTTCCCGCCTGGGTGGAGGCGCAGACCGCACCGGGCGGCCTCCTGGCCGGCAAGCCGCGCGTCGCGATGTTCTGCACCGGAGGCATCCGCTGCGAGAAATCCACGGCGCTGTTGCGCATGCAGGGGTTCGGCGAGGTCTATCACCTCGAAGGCGGGATCCTGCAGTACCTGGAAGACATGCCCGCCGAAGGCAGCCGCTGGGAAGGCGACTGCTTCGTCTTCGACGAACGGGTCTCCGTGTCCCACGGCCTCGTGCCCGGAACGCACCGGCACCTGTGCCGGTCCTGCCGCATGCCGCTCGGCCCGCAGGACCTGGCCTCGCCCGACTACCTGCCGGGCGTGCGGTGCCCGCACTGCCGCGGCACGCGGCCCGCCGAAGAAGAACGGGCGCTGGCCGAGCGGGAACGGCAGATGGCCCTGGCCCGGCAGCGCGGCACGGAGCACCTGGGCGCCCGCCTGCCCATGCCGTCCCGCGCTGGCCAGGCCAGCAGCTCCGCTGCGCAAGACCATGGCCAGGACCCGGCGGAAGCCGGCACATCGCTGCCGGTGCTCTACAGCTTCCGGAGATGCCCCTATGCGATCCGGGCACGCATGGCGATCGCTGCCAGCGGACAGTGCTGCGAATGGCGGGAAGTGGTGCTGCGCGACAAGCCGGCGGCGCTGCTGGCGGCGTCGCCCAAAGGCACGGTGCCCGTCCTGGTGCTGCCCGGGGGCCGGGTGCTGGAGCAGAGCCTGGACATCATGCGGTGGGCATTGGCGCAGCGTGACCCCGCGGGCTGGCTGCAGGTGGGCGAGCCGGACGACGTGGAAGCGCTGCTCGCCTCCTGCGACGGACCTTTCAAGCAGGCGCTGGACCGGTGCAAGTACCCCGAACGCCATCCGGAGGTACCACGCGGCGCGGCGCAGTCACAGGCCCGGGCATGGCTCGAAGGCCTGGAGGACAGGTTGGCCCGCGGCGCATTCCTGTGCGGAAGCCGCGCCGCGCTGGCCGATGTGGCGCTCATGCCCTTCGTGCGCCAGTACGCGGCCATCGACCGCACCGCCTGGGACGCCCGGCCCTGGCCCCGACTGCAGGCGTGGCTGGCGGCATGGGAAAGCGGGGCGCTCTTCGAACAGGTGATGCACAAGGCCCCGGCGTGGCACGAGGGGCAGCCCGTACAGCTCTTTCCGCCCGGCCCGGCACTGGCGCCTGACGGATCGCAAGCGTCCGGCGACTAGCCGGCGGGCGCAGGGCCCGGCAGTCCGGCGGCTCAGGCCGCGGAAAACCCGCCGCGGCTGCGGCGCGGCGCACGGACCAGCATCACCAGGAGCACCAGGGCCATCACGACGAAGCAGACGAAGGACCAGTTGGCGATGCTGCCGCCCAGGAAGGTCCAGTCGATGGCCGCGCAATCGCCGGAGCCGCGGAAGATCATGGGAATGGCGCGGCTGATCGGAAAATTCTCGATCATCCCGTAGAAGTCGCGCCCGCAGGTGGCGATCTCGGGCGGATACCACTGCAGCCAGCTCTGGCGCGCCGCCACGAAGGCGCCGAAGCCGGACAGCAGCAGCGCCAGCACGCCCCAGGTCATCCACCAGCCACGGCCACCGCGCAGGCTGCCCAGGCCCGTGAACACCGCCACGCCGATGAGCGCGTAGCGCTGCACGATGCACATGGGGCACGGCTCGAGGCCGACCACGTGCTGCAGGTACATGCCGAAGGCGAGCATCGCGATGCAGGCCGCGGAGATGAGGGCCAGCACGCGGCGCGGTGCGGCATCCAACCAGTTCGAAACCATGGAATCCTTGTCCTTGAAAACCCGGGCGCCGCAGGCGGCATCCGGCAAGGATGCAGCGTGTCAGATGCCCGCGGCGTGGTCCAGAAAAACGCGGGCGCGGCGCGGCGTCACCACCAGCGTTTCACCCTCCCTGAAACCCGCATCCCGGAACTGCTGCGCCGGTATCTGCGCTTCGATCAGGGCTTCGGGCTCCGCATTGTCCGCTGATTTGTGATCGGTATCCGGGATAAGTTCCAGGCGCGCGATCGGGCCGACCACGATGGCGCGGGACAGCTGCGCCACGATGCCGCGGGGACGGCCGTCGGCGCCCACGCCCTGCCCCGGCGAATAGCGCTCCACGTCCAGGTCGTGGGGGCGCACATAGGCGAAGGCGGCGGCATTCTGGGCGGAGGCATGCTCGGGCGAATCGATGGCCATGCCCTCCACGTGCACCAGGCCCTCGTGCGCCCGGCCGTGGAACAGATTCACGTCGCCCAGGAAGCCATAGACGAAGGGGCTCGCCGGCTGGTCCCAGACCTCCTGGGGGGAGCCGCTCTGCTCGATGCGCCCCTGGTTGATCACCACCACGCGGTCCGCCACCTCCAGCGCCTCTTCCTGGTCGTGCGTGACGAAGATCGAGGTCACGTGCAGTTCGTCGTGCAGCCGGCGCAGCCAGCGGCGCAGTTCCTTGCGCACCTTGGCGTCCAGCGCGCCGAAGGGTTCGTCCAGCAGCAGCACCTTGGGCTCCACGGCGAGCGCCCGCGCCAGGGCGATGCGCTGGCGCTGCCCGCCGGACAGCTGCGAGGGGTGGCGATCGGCCAGCCAGTCGAGCTGCACGAGCTTGAGCAGGTCCGTCACCTTCTGGCGGATCTGCGCCTCGGACGGGCGCTCGGAGCGCGGCTTCACGCGCAGGCCGAACGCCACGTTCTCGAACACCGTCATGTGGCGGAACAGCGCATAGTGCTGGAACACGAAGCCCACTCCCCGGTCGCGCACGTGCACGTCGGTCGTGTCTTCGCCGGAAAAGTGGATGCTGCCGGTGTCGGGTGTCTCCAGCCCCGCGATGATGCGCAGCAGCGTGGTCTTGCCGCAGCCGGACGGCCCGAGCAGCGCGATGAGCTCGCCGGACTGGATGTCCAGGCTCACGTCCCGCAGGGCCTGGAAGTCGCCGAACTGCTTGCTGATGTTGCGGATTTCGATGCTCATGTGTGTCTCCCGGTCCTGGGTCAGCGGGTCGTCGTGGCGGAAGCGGCAGGGAAGGGGGTGGGCCGCTCCGGCGGAAGCTGGGCTGCGGCCTTGCGCTCCTGCTCGCTGCGCCACTCCGCGAAGGTCTTGATCACCAGGGTGACCAGCGCCAGCAGGGCCAGCAGCGAGGCCGCAGCGAAGGCCGCGACGGACTGGTACTCGTTGTAGAGGATTTCGACGTGCAGCGGGATGGTGTTGGTCTGGCCGCGGATATGCCCCGAGACCACCGACACGGCGCCGAACTCGCCCATGGCGCGTGCATTGCACAGGATCACGCCGTACAGCAGCCCCCACTTGATGTTGGGCAGCGTCACATGCCAGAAGGTCTGCCAGCCGCTCGCGCCGAGCACGATCGCGGCCTGCTCCTCGTCGCTGCCCTGCGCCTGCATCAGGGGAATGAGCTCACGCGCGATGAAGGGGAACGTGACGAAGACGGTCGCCAGCACGATGCCCGGCACGGCGAAGATGATCTTGATGTCATGCGCGGCCAGCCACGGGCCCAGCCAGCCGTTGGCGCCGAACAGCAGCACGTACACCAGGCCCGCCACGACGGGCGAGACGGAGAACGGCAGGTCCACCAGCGTCGTGAGGAAGGCCTTGCCGCGGAACTCGTACTTGGCGATGGCCCAGGCAGCCGCCACGCCGAACACGAGGTTGAGCGGCACCGCGATGGCCGCGGTGATCAACGTGAGGCGGATGGCGGACCAGGCGTCGGGCTCGCGCAGCGCATCCAGGTAGGCTCCGACGCCCTTGCGCAGCGCCTCGGTGAACACGGCCGCGAGCGGCAGCACGAGGAACAGCAGCAGGAAGGCCAGCGCGACCCCGATCAGCGTCCAGCGGACCCAGGGGGCTTCGGTGGTGCCGGCCTGGGCTCGGCGGACAACGCGTGTCGAATGGTTGTTCAAGGGCATTCTCCAAAGCGCACGGCACCCGTTGCAGGCACGGCACAGGCCAGGGCAGCCGTGGAACGGGCTTTGCCCGGCCACTGGCTGCGTCCCCCCTGGGGGGAAGGCGCGAAGCGACTCAGGGGGGACATCACTGGCTCTTGCGCTGCCAGGCCTGCAGCGCGTTGATGATGAAAAGCAGCGCGAAGGAGATGACCAGCATCACCACGGCCACGGCCGTGGCACCCGCGTAGTCGTACTGCTCCAGCTTGCCGATGATGATGAGGGGCGTGATCTCGGACACCATGGGCATGTTGCCGGCGATGAAGATCACCGAGCCGTATTCCCCCACCGCGCGCGCGAACGCCATGGCGAAGCCCGTGAGCAGCGCGGGCGTGATGGAAGGCAGGATGACCTTGGTGAAGATCTGCCACCGGGTCGCGCCCAGGCTGGTCGCGGCTTCCTCCAGTTCCTTCTCGGCGTCCTCCAGCACGGGCTGCACGGTGCGGACCACGAAAGGCAGGCCGATGAAGATCAGGGCGATGACCACGCCCGCGGGCTTGAACGCGAGCTGGATGCCCAGGGGCTCCAGGTACTGCCCCACCCAGCCGTTGCCGGCCAGCAGCGCGGTGAGGGAGATGCCCGCCACAGCCGTCGGCAGCGCGAACGGCAGATCGACCAGGGCATCGACGATCTTCTTGCCGGGAAACCGGTAGCGCACCAGCACCCAGGCGATCAGCAGTCCGAACACGAGGTTGACCAGCGCAGCCAGGAAGGACGCGCCGAAAGTGAGCCGGTACGAAGCCAGCACGCGAGGCGCGCTGATGGCCGACCAGAACTGGTCCCAGGTGAGCGTGAAGGTCTTGAACAGCAGCGCCGACAGCGGGATGAGCACGATGATGCTCAGGTAGAAGAGCGTGTAGCCCAGCGTGAGTCCGAAGCCGGGCAGCACGCGGCGGGAGCCGCCACTGCGGGCACGGCCGGTCGCGGGCGCCCGGGCGCCCGGGGAAGGGATGGCCGCGCCCATGGATCAGCGGCCGCCGGGCGTGTAGAGCTTGTCGAACTGGCCGCCGTCGTTGAAGTGCACCTTCTGCGCTTCACCCAGCGATCCGAAGTACTTGGCGACAGTGAACTGCTTGACCGGCTTGAAAACGTCGGCGTGCTTCTTCAGCACGGCTTCGGAGCGCGGGCGCAGCGCATGCTGGGCGGCGATTTCCTGGCCTTCGTCGGAATACAGGTAGTCCAGGTAGGCCTTGGCAAGGTCGCCAGTGCCCTTCTTGGCCACGGTGCGCTCCACCACGGCGACAGGGTTCTCGGCCACCACGCTCACCGAGGGATAGACGGCATCGACCTTGCCCTTGCCGAACTCGCGCTCGATGGACAGCACCTCGGATTCGAACGTGATGAGCACGTCGCCCGTGTTGCGCTGCAGGAAGATGCTGGTCGCGTCGCGCCCGCCCTTGCCCAGCACAGGCACGTTCTTGTAGAGCTTGCCGACGAACTCCGCCGCCTGGGCATCGGTGCCGCCCTTCTCGCGCACGGAGCCCCAGGCAGCCAGGTAGGCGTATCGGCCGTTGCCGCCGGTCTTGGGGTTCACCACCACGACCTGCACACCGGGCTTGACCAGGTCGTCCCAGTCCTTGATGTTCTTGGGATTGCCCTTGCGCACCAGGAACAGCATGGTGGAGGTGGTGGGCGAAGCGTCGTTGGGGAATTTCTTCGCCCAGTCCTTCGCCACCACGCCGTTGGCAGCGAGGAAGTCGATGTCGGTGGTGGTGTTGAAGGTGACCACATCGGCGGCGAGGCCGTCGTTGACCGCGCGGGCCTGGGCGCTGGAGCCTCCGTGGGCCTGGTCGATGCGGACGTCCTGGCCGGTGGTCTTCTTGTAGTGGGCAACGAAGGCCTGGTTGTAGTCCTTGTAGAACTCCCGGGCGACGTCGTAGGAAACATTGAGCAGCGTGGCCGTCTGCGCGGATGCCACGCCCGCCGTGGCGGCGAGGGCCAGGGCGGCCAGGAGGGTCTTGAGTCTCGTCCGGGAATTCATGTGTGCGTCACCCAGGTTGTCTGTGAATGCAACCTATTGTGAACGTCCCTGCTTCCAACTCAAAAGAATAGATTCTTGTTAATTAATCAGCTGGGTGCATAAAGCACCGGGAAATGGGCCCTGCGCACTCACGCCGCAGAGCGCACCGGCTCCACGCCGCCGCCCGGTCCCCAGGCCACATCCTCCGTGAGAGAGTGCAGCAAGGCCCAGCCGAGCGGCCACTCGCCATGGCCGGAATCCACGTTGATGTGCCCTGCCTGCTGCAGCCGTACGAATTCGCTGCCCCAGGCCCGTGCATAGGCACCTGCCAGGCGGATGGGGCAATACGGATCGTTGCTGCTGGCCACCAGAATGCTGCGGTAGGGCAAGGGCGCATAGGGCACGGGGGCGAAATCGCTGAGCACGGCGCGGCGCTCCGGGTCGGCGGGCGCCACCAGCAGGGCACCGGTCACGCGGGATCGGGCCTGCGGGCCCATGTGCGCGGATGCGATGCAGCCCAGGCTGTGGGCGACGATCACCACCGGGTGGGGAGCCTCCAGCACGGTGCGCTCCAGCGTCCGGACCCAGGCTTCGCGCGTCGGGGTGATCCAGTCGTCCTGCACGACCCTGCGCGCCCCGGGCAGGCGTTCCGCCCAGAGCGTCTGCCAATGACCCGGGCCGGAGTCGCGCCAGCCCGGCACCACGATGATGGAGCGGTCCGCGCCGTTCATGGCAGCCTCCGCACGGAGGTCCTCCGGACGGCCGGCGACGCCGGGAAGGAATGGCAGGGACGCTGCCGACACGGAGGTTCGCTGTGGGGGACTGCTGCAGCCATGGGCATCGCTCCTTTGCATGCATGAATGGAGCGATTCTGGTGGGGCAGCTATAAAACCCAAACGAATATCTGGTTCTGAATTTATGAATATCTCATCTATTCGAGGGGCTGGCGACGATCACCCGCATGCCGCAGCAGCAGGAGAACCTGCCACTGGGCCGCCACCAGGGCGAGGTAGGCGAACAGTTCCGCCCACTCCTCCACGACCACGGCCCGGCCCGCAAGGAAGCGCGCGACCGGCAGGCCCAGATGCCCTTCGGCATAGGTGCTGAGCGTGGCGGCGAGCAGCAGGATGGCCAGTTCCGCCCATGCGAATTGCCGGGAGCGCAGCAAAGCGGGCACGGCACGCAGGACCCGCGAACGCAGGAGCACCCAGGCGCACCACGCCAGCACGAGGAGCGCCAGAGGGGCCACCGCGGGCTTGTACCAGAGCACGGAGGAGGAATAGACCGGGCCCTCTGCAGAAAAACCTATCGGGGGCAGCAGCGCGGCCCCCCAGCTCAGTTCGCGTGCCGCCATCAGGCACCAGACCGGTGCCGAGGCCAGCGCGAGCCCTTTGGCCACAGAGCCTGCGGCGCGTCCGGCGGTACGCCCGCGGGCGACCAGCACGGCCATGCAGGCCCCCGCCAGCAGCACCACCACCTGGATATCTTCAAGGAGGCCGTTCTCCCAGCCGGCGGAGACGGGAAGGAGGGACGCGACCGCGCCGCTGACCGCCAGCCCCAGGAGCATGAAGGCCAGCCGCAGGCGGCGCCAGCGGACGGATTGCGGAGGAACGTGGAACGTCACCGGGGACGGGCAGGCAGCGGTGTTCATGGGCGGGCGATGGGACTGGCAACGAAGGCCCTGCGTGGCAGGGGCTGCGCACGCGTGAGGGATTTGCGGCCCTGCGGTTCCCGCACCGGGATGTCGCTGCGCGTACGTGACTTACCGAAGAGTCCAGAAAGTGACCAATCAGTTACGAAACAGTGTACGGCAAGTGTGTAAAGCGCGTGTAATGCCATGCGCGTAGTGATCAGGCAGTGCGCGTATCGCCGCGCCGGCAGACCACCTCGTTGTGCCCGGGAACGGTTTCGCCCAGGAAGTCCAGGAAGCGCCGTACGGCCGGGGCCAGGCCGCGGCGCGACGGGAACACCGCATGCACCACGCCGCGCGGGGTGGACCAGCCGGGCAGGATGCGCACCAGGCGCCCTTCGCCCAGTTCGGCCTGGCACATGTAATCGGGCAGCCAGCACAGGCCGGTGCCTGCGAGTGCGGCGAACTTGAGGGTGAGCAGGTCGTCCGCCACGTACCGGGGAGTGAGCTGCACCACCTCTTCCTGGCCCTCCGGCCCGACCAGCCGCAGGCTGGATCGGCCATCCATGGCGGACATGGCCATGCTGTCCAGCCGCGCCAGTTCGGACACGCTGGCCGGCGTGCCCTGCCGGGCCAGCAGGGCGGGACTGGCCACCAATACCTGCCGGGCATCGTCCAGCCGCTTGACGACCATGCTGCCGCTGTCGTCCAGGTTGGGCCGCACGCGCAGGGCAACGTCCACGCCCTCTTCCACCAGATCGACGGCCCGGTTGGTGACCTGCATCTCCACCCGCACCTGGGGGTGGCGCTCCAGGAAGATCGGCATCAGCTCACCGAGCACCGTCTGGGCGAGCGTCACCGGGCAGCTTACGCGCACCGTGCCGCGCGGCTCCGTCTGGACCTCGGCCACGGCATCGGAGGCAGCCTGCGCGGCCTCCCGCACCGCCTGGCAGTGGCGCAGGTAGGACTCGCCGATTTCGGTGAGCGACAGCTTGCGGGTGGTGCGCTGCAGCAGGCGCACGCCCAGCTGCGCCTCCAGGTCGGACACGCGACGCGACAGCCGGGACTTCGGGATGCCGAGCGCGCGGCCCGCGGCAGCGAAACCGCCCCGTTCCACCACCTCGGCGAAATACAGCATGTCGTTCAGGTCTTGCATGGCCATGGCTCCTGCCCATCGTCTCATGGATGGAACGATCTATCGTAAATGCTCTGCCTTATCAATGCATCCACACCGCCGCACAATCCAATCAACGCCACATGGTGTGGCCACTCACCCGACATCAGGAGAAATACCATGCAACTGCTGCACATCGATTCCGCCATCACCGGCAACGCATCCGTTTCGCGCCAGCTCACCGCCAAGACCGTGGCCGCCTGGGTGGCCGCCCATCCCGGCACCGAGGTGCAGTACCTCGATCTCGTGGCACAGGCTCCCGGCCATTTCACCATGGACGCGATGGCTCCCCGCACGGGGCAGACCGACGGGCTGAGCGAGACGCAGCAGCGCGAAAACGCCGTGTCCGAGTCGCTGGTGAGCCAGTTCCTCGCGGCCGATGTGGTCGTGGTCGGCGCACCCTTCTACAACTTCGGCATCCCCACGCAGCTCAAGGCCTGGATCGACCGCATCGCGCAGCCCGGCCGCACGTTCCGCTACGGCCCGAACGGCCCCGAAGGCCTGGCGAAGGGCAAGACCGTGATCGTGGCCTCGTCGCGCGGCGGGGTGTATTCCACGAGCGATGCCGGCCGGGCCCTGGAGCACCAGGAGAGCTATCTCCAGACGGTGTTCGGTTTCTTCGGCATTACCGATGTGCGCTTCGTGCGCGCCGAAGGCGTGGCCATGGGACCGGACGCCCGGGCCCAGGCGCTGGCGAGCGCGGATGCCGACATCCAGGCCCATGCCGCGGCACCCGCTGCCGCGCTGGCCGAAGCGGCCTGACACCGCGCTGCGGTGTGCGGGCGCCCTGCCCGCCCGGTCCGCCCGGGTGCGGGTCTCCGGTCAGGCCTGTGCGTGGCGGCGAACCCAGGCCGCGTACTTGTCCACCCAGGTCTGGATGAACTGCCGGCTCGACTCGCCGATGCTGCCATCATCGGCGAACAGGCCGTCCTTGGCCTGGATGAAGGCTTCGGGCTGGCCGAGCGTGGGAACGTCGAGGTAGGCCAGCACATTGCGCAGGTGCTGCTGGGCGAGCGCCGTGCCGATGGCGCCGACGGAGACGCCGATCACGCCCGCCGGCTTGCCGCCCCAGACGCTCTGCCCGTAGGGGCGCGACGCATGGTCGATGGCGTTCTTGAGCACGCCGGGAATGGAGCGGTTGTATTCGGGCGTGACGAAGAGCAGGCCCTGGGCCTTCGAGATCTCGGACTTCAGCCGCAGCACGGATTCGCTCTGGTGGCCGTCGTCGTCCTGGTTGTAGAGCGGCAGGTCGTCGATGCGCACCTGGGTGAGCGTGAAATCGGGCGGCGCCAGCCTGGCCAGCGCATCGGCCATGCGGCGGTTGAACGAATCCTTGCGCAGGCTGCCGACGAGGACGGCGATGGTGTATTGGCTCATGAAGACTCCTTGAGTGGCTGGTGAAAGCAGCCGGGCCGCGCTGTGGCGCGGCCCGGCAGTTCTCCATGATCACGGCCCCGCGGGAGCTTGCCTGTCAGGCAAGCGCGCATTCGGGGCGTGGCACCTCACCAGCCGGCGAGCACCGCACCCTTGAACTGGGTGTCGATGTACTGGCGCACTTCGTCGGAGTGGTAGGCCTTCACCAGCCTGGCCACCCAGGGCTTGTCCTTGTCGGCCTCGCGCACGGCGATGATGTTCACGTAGGGGCTCTTGGCGCTTTCCTGGGCGATGGCGTCGGTCTTGGGGTTGAGGCCGGCGGACAGCGCGAAGTTGGTGTTGATCGCGGCGGCGTCCAGGTCGTCCAGCGAACGGGCCAGCTGGGCGGCGTCCAGCTCCACGAACTTGAGCTTCTTCGGATTGGACGTCACGTCCAGCGGCGTGGCCTTGAGGCCGGCGCCGTCCTTGAGCTTGATGAGGCCCTTGTCCTGCAGCACCAGCAGCACGCGGCCGCCGTTGGTCGGGTCGTTGGGAATGCCGAAGCGCGCACCTTCCTTGAGGTCTTCGAGCTTCTTCACCTTCTTCGAATACAGGCCGATGGGGAAATTGACCGTGTAGCCCACGGACACCAGCTTGTAGCCGCGGTCCTTCACCTGGGCATCGAGGTAGGGCTTGTGCTGGTAGCTGTTGGCGTCGAGGTCACCGGCCGACAGCGCCGCGTTCGGCTGCACATAGTCGCTGAATTCGACGATCTGGATCTTCAGGCCGTCCTTCTCGGCCACTTTCCTGACCTGCTCGAAGATCTGCGCATGGGGGCCGGCGGTCACGCCGACCTTGATGGGCTTGTCCTGGGCCATCGCGCCAGGGGCCAGCAGCAGGGCGATCGACGAAGCAACGAGGGAGCGGAGAAGAGAACGCTTGTTCACAGGAGTGACTTTCCAATCGAAATGTGTGGAGGCGGATCGTATCGGCACGGGCCCGTTCCGCCAAAGAACGGGTTGTCATTTCCTCATGCCGGAAACCGCCGGCCCGGCCCGGTCAGGCGGCCAGCTTGAAGACGCCCACGGCCTGCGCCAGGTGGGCGGCCTGCTGCTCCAGCGTGCGCGAGGCAGCGGCCCCCTGCTCCACCATGGCGGCGTTCTGCCGCGTCGATTCGTCCAGCTGAGCGACGGCCTCGCCCACCGAGGCGATGCCGCCGGTCTGCTCCGCCGTGGAGGCGTTGATTTCGGCGATGAGCTGGGCGACGCGTTCCACCTGCCCCACAATGTCGGCCATGGTGGAGCCTGCCTGGCCCACCAGGCGGGACCCGTCGTCCACACGCGCCACGCTGTCCTCGATGAGTGCCTTGACCTGCCGCGCGGCCTCGGCACTGCGCTGGGCGAGGCTGCGCACCTCGCTGGCGACCACCGCGAATCCGCGGCCCTGCTCACCCGCGCGCGCCGCCTCCACGGCCGCATTGAGCGCGAGGATGTTGGTCTGGAACGCGATGCCGTCGATCACGCCGATGATGTCGGCAATCTTGCCGGAGCTCTCGGCGATCGCGGTCATGGTGGCCACCACCTCGCCCACGACCACGCCGCCCTTGCCTGCCGCGGCGCTGGCCGACGCCGCCAGTTGCGCCGCCTGCCGCGCGGATTCGGCATTGCCGTTGACGGACAGGGTCATGCGCTCCATCGATGCCGTCGTGTGCTCCAGGTGCTGCGCCTGCGCCTCGGTGCGCTGCAGCAGGCCGGAGTTGCCCTCGGCGATCTGCAGCGCGCCGTGCGCCATGGCCTCGGAAGCGCTGCGCACCCGGGCGACCACCGACGACAGGTTCTGCTGCATGCTGCCCAGGGAAGCCAGCACGCTGCCTGCGCGCGCCGCGGCAGCCCCCCGGACGGAGCCCAGGTCGCCGGACGCCACCAGGCCCGCGACCTCCGCCAGGGCCTGCGGCTCCGCGCCCAGCTGGCCGGCGATGCTGCGCGATACGGCCCAGGCCACCAGCACGCTGGCGGCCAGCGCCAGGACCAGAGCGCCCACCATCACGGCGCGGAATCCCCCCGCCTGCGCCATGGCCGTGGCGTTCTCGGCCTGGATGCGCGCCTCTTCGAAATCGATCAGCCGGTTGATGGCCGCCAGCCACTGCACGTACTGGGGCTTGGCCTGCGTCCAGAGCACTTCGCGCGCCTGCGCGCTGTCCTGGCCTGCGAGCGCCACGATGCGCTGCGTGGTCGCCACGGCCTGCGCCTCGGCCCGCTGGATGTCGGCATAGAGGGGCGCCAGTTCCGGGCCCGCTCCGGGCGAGCCGATGATGCGTTCCAGCGGACCCGCGGACTGTGCATAGAACGCCGCGAGCGAGGCGATGACCGCCACCTCGCGCTCCCGCTCCTGCGGCGTGGCAGCGAGGACGACATCGCGCACGGCGATCGAGCGGTCGTGCGCGGAACCCCGGAAATTGATGGCGTAGCGCTGGATCGGCACGTGCTCGGAGCCATTGGCGGCCAGGGCCCTGTCGATGGCCTGCACCTTGACGAGGGCGATCGCCGCCACCACGACCAGCAGCCCCACGACGATACCGAAGGCGACGGCCAGCCGCCGTGCGACGGTCATGCGAGAAAAACCCATTGCGTCTCACCTGCTTGATTGAATGTGACTCAATGTTACGCATGCGGGAGGCAGCGCGTGCGGCGGGTTTTTCAATCACGCACATCGGCGCCGGCTATCCGGGGGAGCTAACGGAACAGCGAGAGATCGATGGCATCGGCCATGGCCTGGTAGCCGGCGTCGCCGGGGTGCAGGTGGTCGCCGCTGTCATAGGCGGCCCGCATTCTGGACGGGGCGGCCGGATCGCGCATGGCGGCGTCGAAATCGATGACGCCGTCGGCCTGCGGTGCCCCGGAACGGATCCAGTCGTTCACGCGGGCGCGCCTGGCGTCTCCCGCCTGGTCGTAGTACGGGGACGGTTGCCCGTCCGGGGCCCAGTACATGGTCGAAGGGCAGCAGCGTGCCCAGGATCACCTTGAGCCGTGCGGCCCGCCCGCGCTGCACCAGGGTGGCGAGGCCTGCGATGATCTCGTCCGCGGTGACCGCTTCCGAAGGCACAAGGTTGGAGAAGCCGATGTCGTTGATGCCGATGAGCACGATCACGTGCGTGGCACCGGACAGTTGCAGCACATCGCGGTCGAACCGGCCCAGGGCGCGGGGACCCGCTCCGTCGTGCAGGATGCGGTTGCCCGAGATGCCCGCGTTCGCCACGCTGAAGCCGCGCAGGGACGGATCCGCCGCCAGGCGCCGCGCCAATGCATCGGGGTAGCGGCGCGAACCGTCCAGCGTGGAGGCCAGCCCGTCGGTGATCGAGTCGCCGAAGGTGACGATCGTGCCCTGCGCGGATGTATTGCGCACGTCGATTCCGCTGATCCAGTAGTAGGAAGTGGTCGGAGCCTCCGCCGGCGCCACGTCCTCGGCCGTTGCCACGTTGCCGGCGGCCATGTACGTGTTGCGCATGCCCAGCTGGTGGTAGGTGCCCAGGGGCGTGCGCGGCCCCACGTAGAGCGAGACCGCCACGTCGGACAGGCTGTCGAGCGGCATCGCGACCACGTCGCTCCACAGCTCCTGCCCGGCCGGGATGGTGACCGACGCCTGGCCACCGAAGGTCAGCGCCACGTCGGTTCCCGGTACGGTGCGCGTGCCACCGGCGCTGCGCGCGATGCGCAGCGATCCCACCGCCAGCGCGCCGGGACCGAACAGGTTGGAGACCCGCACCCGTACGCCGTCGCCTCCCGCGGCCAGGCGCATCACCTGGCGGATGGTGCGGTCCTGGATGAACGCCGGCGCCGGGCTGCCCAGGGCCGAGGAGGCGTTGTAGTCCGATACCGCAGCGCTCCAGGCGGCCTGCAGGGCCGGGAGGCTGCTGCCGCCGCCCCCTCCCCCGCCGCAGCCCTGCAGGATCGCGCCCGCGCACAGCGCACCCAGCAGGGTGCGCCGGCGGATGGGCAGGGAGGAAGAAGGAATCTGCGCAGTCGCCATGAAGTGTCTCCTGTCGTTGTTCACCGGAATCCGGGTGGCAGGCACGGTAGCAGCGGGGCCGCGGCCGGGTCTTTCAAAAACGTGCGGCCGCATTCAAAAATCCACCCAGGGAACACCCTGATCCGCTGGCGGTGGCGCTGTCAGCTTCCGCAAAGCCTGGCTTCCTAACATGCGAGCATGGATGCTCCCGCCATCTGCTCCGCCACCCCCTGCGCGAACCCGGTGGAACGCAGGCCCTCCGCCTGGCCCGGCCCGCCCATGGGCTGCTTCCGGCTCGAGCGGACGGGCACCACCCAGATCGGCATGGTGCCGGTGGACACGGTCACGCTCTGGACCGGCGGAACCTGCGACGTCGAAATGCGCTGCGACGGCCAGCGCCGCAACTGGCGCCGCACGAGCGGCATGGTGGATCTGCTGCCGGCGGGCGCGGTGGTGAGCGACGTGCGCTGGAGGGGCGATGCCATGGAATGCACCTGGCTCCACCTGGACGGCGCGCTGGCGCAGGGCCGGGAAGGGATGCCGGCACGTACCGGCGTGCGGGATCCGCACATCACCGACCTGATGCAGCGGCTGCAGGCCGAGGCACTGGCGGGCATGCCACTGGGAGCGGCCTACGTCCAGGCCCTCGCGCTCACGCTGGCCAGCTACCTGCGCGGACGCTACGGGGACGGCTCCGGCCACGGGCGCCTGGCGGCACCCTCCAGCGGGCCGCAGCTGCGCGGGCAGTGGGAGCGCCTGCGGCTCTACATCGACGAGCACATCGGGCAGCCCATTTCCGTGGCCGAGATGGCACGCACGACCGGCTACAGCACGCACCACTTCGCCCGGCTGTTCCGGCAGTGTTTCCAGAAGTCGCCGCACCAGTACGTGATCGAGCGGCGCATCGAGCGGGCCCGGCAGCTGCTGCTCGACCCGGGCCGGTCCGTGGCGGACGTCGCCGCCGAGTGCGGGTTCGCCACCCAGGCCCACCTGAGCAGCGCATTCAGGCGCCGGCTGGGCCTCACCCCGGGCGAGTTCCGCGCGGGGCGGGGGTGAAACGCACGTTCCGTCAGCGGTGGCTCAGCCGGCGCACCGCCCAGTCGCCCAGGCTCTGCACGGCCTGCACGAAGAAGATCAGCACGACCACCACGGCCAGCATGATGTCCGGCAGGAACCGCTGGTATCCGTAGCGGATGCCCAGGTCGCCCAGCCCGCCGCCGCCGATGGCGCCCGCCATGGCCGAATAGCCGGTCAGGCTGACGAAGGTGATCGTGAGGCCGGCCACGATGCCGGGCAGCGCCTCGGGCAGCAGCACCTTCCAGACGATCTGGGAGGTGGTCGCGCCCATGGCCTGGGCGGCCTCGATCAGGCCCGGATCCACCTCGCGCAGCGAGGCCTCGACCAGCCGGGCCACGAAGGGCGCCGCGGCGATGGTGAGTGGCACCACGGCCGCCGCGGTGCCGATGGACGACCCGGTGATGAGCCGCGTGAACGGGATGATGGCCACCAGCAGGATGATGAACGGCGTGGAGCGCACGGCGTTCACGATCCAGCCCACGGTCTTGTTGACGGGGCCGTTCTCCAGCACGCCGCCGCGGTCGGTCAGGCGCAGGAACACGCCCAGGGGAATGCCGATCAGCGCCCCGACCACGCCCGAGATGCCCACCATGACGAGCGTTTCCCACAGCGAGGTGGCGAACAGCTCCAGCATCATTTCCGTAAAGTTCTCGAACATCGCCTCAGACTCCCGCTTCCACTTTCACTTCGTCCACCACCACGCCCTGGGCGCGCAACTGCGCCACCGCGGCCGCCAGGCGCGGGGGCTCGCCGCTCGCATACACCGCGAGGGAGCCGAAGGTCTGGCGCTGGATCTCGTCGATCTGGCCGTGCAGGATGGACAGGTCCAGGCGGTGCTCCCGGATCAGTCCGGAGAGGATCGGCTGGTAGGCCCGCTCGCCCGAGTACGACAGGCGCAGCAGCTCGCCCGTCTCGCCCTCGGGCAGCTGCGCGGCCAGGTGGCGCACGTGGTCGAGCACGCTGGCGGGCAGTTCCTGGGGGACGATCTCGTCGATCAGGCTCTTGGTGATGGGCTGCCGGGGCCGCGTGAACACGTCCAGCACGGGGCCGATTTCCGCGATGCGGCCGGCATCGATCACGGCCACGCGGTCGGCGATCTGCTTGACGACCTGCATCTGGTGGGTGATGAGCACCACCGTCAGGCCGAGCTCTTCGTTCACCTGCCGCAAGAGGGCCAGGATGGAGCGCGTGGTTTCCGGGTCGAGCGCCGACGTGGCCTCGTCCGAGAGCAGCACCTTCGGCCGGCAGGCCAGCGCCCGGGCGATGCCCACGCGCTGCTTCTGCCCGCCGCTGATCTGCGCCGGATAGCGGTCTGCGAGGTGCGACAGGCCCACCAGTTCGAGCAGCGGGTTCACGCGCTCGCGGATGGCGGCCTTGTCCATGCCGGCCAGTTCCAGCGGCAGCGCGGCATTGCCGAACACCGTGCGCGAGGACAGCAGGTTGAAATGCTGGAACACCATGCCGATGTCGCGGCGCGCCGCGCGCAGTTCGGCGTCGCCGAGCTTCGTGAGATCGCGGCCCGCCACGATCACCTCGCCGGCCGTGGGCCGGTTGAGCAGGTTGATGACGCGCACCAGCGAGCTCTTGCCCGCGCCGCTGCGCCCGATGATGCCGAACACTTCGCCCGGCTGGATGTGCAGGTCGATGCCCCGCAAGGCTTCCACGGGCCCGCTCGGCCCCTGGTAAATCTGGGTGATGCCCCGTAAGTCGATCATGGCGATGCGATCCCTGGTTTTTCCGGCAGCGGGCGGCCCGGGAGGGCCGTCGCACGGGAGCAGGGTCGGTTCTGGAGAAAAGGAAACGGTGAAGAGTGAAGGAGCACGGCGCCCGGGGACGGCACCACGGCGGTGCCCTGGGCGCGGAACCCGCGACTCTACGGCCTGTGCGGCGGAATGCCAAAGAATCAGAGGTTCGATGCAAAGACGCCGCGGTTATGAGGGAGCGCATTGTGCAACACGCGGCCCGCCCCGCCACCGCCGCGGGGTTTCGCGGGCTCGCCGGGGTTTCGCCGGTCCGCGCGTTCAGCGGCCGGGCGTGCCCACCATGTCCAGCACCTTCTGCACCAGCGCCTGGGCATCGAATGGCTTGACGATGAGCTCCATCCGGTGGGTGGCCAGGAAGCCGGGGTCCATGGCGGCCTGCTCGGCGTAGCCCGTCATCAGCAGCACCAGGATGCCGGGCAGGCGCTCGCGCGCGAAGTCCGCCACCTGCCGGCCGTTGGGCCCGGGCAGCCCCACGTCCGACACGAGGAGGTCGAAGTGGATCGCGCCCGACAGCATCGCCATGCCCTCGGCCCCCGTTCGGGCCGACATCACCTGGAAGCCGAGGTCGCGCAGCAGTTCGCAGACGAATTCGCGCACCGTGGCGTCGTCCTCCACCACCAGGACCGAGTCCGGGCGCTTGCCCGCCTCTGCGCTGTCCAGGCTGGCCGGCGCGTCGCCGCTGACCTGTTCGGACGAGCGCGGGAAGTAGAGCGACACGCAGGTGCCGCGCCCCACTTCGCTCTCCAGCGCCACGGCGCCGCCCGACTGGCGCATGTAGCCGTAGATCATCGACAGGCCCAGCCCCGTGCCCTGGCCGATCGGCTTGGTGGTGAAGAACGGATCGAAGGCCAGGTCCAGCACTTCCTTGGACATGCCGTGGCCCGTGTCGCTCACCTGCAGGCGCACCAGGTCGCCCGGCGGCAGCCCGAGCGCCTCGCGCTCCTGCGGCGGCAGCGCCTGCGCTTCGCCGATGTTGCCCCCGGTGATGCGCAGCCGGCCGCCCTCGGGCATGGCGTCGCGGGCGTTGATGGCGAGGTTGAGCACCGCGCTCTCGAGCTGGTGCACATCGGTGAGCACGGGCCAGAGCTCCGCGGGAAGGTCGATATCCAGCCGCGTGTTCTCGCCGCAGGTATTGGCCAGCATGGGCTCGAGGTTGCGGATGGATGCGGCCACATCGACGGGCCGCACGTCCAGCGGCTGGCGCCGGGAGAAGGCCAGCAGCCGCTGCGTGAGGGCGGCGGCGCGCCGGGCCGACGACAGGCCGGCCTCCACGTAGCGGGGAATGTCGTCCATGTGGCCGCGCGCATGGCGCTGGCCGATCAGTTGCAGCGGCAGCACCACGCCCTGCAGCATGTTGTTGAAGTCGTGCGCGATGCCGCCCGTGAGCTGGCCGATCGCCTCCATCTTCTGGCTGTGCCGCACGCGCTCCTGGGACTGCAGCAGGGCCTCGGTGCGGGCGCGCTCGTCGGTCACGTCGCGGCCCACGGCCTGCACGAAGCCGTCGCCGGGCACCGCCGTCCAGTCGATCCAGCGGTCGGCACCACTGCGGTGGCGAAAACGCAGCGTGGCCTGGTGGCGCACGGCCTCGGCCAGGCGCTGCACGTCGCCCGGCACGCGCACCGCCTCGTCGTCATGGATGAAGGAGAGGATGCGGCGGCCGATGGTCTCGTCCTCCGGGTAGCCCAGCGTGGCCTGCCAGGCGGGATTGACGGCGGCGATGGTGCCGTCGAGCCGCGTGACGACCAGCATGGCGTCCGACAGCAGCCAGAGCCGGTTGCGGTCGGCCGTCCGGTCGGCCACCTGCTGCTCCAGCGTGGCAGCCAGGTCCTGCAGCCGCTGCTGGGCCAGGAACTTGCCGGTGGTCTCCACGACCGTGTCCATGAAGCCCACCACGGTGCCGGCCCCATCGCAGACCGGGCTGTAGCAGAAGGTGAAGTAGGCCTGCTCGTCGTAGTCCTGGCGGCGCACGACGAGCGGAAAATCCTCCATGAAGACCGATTCCCCGGCGAGCGCGCGCCCGGCCAGCGGCCCGATCGTGTCCCATGCCTCGGCCCAGACATCGAAGAAAGAACGGCCCAGCGCTTCCGGCTTGGCCCCCAGGATGACGCGGAAGGCGTCGTTGTAGATGGAGACCATTTCCGGCCCCCAGGCCAGGCACTTGGGGAAGCGCGACGCCAGCACCATCTGCACCGCCACCCGCAGCGCCTCGGGCCAGGATTCCATGGGGCCGAGCGGCGTGGAGGACCAGTCGTGCCTGCGCACCCGCTCGCTCATCTCGCCGGCGGTCCGCAGGAAGTCGGAATGCGTGGGGGAAGGAACACTCATGTCGGGGGCGATGATGACATGGCCAGGGCCCCCCTCCGCCCCGGCCGCCATGGCAGCCCCAGGGGCAAGAGGCCTGTTCCGCCGACCGGAACACTGCCGGGCATGCGCCCTGGCACGGACGCTGCGGTGGCTCAGCCCCGGGCAGCCCGGCCGCGCGCATCGGCCATGCGCACGGCCAGCGCGCCCGCACTGGCCAGCGTGGCCAGCAGGGCCACGCCGGACCAGCCCCAGCGGGCCATGGCCAGTGCGCCGAGCGCGGATCCCGCGGCCATGCCGATGAACACGCCGGTGAACAGCAGGGCATTCAGCCGGCTGCGCGCGGCGGGCTCCAGGCCATAGACGAGGGTCTGGTGGGCCACCAGCGCCGCCTGGATGCCGAAATCGAAGCCGATGGCGCTGGCCACCAGCAGGCCGAGCTGCGCCCAGCCGGGAAGCCATTGCGCGGCCAGCAGCGAGGCGAACGAGACCAGTGCCAGCCCCGATCCGAGTCGCGTGACCAGGCCGGGCCCGCGGCGGTCGGCCAGACGGCCTGCCAGCGGCGCTGCGAGCGCACCGGCCGCTCCGGCGAGACCGAAGGCGCCCGCGGCCGCACTGCCCCAGTGGAACTCGCTGTGCAGCATCACGGCGAGCGTGGACCAGAAAGCACTGAACGCGACCGACAGCAGCCCCTGTGCCAGCGCTGCGCGGCGCAGTGGGCGCTGCGACCGCCACAGCCCGGCCATGGAGGCGAGCAGCGCGCCGTATCCCAGGTGGGTGGTGGGCGCGAAGCGCGGCAGCCAGCGCCAGGCGGCCACGCCCAGCAGTGCGACCGCGGCGGCGGCAGCGCCGTACACGGCACGCCAGCCGAACGCTGCCGCGCCCAGGCCGCTCACCACCCGCGACAGCAGGATGCCCAGCAGCAGGCCCGTCATCACCGTGCCCACCACCTTGCCGCGTGCATGCGGCGCCGCCACCGTGGCCGCGGCCGGCACCACGTCCTGCGCGAGCGTGGCGGACAGGCCGATGGCCAGGCTGGCGGCCAGCAGCGCGGCGATGCCGGGGGCCATGGCGCTGGCCATCAGCGCCGCGGCCAGCAGCGCGGCCTTGGCGAGGATGATGCGGCGCCGGTCGTACCGGTCGCCCAGCGGGGCGAGCAGCAGGATGCCGAGCGCATAGCCCAGTTGCGTGAGGGTGGGCACGAAGCCGACGGAGCGCGCGTCCGCATGGATGTCCGGTCCCAGCACGCCGAGCATCGGCTGGCTGTAGTAGAGCGACGCCACGCTTACGCCGGCGGTGGTGGCCAGCAGCAGGACCAATGCCGCCGGCACCTCGGCGGGCTGCACGGCACCGCCCGGGGATGCCGGAGCCGGACCAGGGGAGTTATGCGCTGGATGAATGGAAGTCATAGGAATACGCCTGGGAAAGACAACGGCTGCAGTGTCTCCACTCCTTAGGATATGCGGTAGCCCAGCGGCGCGCAGATCCGATATACGCTACACGCATGACCAACCCGTCCCTGCTCCTGAACGGTGCCGACCGCATCGAGTTGCTGCAGACCTTCGTCCGCATCGTGGACAGCGGCAGCCTGTCCGCAGCAGCGCGGCAGCTCGGCACCACCCAGCCCACCGTCAGCCGCCGCCTGCAGGCACTGGAGCGCGGCATGGGCCTGCGGCTGCTGCAGCGCTCCACCCACGGCATGAAGCTCACGGAAGATGGCGAGCGCTGCTTCACCCACGCCAGGGAACTGCTGGAGCAGTGGCAGGCGATGGAGTCGGACCTGCGCGGCGCGCACGACACGCCCCGCGGCCTGCTGCGCGTGCAGGCCCCGCACGCCTTCGGTCAGGACCAGCTGATCGCGCCTCTGGCGGCCTTCCTGCGCCGGTACCCCGAGGTTTCGGTCGAATGGCTGCTGCACGACCGCCAGCCGGACTTCATCACCGAGGGCATCGATTGCGCGATCCAGGTGGGGCCGGTGCGGGATCCGTCCGTCGTCGCCACGTACGTGGCCGAGGTGCCCCGCATCGTCGTGGCCTCGCCAGGCCTGCTGGAGGCGCACGGCGGCGCCCCGCCGCACCCGCAGGGCCTGGGCGCCCTCCCCTGGCTGGCCCTGCGCACCTATTACCTGCGCGAGGTAGAGCTGCATCCCGAGGCAGATGACGCCCCCGCGCCGGCCGCCACGGCGAAGCCGGACGGCACCGCCGGGCCGCAGTCCATCGCCATCCGCCCGAGGATGGCCACCGACAGCCTCCATGCGCTGCGCAACGCGGCACTGTCGGGCCTGGGCGCGGCCCTGGTGTCGGCCTGGGTGGTGCAGGACGACCTGCGCGCGGGCCGCCTGGTGCATGTCGTGCCGGGCTGGACGGCCGCCCCCCTGCCCGTGCATCTGGTCTATCCGCCCACCCGCCACCCGCCGGCGCGCCTGCGCGTCTTCCTCGAGGCGATGCGCGAAGCGATTCCGTCGATCGCCGGCATGCAGGCGCGGCGCGTGGCACCATCCGGCCCATCCTTGCGACCACGACGATGAGCCACACCCCCACACCGGCTCCCCTTCCCGACCTGGCCCCGCTGCGGGACCGGATGGCCCAGTCCTCCCATGCCCCCGTGCGCATCCTCATGGTCTGCATGGGGAACATCTGCCGCAGCCCCACGGCCCACGGCGTGCTCGAGAAAATGGCCGCGGATGCGGGCCTGGAGGGCAGGATCGAGGTGGATTCCGCCGGCACGCACGACTACCACGTGGGCGAGCCGCCCGACGAACGCGCCCGGGCCCATGCGCGGCGCAGGGGATACGACCTGTCCGCCCAGCGTGCCCGGCACCCAGGGCCTGTTAACGCTATGCAAGGGGATCGCGTTGCTTCGCGAAGGGGCTGGGTGCGAGGCGCCGGGGCGTAGCAAGGCCGGGGCCTTGCAAGCACGGGCAACGCTGCAAGCGGCCCCTTCGCGAAGCAACCCGAAGGGAAGCCCATCACAGCCCGCCCCCCGGCGTTGCGCTCCTTGTACGTGTGGACACACGCACGGCGTCGCGCGCCTTGATGGGCGGGCTGTGATGGGCTTCGCGACCCCTTGCATAGTGTTAACAGGCCCCAGGCCGCCAGGACTTCGAGGATTTCGATCTCGTGCTGGTCATGGACGCCAACAATGAGGCCGCGGCGCGCGCACTATGCCCGCCTGCACGGCGCGGCCGCCTGCACCGTCTCACCGATTTCCGCCAGGCCCTGCCGGCGCACGAGGTGCCGGATCCGTACTACGGCGGGGCCGACGGTTTCGAGCACGTGCTGGACGTGGTGGAGGATGCATGCGCGGGCCTGCTGGCAGCGCTGCACCCGGCCTGACGCGCCTGCGAGACGTCCTCCGCCCGTTGCAGCGCCCTCCTGCCGGTCTCAGGGCGCCGTGCCCCCGGGCTGCAGAGCGGCCACGGGCCAGGGCCCGCGTTCGGCCAGCCCGCCACCCAGCGCCTTGTAGAGCGCCACCGCATTGCCGAGCTCCGCGCGGCGCAGGTCCAGCAGCGCTTGTTGCGCCGCGTACTGCTGGCGCCGGGCGTCCAGCAGTTCCAGCCGCCCTTCCGTGCCCGCCCGGTAGCGCAGTTCCGACAGTTCCACGCGCCGGGCGGCGCTGGCCACGGTGCGC